>JAKIVD010000007.1 GCA_021647205.1 Bacteroidales bacterium | reverse complement strand
TTATTCTTGCAATGAACATTTCAATTATTGCACAGGTAGCCATCAATACCGATGGCACTTCCCCCGATGCCTCGGCCATGCTGGATGTGAAATCCACGGCCACAGGCATGCTCATCCCGCGCATGACGACGACCCAGCGAACGGCCATCTCCTCCCCTGCCAACGGACTGCTGGTGTTCGATACCGACACCAAAAGTTTCTGGTTTTACGAAGGCACTGCTCCCGGCTGGAAAGAGTTGATTGCATCCAACAACAATTCCGGCCTTTCGGATGCCGATGGCGACACCAAAATCCAGGTGGAAAAAAACCCGGATGAAGATATCATCCGCTTCGACATGGCCGGCACCGAGTTTTTTGTGATGGACAGCGGAAGGATGAATGTTATGAATACGGGGAATTCGGTTTTCCTTGGCGATGGAGCCGGGGCTGCCGATGATCTGTCCGACAACAACAACGTATTTGTCGGATACCGGGCCGGTCTTACGAACAAGACAGGATCGTACAACACAGCCACCGGTACAGCTGCGCTGTTATCAAACACAGGCAGCTCCAACACTGCCGTTGGTGGCGTTTCCCTTTTTACCAATATCACCGGCTCGGATAATACGGGCATCGGTCAAAAAAGCCTTTATTCAAATACAAGCGGCAATGCAAACGTGGCATTGGGGGCAAGTAGCCTGTTTTCCAACACCGACCGTTCCAACCTGGTGGCCGTCGGCGATTCGGCATTATATAATAATTTATCGGGTTTTGAAAATACAGCCGTTGGTTCAAAATCCATGTTTGCAAATACAACAGGATATTACAACACTGCCCTGGGTTTCAGGTCGCTTTACTCAAATACATTCTGTGTCGGTAACACAGCGATTGGCCACAAGGCGTTGTTTTACGATTCGACAGGTTTTTACAACACTGCTGTCGGCAACCAATCACTCTTTAACAACAAAGATGGTCATGGTAATTCAGCGGTTGGAACATATGCTTTGTACGCAGACTCGACGGGTTCTTACAATACAGCCATTGGTTTTAATGCATTACAATCTAACAAAACAGGACATTCCAACGTAGCGATGGGAGCCGGAAGCCTGCGCCAAAATACCGATCGCTCCTATCTGGTGGCGGTTGGTGATTCGGCGCTATTCAACAATGGAACAGGAGCTACAGGTGTACTGCAAGGGACAGAAAACACTGCGGTTGGTTCAAAATCACTTCACGGCAATACGACGGGCTATTTCAATTCGGCCCTGGGTTTTGAAGCGCTCTATTCCAACACCACGGGTAAAGGGAATACCGCTCTCGGTAACCAGGCGCTATATCTCGACTCTACCGGTTCTTACAACTCAGCCATCGGGTTTGGGTCTCTTTCATTCAATAAAACAGGGTCATTTAACACGGCCGTGGGAGAATCTGCTCTCTATTCAAACAACAGTGGCCAATCCAATGTAGCCATTGGTATAAGTAGTTTATTTGCAAACACCGATCGCTCCAACCTGGTGGCCATCGGTGATTCGGCATTGTACAACAATGGTATAGGAGCAAGCTTGCCGGGCCAGGGTGAAAGAAATACTGCCGTCGGTTCAAAATCACTTTATTCAAACACCATCGGTTTCGGCAATACCGCTTTGGGGTACCGTGCGCTCTTTTCAAATGATAGTGCCAGTGACAACACGGCAGTCGGGCATTTCTCACTGTTAAACAATACGACCGGGTCTGCTAACACGGCCACAGGTTCTTTAGCGTTATATTCCAATACTACAGGTGTCAGCAACCAGGCCAGTGGTTACTGGGCGCTCAACACAAACACAAGCGGAAGTTACAATACGGCATCAGGCAGTGTTGCGCTTAACCAGAACGATACGGGTTCATACAATACGGTAACGGGCTTTCATACCATGTATGCCAACCAAACAGGAGGGAAGAATACAGCCATGGGTGCCTATGCGCTTAACTCGGTGAATGGCTCGGACCAAAACACGGCTGCAGGGTATCGCGCCCTGTATGGACTGGGAACAGGTACCCGAAACACGGCTGTCGGTTCTTTTGCGCTGGACAGCATGACTAACGGAAGTTACAATAGCTTTGTGGGTGCACACAATTATGTTTCGGGGGGATATGCCTCTAATTCCGCCGCTTTGGGCGACGCTGTTAGCATTACTGCCAACAACCAGGTACGGATTGGCGATGCGGGCGTTTCAAGCATAGGAGGATTTGCCGACTGGACAAATGTTTCAGACAGGAGGTTTAAAACAAACATCAGGCAAAATGTACCCGGACTGGAGTTTATCAAACTGCTGCAACCGGTTACCTACAATTTAGACCTGCAAGCGGTGAATGATTTCCTGGGAGTGGATGATCCGGAAAAAGAAGCCTACTACGCCAAATCCAAAAAAGGAAGTATGCAACTCACCGGTTTCATCGCCCAGGAGGTTGAGGAGGCAGCCCTTTCCATCGGTTACGATTTCAGCGGCGTTGATGCGCCTAAAAACGACCATGATTATTATGGCCTGCGCTATGCCGAGTTTGTGGTACCCCTGGTGAAGGCCGTGCAGGAGCAACAGGGGATGATTGAACAACAGCAGCAAACCATTGACAAGCTTCAGGAAAAGCTTTCCGAAATGGAGCAGATCAAAGCGGAAATCGTGCTGCTGAAAAAACTGGTGAGCAGCGATTGATGGTTCTCCGAAGATTCAGGACTTCACGCTTCTCCCGGAGAGCTGGAATTTGGATTTCCGGTAAATTAATGTACATTTGTCATGTTCATGTCTGGAAAGACTGGGCCCCACCAAATTAATTCTTGAGAAACAGCATTGTTTGTATTGTTTCGTAACCGGGATGAAGCTACATTCATGCTCCTTACCGCTGCCAATAAACTCCTCTTCTTTACACGAGACAGATCTCAATGCAGCTAAAAGGCATCCTTATGGAAAGTAAATAGCTGATAGTCTTCAACAATTTTGAAAAACTATCGAAAACAATTCATCCAATACTTACAAACGACAATGCCATGAAAAAATCTCTTATCACCATTATTCTGCTCTCTTTATTTGTGAATATTTCCCTGAGAGCCCAGGTAGCCGTCAACAGCGACGGCTCTTCTCCCGATGCATCAGCCATGCTGGATGTAAAATCCACCGCAACAGGAATGTTGATCCCCCGCATGACCACCGTCCAGCGCACGGCCATCTCCTCCCCTGCCAACGGACTGCTGGTATTCGATACCGATACCAAAAGCTTCTGGTTTTATGAAGGCGTATCCCCCGGCTGGGTGGAATTGCGCGCTTCCAACAACAACACAGTGCTTTCCGACGCCAATGGTGATACGAAAGTTCAGGTGGAAAAAAATCCTGATGAAGACATCATCCGCTTCGACCAGGCCGGCACCGAGTTTTTCAGAATGGACAGCGGACGATTGGAAGTGCTAAACACGGGCCGATCTGTTTTCCTGGGTGAAGGTGCCGGTATTAATGATGATCTTACCGATAACCGAAATGTATTCGCAGGATGGAACGCAGGAAATCAAAACACTGCAGGATATGAAAATACGGCCTTTGGTTATGTAGCGCTTCGTAACAATACCACGGGAAATTACAATACGGCTGACGGAAGCTCGGCGCTTTTCTACAATACTGTCGGTTCTTATAATACGGCAGCAGGTTTAGGAGCGCTTTATACCAATACTTCGGGTGATAACAATACCGCCAGCGGGTGCGCAGCACTCTTTAGCAACTCAACCGGATATGAAAATACGGCCATCGGTTATAAGTCGCTTTTTGCCAATTCTACAGGTTTTTGGAACACTGCGCTGGGTACAAATGCGGGCCAAAATATCACTGCCGGCAGCAATAATATTATCATCGGTGCATACGTGAACGCGCCATCAGCCACGGCAAGCAATCAACTCAACATCGGCAATACCGTTTACGGCGATCTGGCCAGCGGTTACCTGGGACTCGGAACAACCGCTCCGTCTGCCACCCTCGATGTGAACGGCTCCATGCGCTACGTGGACGGCAAACAGGCAGCAGGGCTTATCCTTGTTTCCGATGTCTCGGGCAATGCCAACTGGGCCAGCGGCGATACCGTCAACAGCGGCGGATGGACAGTCAACGGATATTATGTATTCAACAACACCGACAGCGTGGGCGTCGGTACCTCCACGCCGGCAGCCACCCTCGATGTGAACGGCTCCATGCGCTACGTGGACGGCAAACAGGCAGCAGGGCTTATTCTTGTTTCCGATGCCTCGGGCAATGCCAACTGGGCCAGCGGCGATACCGTCAACAGCGGCGGATGGACGGTTAACGGAAATTATGTGTTCAATACAACGGATAGCATTGGCATCGGAACGGCAACACCGCTGGCAAGACTGGAGGTGAACGGACGGATCGCCCAAACAGGGACAGGACAATCGGTCTTCCTGGGCCAGGGCGCCGGCGCTGCCGATGATTTGACAAACAACCAGAATGTTTTTGTGGGTTACATGGCCGGAAACATGAACAACACAGGCATTTACAATACGGCAAACGGTTACAAGGCACTTTTTGCCAATACCACTGGTGGTAATAACTCTGCCTCTGGCTACAAAGCGCTGTTGTCCAACACCAGTGGTTCTCATAATACGGCCACGGGTTATACGGCGCTTACGAAAAACACCACCGGTACCAGAAATACAGCCGCAGGTAGCTGGACCCTTTATAGAAACACTACCGGGAGCAATAATACCGCCCTTGGTTATAGTGCTCTTTCAAACGGCGCAACCTGGAGCAATTCCACTGCACTTGGCTACGATGCCGAACCCGGCGCCAGCAACAAGATCATGATCGGCAACAGCAGCGTCACCTGGATCGGCGGGCAGGTCTCCTGGACGTCCGTGTCAGACGAAAGGGCCAAAAGCAAGGTACGGGAAGATGTGAAAGGCCTTGACTTTATTCTCAAGCTGCGCCCTGTGACTTATTATTTCGACAAGGATGCAACTGACCGGCTGTTCGGCACGGCGGACTCCAGCGACTACCCGGCCAAATACGAAATTGAAACCATCAAACAGAGCGGGTTCCTTGCCCAGGAAGTGGAAACCGCAGCCCGGCAGGCGGGCTACGATTTCAGCGGGGTTAAAAAACCGAAAGGCGATGCCGGTTATTACGGCTTGTCGTATGCCGAATTTGTGGTACCCCTGGTGAAAGGAATGCAGGAGCAGCAACAGATGATAGCAGAACAGCAGCAGACCAATGAAAAACTCCGGCAGATAATAGATGAACTAATAGCTGAGATAAGGGAAATCAGAGATGGAAAATAAGCTTGCCGGGCGTCGCCCGTCGATTACTGATTGCATAGGCATAATACTTCAAAAGTGTGACATTCAAGTAAAAAAAATGAATTAAGGGTAGCGGTTCTTGTGGCTCTCAGAACCTAAGGTTTGCACCTTAGATGATTTCATTTACTTGTCTTTAACTTAAGCCGGCATACAGTATCCGGCATATTCAATTACATTAGCAGCAAAAATAGTTTCTGAAACTTTAGTCTGTTTACTGGTGGGAAAATCACTCACAACATATCTGCAAATCATAGTCCTGGCATGCATAACAAGCATTGCTCAGGGGATGATGGGTGCCACAAGGGCCGATTCGCTGTTAAATGCGCTTAATACAACACAGGATGATTCTGCTCAATTCGATATTTTATCGCAACTTTTTTGGGAATACCAGAGGTCATCCCCTGATAAGGCACTTGAATATGCCGAACAGGCCCTTGAGGTTTCCACCTCCGGTAATTATGTGCGGGGTATCGCTGGTTCGTTATATTACCTGGGGATTATCAGCAAAGTAAAAGGAAACTACCATAAAGCCCTCAATCTGTATGAAGAAGCCAGGGTCAAATATGAGTTAATAAATTACACCAAAGGTATAGCGGCCTGCCTGACTGATATTGGGGATGTGTCCATCAAACAAAACAACTACCCACTGGCATTGGCCAGCTTGAATAAAGCCAGGGAATTGTTTTTAATAACAGGCAACAAACCCCAACTGTCCAGAATTTACCACAAACTTGGCGGTATTTATAATGAGCAGGGACAATATGAACGGGCTTTGGAATATCACCAAAAATCACTCGAAATCAACCTTGACCTGGACTTTACCCTGGGGGTCTCAGTAAATTATAATAATATCGGGAATGTTTATTTTGATATGGAGCAGTATGACAAGGCAAAAGAGAATTACTTAAAAGCCCTTGAAATAAAAAATGAACTCAATGATAAAAAAGGGATTGCAAGTACTTTAAACAATATCGGGTTAATATTTCTGAAAAACCATGAGTTTAATAAAGCAATCGCTTACCACAACCAGGCACTCGATGCTTTTAGGGAATTAAATTTCAAATCAGGTGAAGCCCTTTGCCTGACCAACCTGGCAAATGATTACCTCGGCACCGGTGACTTTGGCCTGGCCATTGACTATGCCAAAAAAAGTTTAAAACTGTCGGAAGAGATAAACTTGCTAAAAACGCAAGCCGATAGCCATCACGTACTTTCAGAAGCTTATGCAGGACAGCACCGGTATGACAAGGCCTGGAAGCATGAAAAACTTCATAAAATATTCCACGACAGCACTGTAAACATTGAGATTGTCAGACAGCTTACCGAAATGGAATCGAAGTTTGAGATGGAGAAGAAGGAAAAAGAAATTGCTTTGCTCAATGCTGAAAAAGACAAGCAGAACCTGCGAATCCAGAAACAGAAACTCCAACGGAACCTGATGATTGGCCTGATATTGCTTGTCCTGACCGGCTTGGTTTTTTTATACTGGGGATACCGGAACAAACAAAAACTCAACGAAAAACTCAGCGAACTCAACCTCGCCAAATCACGGTTCTTTACCAATATCTCACACGAATTCCGCACACCGCTCACTTTGCTGCTTGGCCCGCTCGACAAGCTTTTAAAAAACCCGAAACAAAAAGAAAAAGAATTGATTGGCATCATGCACCGCAACGCCTCCCGTTTGTTGTTTTTGGACAACCAATTATTGGATCTGGCAAAACTGGAGTCAGGAAAACTGGCTTTAAAGATTGGAAAATCAGATATTATTCAGGCTTTGCGGGGGATGGCCACGTCATTTGAATCTTTTGCAGAAAGTCGGCGGATCAGTTTTCAATGTCTTATCCCGAATGAAAAAGCCGATGCTTTTTTTGATATGGCCAAGCTGGAAAAGATCGTTTACAACCTGCTTTCCAATGCCTTTAAATTTACCCCGGAAAACGGAACGGTTGTTATTGAAGCCAACATCATTTCTGATCAAAAGGAGTTGCCGGTTTGGCTGAAAAATAAAAGCGGGAAAATGCTGTTTCTGCGTGTAAGTGATACCGGCCCCGGAATCCACAAAGCGCAACAAGACTCCGTTTTCGACAGGTTCTACCAGGTTGATTCCGGATACAAAAGAAGTTTTGACAGTACTGGTCTCGGCCTGTCCCTAACAAAAGAACTGGTTGAATTGCACCGTGGGGAGATTACGCTTGAGAGCGATGCAGGAAAAGGAAGCACCTTTATTGTTTACCTTCCCGTCGGCAAAAAATCCTTTCAGGCAACAGAGTTTAACGACGATTGCATCGAAACGGATTACAGCCCACTTTTTACCGGGCAGCTTTTTTCGGGAAAAGAAGCAGAAACCAGGGAAGCTGTCAGGAACAGTAATCCTGATTTGGAACAGGACGAACTCCTTCAATTGCTCATCGTGGAAGACAATGCGGATATGCGAACCTATATCCGCGATTGTTTTACGGGGCACTATCATATCCTCGAGGCCGAAGATGGGAAAACAGGCCTCAGCATCGCCACAAACAAAATACCTGATGTTGTCATCACCGACCTGATGATGCCGGGGATGGATGGCATCGAACTGTGTCAAAAACTTAAAGCCGATGAACGCAGCAGCCATATCCCTGTCATTTTGCTGACGGCACTTTCTTCGGTTGAAGACAGGATACGTGGTTTGGAAACCGGTGCCGATGATTATATTGCCAAGCCATTTAACCGGCGGGAATTGTTGACCCGTGTTCAAAACCTGAGCATGCAACGAAAATTGCTCAGGGAGCGTTTTGGCAGGGAGATAAAAATACAGGCGAAAGATATTACGGTAACCCCGGCCGACGAAGTATTCCTGAACAAGCTGATTACGCTCATCGAACAAAACATTGCCAACCCCGACCTGAATGTTGATTCCCTGCTCGAAGTCATCCATTTGAGCCGCTCCCAGCTGCACAGAAAATTAAAAGCACTCACCGGTTTCTCTGCAACGGAATTTATACGCAACATCCGCCTCAAGCGGGCAGCACAAATACTGGGGCAACAACGCCAAGGCAGCATTGCCGAAACAGTGTATGCAGTCGGGTTTAGCAGCCTGTCCTATTTTTCTAAATGCTTCCAGAAACAGTTTGGGGTAAACCCGAAAGACTTTCAATTAAAATAATTTTCGCGGCTAACGCCCGGCACGCTTTTCCCCCAAACCTTCTCATGCAACATTTGTGTCAACGATTGCAACATTTGTGCTTTTGCAGGTGCAGTTTGTACTGCATCTTTGTAGCGTACTTAGGGATCTTTGTAAAACTAACAGAACTTTCCTTCTGGGTCCCGGGTTTGCCGGGATTCAGAAAACTATCCTTTCGGGTTCTTTCAGTTTTTATGAAGCTCTCGCGGGTTACACCCTTAATAAAGAACATATAAAAACCACTACTATGAAAAATCTCAAAAGCATTTTAATCATTTTTTCCCTCGTTTTTATACTCTCAAGTGCTTACACCCAGGTGGCCATCAACACCGATGGCAGCATGCCCGATGCTTCGGCCATGCTGGATGTTAAATCTGTATCGGCGGGGATGCTCGTCCCACGGATGACCACTGCCCAGCGAACCGGCATCTCCTCACCGGCCAACGGTTTGCTGGTTTTCGATACCGATACGAAAAGCTTCTGGTTCTACGAAAGCATCGCACCGGGCTGGAAAGAGTTAGTCGCTTCTAACAACAATTCCGCCCTTTCTGACGCTGACGGGGATACCAAAATTCAGATGGAAAAATACACAGATGAAGACAAGATCAGGTTTGACATGGCCGGAACAGAATTTTTTGTCATGGACAGCGGCAGGCTTGAAGTGATAAATACAGGGGGTTCTGTCTTCATCGGGCAAAATGCAGGCGCAAACGATGATTTGTTAGACCATGGCAATGTTTTTATCGGACACAGTGCAGGTAGCTCCAACACTACAGGAGCTTATAATACTGCAAGCGGTTATGTGTCGCTTCAATCCAATACCACAGGTGGCTGGAATACAACGAACGGTTCATACTCACTCAACGTCAATACCGTAGGAACATTAAATACTGTGAGTGGCGTTTTTTCTATGTACCAAAGCGATAGCGGATCGTACAACACGGCCACCGGTGCTTATTCATTATTGAGTAACAAATCTGGAAGCTACAATGTGGCTACAGGCTTCAGTTCTTTATACCACAACACAAGCGGAATCAATAACACGGCTGCCGGCGCTTATTCCTTGTACACAAATTCAGGCGGGTCATACAATACCGCGAACGGTGACAGTGCCCTATACAAAAATTCCAATGCAGAATACAATACCGCCATTGGGTACAATTCAATGAACCACAACACAAGCGGAATCAATAACACGGCTGCCGGCGCTTATTCCTTGTACACAAATTCAGGCGGGTCATACAATGTGGCAAACGGTTTTTACGCCCTCAATAAGAACACAAGTGGTGAACGCAATACGGCAACGGGTTACTTTTCATTATCTCAAAACACAAGCGGAATCCGAAATACAGCCTTTGGGTTCTGGACGCTCGCCTCCAATACTATCGGACAGTACAACACCGCCGCCGGCTACAACTCCCTCCGCGGAAATATTTCATCACCTGGCAACACTGCCTTTGGTGCATTTTCAATTCGCTACAACACCCTTGGTGAGTATAATACCGGCATCGGTTACAAGGCATTGTTTGTCAACAGTACCGGAAACCACAATACTGCTGTCGGCAGGAATGCGCTTTATTACAATTCTACCGGCCATTCAAATGTGGCTGTAGGTGTGGCTGCTTTACAGAATAGCACAAAACACAGCAACCTTGTAGCCGTTGGTGATTCAGCGCTATTTCATAACAATGCTCCTTATGACAGCACTTTTACAGACGCATTAAATAACACAGCCATTGGTTCAAAGTCACTTTTCTATAATTCAACCGGTCATAAAAATACAGCAATTGGCGCTTATTCATTATATAATATTACTGTCGGGTCTCAAAATACTGCAGTGGGTCAAAACGCATTCAATCTCGGCACATTCTGGGCCAACAGCACGGCCCTGGGCTACAATGCCGAACCCAACGCCAGCAACAAGATCATGATCGGCAACAGCAGCGTCACCTGGATTGGCGGGCAGGTCACCTGGACGGCAGTGTCAGACGAACGGGCCAAAAGTAAGGTGCGGGAAGACGTCAAAGGGCTGGATTTCATCATGAAGCTACGTCCGGTAACTTATCATTTTGACAAAGATGCGATGGACCGGCTGATCGGCACGGTGGACGAAAGTGACTATCCCGAAAAATACGAGATTGAAACCATTAAACAATCCGGCTTTCTGGCGCAGGAAGTGGAAACCGCAGCCCGGCAGGCGGGCTACGATTTCAGCGGGGTGAAAAAACCCAAGGGTGGCAGTGAGAATTACGGCTTGTCGTACGCTGAGTTTGTGGTGCCGCTGGTAAAGGCCGTGCAGGAACAGCAGCAGCAAATTGATGGACAGCAATCAATCATTGAATCCTTAAAATCTGAAAACACCCTGCTTAAGGCAAGACTTGAAAGACTGGAACGGCTGGTGCAGAATAACAGGTAAGAAGAAATATTTTCTCTGGAAATTTTCAGGCAAACAGCTTACTTGATAAACAGCAACTCCCTGTATTTGGGCAGGGGCCAGAGTTCGTCGTCAACCAGTAGTTCCAGTTTGTCAACATGGTAACGGATTTTGTCAAAATGTACCAATACGCCGTCTTTGTATGCACTTGCCTTGTCGAAAGATCCTTCGATATGGTTGGCCTTTTTCCTTGCATCCAGCATTTGCTGCGACATTTCTTTGATGGTTGCAATATGGTCCGAGATTTCCTTAATGGTATTCAGTTGGTTGCGCGATAATTTAACAAACGACTTGGAGTCCAGTACTTCTTTCAGCCCCCGTGCATTTTCAATCAGCCGGTTTTGGTAATGAATGGCTGTGGGAAGAATGTGGTTAATGGCCAAATCACCCATCACCCTTGATTCGATTTGCAGTTTCTTGATGTATTTTTCCAGTTTGATTTCGTAACGGGCATGGAGCTCCGTTTCATTCATCACCTGTTGACGTTTGAATAAATCAATGGTCTTATTGGAAATAAAGGCACCCAATGCCTCCGGTGTTTTGCGGTTGTTCGACAGTCCCCGTCTCGCTGCTTCTTCCACCCATTCGTCGCTATAAGAGTTCCCTTCAAACCGGATATTCTTCGATTCTTTGATGTAGCGCTTGATGGTATTGAAAATGGCATCGTCCTTCTTAATTCCCGCTGCAATCTGTTTGTCAACATCCTTTTTAAACTGCTGTAACTGGTCGGCCATAATTGTGTTTAAAACAAACATGGGTTTGGCTGTATTGGCAGTGGAACCCACCGCGCGGAACTCGAATTTATTTCCTGTAAAAGCAAAGGGCGAAGTCCGGTTGCGATCAGTATTGTCAAAAAGTATCTCAGGTATCTTCGGGATATTGATTTGCGTATCCTTATCGTTGTTGTTGTGGTTGAACGATTTTCGGGAGGGCATCTTCTCAATTTCGTGCAAAGTGCGCGTGATCTGTTCGCCGATGAAAACCGAAATAATGGCCGGTGGCGCCTCGTTGGCTCCAAGACGCAGATCGTTGCCCTCAGAGGCAATACTCGCCCTGATGAGTTCTTCATTGTCGTGGACAGCTTTGAGGATGTTCACCAAAATGGTGATGAACCTGAAATTGTCTTTCAGGGTTTTTCCCGGCGACAATAAATTAATCCCGGTATCGGTTGCCAGCGACCAGTTGTTGTGTTTGCCCGAACCATTTACTCCTGCATAGGGTTTTTCATGCAACAGTACTTTAAAATGATGGCGGCGTGCCACTTTGTCAAGCAGGTGCATCAGCAGTTGGTTGTGGTCGACGGCAATATTTACCTCTTCAAAAACCGGCGCGCACTCAAACTGGCTCGGGGCAACTTCGTTGTGTCTTGTTTTTAAGGGGATGCCCAGTTTATGCGACTCGATTTCCAAATCCTGCATAAAGGCGAGTGCACGGATATGAATGGTCCCAAAATAATGATCAGACAATTGCTGGTCCTTGGCCGACGAATGGCCGAACACCGTTTTTCCCGTCAAAACAAGATCGGGGCGTGCAGCAAAAAGTGCCGAGTCCACCAGAAAATATTCCTGCTCCCAACCCAGGGTTGCATAAACTTTGTTTACATTTTTATCAAAATATTTGCATGCCTGACTGGCAATCTCATCCAGTGCTTTCATCGACCGGAGCAGGGGTGTTTTGTAATCAAGCGATTCGCCGGTATAAGAAATAAAGATGGTCGGGATACAGAGCGTGTGTTCCATGATAAAAGCCGGCGAAGTGGGGTCCCAGGCAGTATATCCCCTGGCTTCAAAAGTATTCCGGATTCCACCGCTTGGAAAACTGGATGCATCGGGTTCCTGCTGAACCAGCGAACTGCCCTGAAAATCTTCAAGCGCCCTGCCGCCTTCAACGGGATTGATGAAGGCATCGTGTTTTTCTGCCGTGGAACCGGTAAGGGGATGGAACCAATGGGTGTAATGAGTTACCCCTTTGGCCATCGCCCAAGCCTTCATGGCCGAGGCTATCTGATCAACAATTTTGCGGTCGATGCGTTCCCCTTTTTCAATGGCTTTCTCCACCACACGAAAGGCTTCGTCGGTCAGGTACTCGCGCATGGCTGTTTCGTTAAAAGTCATCGAACCAAAATAATCGGACACTTTCCTTGACGGGTATTTGACTTCGGTAACCGGACGGTTAATCGTTTTCTCTAAAGCAATGAATCTGAAATTTGACATGTATTCTGTATTTTTCTTTTCGTTTATTTTATACGGATGAATGTCAACCGTAACTGTTCACCCCACCTTAGCATGCCTGCCTTTTCTCAGGAAAAGCAGCCCGGCAAAAGTAAACAGGCCGTTAAATATCAGCAGTTCGAAACCAATTTGGTAACCGTTAAACAACGCTTCCGAATAATGGCTCAACAACCACGACAGCAGCGGTGCCATTACCGCAACCAACGGAACCCATTTGTCGTTGACCCTGATTTTCGTAAACAGGCCAAAGGCGTACAAACCCAGCAGTGGACCGTAAGTGTAGCCCGCGAAGGTAAAAAGCTGTGCAATAATCGCCTGGTTGTTAATCAGTTCAAACGCAACGATGACAAAAATAATAATTAAGGCCATGCCCAGATGCACCTGCTGACGCTTACTTTTTAACAAGTTTTCATTATTGCCGTACTTTTTATCGAGCTTTAAAATATCAATGCTGAAAGAAGTGGTCAGGGCAGTCAGGGCGCTGTCGGCACTCGAATAAGCGGCTGAGATCAAGCCGATGATGAAGACGATACCTGCCAGCATGCCCAGGTGGCCGAACGCAATGGCAGGGAAAAGATGGTCGCTCAGGGCAGGCATTTCCACACCGGCTTGCCCGGCGTACAGGTAAAGAACCGCCCCGAGGAAAAGAAAAACCAGGTTAACGGGAACCAGGATCAAGCTCAGGGTGGTCATGTTTTTCCGGGCGTCTTTCAGGTTGCGGCAACTGAGGTTCTTCTGCATCATGTCCTGGTCCAGTCCCGTCATCACAATGGTGATGAACATGCCGCTGAACAGCAGTTTAAAGAAATTTTGCTTGCTGCCGGTGTCCGTTACAAACACGCGTGACAAATCGCTTTCCCACACGGTTCTCACCATTTCTGTCAGCGAAGTGTCCATTTGCCTGATGATCATCCCGATGGTCAGCAAAACGGCAAGGATCATAAAAGTAGTTTGCAGCGTATCGGTCCAGACAATGGTTTTAATGCCACCTTTCATGGTGTACAACTGGATGAGCACCATGAACAGGACCACCGTCATCCAAAAGGGAATGCCAAAATGGCCGAACACAAATACCTGGAGCACGCTCACCACCAGGAACATCCTGAACGAAGCGCCGACGACACGGGAGATCAAAAAGAAAACGGCACCGGTGGTGTAGGCACTTTTGCCGAAACGCTGATCCAGGTAGGTATAAATAGAAGTCAGGTTCAGCCGGTAGTACATGGGCAGCAACACCCACGAAATGACGGCATAACCCAATACGTATCCCAAAACGATGGCAAAATAGGTAAAACCGGTATCGCCCACCCAGCCCGGGATGGAAATAAAGGTCACCCCCGACAGTGAGGCGCCGATCATCCCGTAAGCCACCACAAGCCAGGGCGATTTTTTGTTGCCGATGAAAAAGCTCTGGTTATCTGCTTTCCGAGACGTAAACCAGGAAACAGCGAAGATTAACAAGGTGTACAACAGGAAACTGGTAAAAATCAATCCGGGGGTCATCGGCTGTTGGGCTGTAAAAATGAGATTCCTGGGCAAAAGTAAGAAAAGGAGTGTTGGTCTGCTTTGTCAAAACAGGATTTAATTTTTCGAGCCTCATTCCCTGTTAATGTATCGTCTTAGTAAACTCATCAGTGAAACAAAAGCTGTTTCAATTTGACAGGACACACATTTCAAGAACGACCTGAAAGTACATACAATAAAATCGCCCAAATTTTCAGTTCAAATCTCTGTAAATGTTAATCTGTTGTTAATCAAACTGTTTCTGACAAACGGATGTTTACTTTTACCGTATTAACATTGTTATAACTAATTAAAAACATCATGAAAAAAACGATTACAATCGTCGTGCTACTATGCTTCGCGACCCTTTTTGCTATTGGGCAAAACGACTACAAAATGATGGAACTGGTTTATTTGAGACCGATTCCTGGTGCAGACCTTGATGCAGCGTCAAAAGCCATCGCCGGGCACAACGTGAAGTACCATAGCGAAAAACCTTTCAAGGCCAGCATGTGGTCAACACTTACAGGCGATCTGCAAGGCACATGGACATGGGTAATGTACCCGGCAACATTTACGGATTATGACAGCAGGCCTTCGGGAGAAGCGCATGACAAAGACTGGGAAAACGCCATCGGTTCAGCTTTTGATATAGTGGCCAGCGAATATTGGCGCGAAGATGACAAACTCACTTACAGACCTGAAAACTTCAAATCGGGCAGTAAAGTAGTATTCACGGTTTTTGATATTGAGGACGGAGACAAGTACCGCTTTAAAGCCATTTTGGAAAAAGTTTCGGAAGTATTTAAAGAGAAAAAGTACGAGCAGAACTTTTCTGTTTACTGGAATCAATTTGACAACAAGAATGGAAGGGATGTTGCTGTAGAGACGATGTTTGAGAAGTGGTCATTCCTCGATGATGATCAAAAACTGAAAGAAGACTTTGATGAAGTTCACGGCGAAGGAAGCTGGTGGGAATTGATGGAGGAATTTCAGGATATTGTAGTATCTGCCGATGACGAATTATCGGTGCTGATGCCTGAGATGAGCGTGAAATAAATGTACAAAAAAAGACTTTAATACAAAAACCCCGTTGAAATTCTCACGGGGTTTTTTATTTGCACTCATTATTTTTTCACAAACCTGGACAGGTATTTGTCTTCTTTGGTTGTAATACAGATAAAATACACCCCCACCGCCAACTCACTTACTTTAATTCTGTTAGCTGTTAACGACCCGTTTTGCATAACAGTCCTGCCACTATTTCCGGTAATTTCAACTTGCTGCATCTTGTCATTTCCGGGAAGGCCCAAAGCAACCTGGTTTTCAACAGGGTTTGGTTTAATAATCAGGTGCTTTACATTTTTGCAGGAATTTAGGTCATTGGCAAAAGAGGGGAACAGCCACAAATAGACGCCCCTAAATTCCTGCCTCCAAAGATTTTCGTTATGTTGTCAGGGGGCAACTACTTTTGTTTTCAGTTCATCATCTGCGACCAATAAGAATCATCCACTAACTTGCTCTGCATGTTTGAAAAGCCTTACTTAAATCAGCCCGGTTTCCACCAGTACAGATTTTATCAACTCAAACGTCCGTTCAATGTCGTTGTCAAGTCCAACCGAAAAACGTATCAGACCGGGGGAAAGCCCCATTTCCTTTTGGATTTCCGGTGGCACTTCAGACGAAGTACTTTTTCCCGAATTGGAAAACAGGGTCTTGAAATAGCCCAGGCTTACCGCATGGTAGCCCACCCCTGCCTCCTGCATTTTCTCCATGAAAGGGGCTGCGAGTTCTGCCGTTTCCACATCAATGGCGATCATCCCGCCAAACCCGAATTGTTCATTCATAATTTCCCGCATCAACTTATAATCGGGGTGGTCGGGAAGGCCCGGATAATTGAACTTCAAGCCAATCTCTTTGAATTTTTTGGCAAGGTAAAGTGCATTGCTGCTGTGTTGTTTCATGCGGATATGTAAAGTCCCCAGGTTTTTCAGGATGGAAGATGAACGCAAAGGATCGAGTACGGGGCCCAACAGCATGGCCGTCCCGGTATTCACATCGCTGATGGCTTCGATAAAAGCTGTTGAAGCACAAATGACACCGGCCACACAATCATTTTTCCCGTTGATGAACTTTGTCATAGAGTAAACCACAATGTCGGCCCCCAGTTGAAACGGGCTGATGATTAAAGGTGTGAAAGTGTTGTCAACCACCAGTTGGATGCCCTGCCCTTTGGTTATCCGCGACAGTTCGGGAATATTGGAAATTTGCAGCATGGGGTTGGTCATGCTTTCGGTGTACAGTACTTTGGTGTTTGGCCGGATGGCTTTCTTTACACTTTCAAGGTCGGCAATGTTAACAAAAGTAACATCAATATTGAATTTTGTGAGGTAATTCTTTAAGAAAGCAAAAGTGCCCCCGTAGGTTGTAACACTGGTAACAACATGATCGCCGGTATTGCACAATTGCAGGATGGTGGTAGTGATTGCCGCCATGCCGGAAGCAGTAACCCATGCCGATTCCGTGCCTTCCATGGCGGCAAGGGAATCGGAGAGGTATTTATTTGAAGGATTCCAGTGCCGCGAATAAAGGAAGCAGCCTTCTGCTTCCCCCTGGAAAGCATCAATCATCGTCTTTTCATCCAGAAAAGTGTAGGTTGCCGAATCGGTAATGGAAGGGTTAACACCCCCAAATTCACCAAACAGGTGGACATCCTGGATGGCTGTTGCCGGATCAAACTTTTTTGTCATGCGGGTTTTCGTTATAGGTTTCGCCAACAAAAATACAAAACAATAGCCCATTTTGTTACTTTTATCCAATTTTTAAACGCATTGTGCAAGCACACAATTTGCAGGAAACAACAGGGAAATGAGGTTTGGGTTAAGCAACAAAAAGTATCAGGGCTTATTGCTTATTCTGCTTGCTTTATCGTTCGTTACGGTCAACTTTATCGGCCCCTCCGACAACCGGAGGATACTGATTGACGGAGACGGCAGCGGGTTGTATGCTTACCTGCCGGCCCTTGTTGTTTTTCATTCTGTTGATTTCACAGCTGTACTTAATAGCGAAAAGCAACGTCGGCCACCCGATTATACGGCGCACTATTTTCACCGGATCAATGGTACTTTAACAAACAAGTTCACCTGCGGACAGGCCTTGCTTCAACTCCCGTTCTTCCTGCTGGCATATTTTTTATCCCTGCCCAGCGGACTCGAGGCGGACGGTTACAATGTGCTGTTTCAGTATTCCGTGGCTTTGGCGGCTTTGTTCTGGGTGGCCACCGGCTTGATATATTTTGTGAAGCTGGCCGAAACTTACCAGGTCCCGGGAGAAAAGGCCTGGCTGATAGCCTTCGCCGGCTTTTTGGGCACCAACCTGTTTTTTTATACCCTGGTGGCTCCCTCCCACTCTCATGCTTATTCGTTTTCAATAATCAGCATAAGCCTGTATTTTGTCAGGAAAAGTTTTCTGACACAGAAACGGAACAGTATTCTCTATGCAGCTTTTTGGCTCGGGATAACTGTGTTGGTCAGACCCGTCAATGTGCTTGTCGTTGCGGCTTTCCCTTTTCTGGCTTCTTCTTTTGCGCAGTTACGGCACCTGTTCACCAGCAAGTTTAAAAGCCTTCATTTTGCCGGGGCCGCTTTGGTTTTCCTGCTTGCCCTGAGCCCGCAATTCATCATCAACCTAATGCAGACGGGCAAGGTGTTTATTTATGGTTACCAAAACGAAGGCTTCTATTTTGACCGGCCCGAGTTGTTGAACTTCCTGTTCAGTTTCCGTAAGGGATGGTTTGTTTACACCCCCTTCATGTTGTTGCTTTTACCTGCTTTGTTCTTTCTCTTTAAACAATCGAAATATAAGTTTTTCAGTTTCCTGGGGTTTCTCGCCCTGCTTGTTTACACCTTTTCCTCCTGGTGGAACTGGTTTTACGGCGACAGTTTCGGAATGCGCCCGATGATCGATTACTACAGCCTGTTTTTTCTTGTCATCCTGGTGATGATGGTCAGGCTGAAAAGTAAGCTCTCGTTCCTTGCTTTTAATGTATTCTTACTATTGACTGTTTTCCTGAACCTTTTCCAGTCGTGGCAGTATGCCGAAGGAATCATCCACCCCGATGCCATGAACAAAAAGGCCTATGCCCATGTTTTTCTCCGTTCGGGACAAAGCTACAAGCAGGCAGTGGGCGACACCGATGAGTCGTTTTATGGTGTTTTGCAGGACGCACCCTTTTTTGAAACGAAGAACGATCTGGAAAAGGACATTTTCGGCTGGAGCCCAAACCGGTTGCCGGTACAAGTCGCTAATTCAAAGGCAGCAAAGCTGACGGCGTCTGCGATTTACAGTCCTTCGTTTACATACGTAATTCCTGATTCGGTAATGGGAAAACGGAATATTTATATTGTTTTTGAAACAAAATACCTGGAATCCAAAACCAATGCGGCGGCTAATGCCCTGTTTGTTGTGGATGTGAAAGACACTTCCCAAAAGACTGTTTTCTACAAAGCTTTCAGGATGAAGCGGCTGCCTGACAAGCTGACAAACCAATGGCGAAAGGGAAGCATCGGTTTTAAAATTCCCGATCTGACCGGGAACATAAACAGCATTAAACTCTACATCTGGAATAAAGAAAAACAGGAATTCCTGCTGGATGACATGGAACTAAAGTTTTACACTTACCGGCAGTAATTCAGACTTTATTTAACTTTTCCAAAGTTTGGAACTTTGGAAAAGTTTAAAGTCTGGTACTTCGGGAAAGTTTCCCTCACGATAAAAATGTGTTTCTTTGTCAACCAAAAAGAACCATAAAATGAAAAAATACCTCGTGCTGTTTTTGTTGCTAACAACTTCGGTCGCTGTCCTCTCCCAGTCTTTTTACGACTTTACGGTGAAAGACATTGATGGCAATGACTTTTCCTTTGGGCAGTTGAAAGGAAAAAAAGTAATGGTGGTCAATGTGGCTTCCAAATGCGGGTTTACCCCGCAGTACAAAGAACTTGAAGCACTTTATAAAAGGTACAGGGACAAAAACTTTGTTATCGTCGGCTTTCCGGCAAACAACTTCAAAGAACAGGAGCCGGGCAGCAATGCGGAAATTAAAGCTTTTTGCACCCTGGAATATGGTGTGAGCTTTCCGATGATGGCCAAGGTTTCCGTAAAAGGCGATGACATGGCCCCCATCTACCAATGGCTTACCACAAAAGAGCTGAACGGGAAATCCAACTCTTCGGTAAAGTGGAATTTTCAGAAATACCTGGTCAACGAAAAGGGGGAACTGGAACAGGTGATTAACCCCTGGGTGGAACCCGACAATAAAAAAATTGTAAAATGGATTGAGAAATAAGCCTTGTCCTGAAGCAATCTCCGGTCAATAATTAGCTTTACACCCTGATGCTGTCTGTACTAAAAAAATATGCCGTCCCTTTTGCCTTTACCCTGCTCGTCTTCAGCCTCGCAGGTTTTTACCCGACCGACTGTTCCCCGTTAGCCGGAAAAACCGGCTGTGCAGTCCCTGACGGGCCCATCAACACAGAAGATTGTACCTGGAACGGTTATCCGCTTTATGGAAGAATCCAATTCGTTGAATCGTTTCCCGATATTAAAATCCAGCTTGTTGAGTCCTTTCCCGACATCAAAGTAAAACTCGTTGATGCGTTTGCCAATGATTGCGGTGAATGGGAAGTTGTAGAATCCTTTCCTGATGTAAAGGTTCAGTTTGTGGAATCTTTCCCTGACATCAAAGTGCAGTTTGTGGAATCTTTTCCGGGTATAACTCAGTAAGGCTTACTTACTTTTCCGAAGTTTTGAAATTCCGGGAAGTTTAGTCGGGCAACAACAGGACCGGCTTTCACCCGGCTACTCGATAAAATTTACCCCCACCTGCCTTAAATTGTTATTTTTGCGCCCAATTTAAAAGATTACGAATACCCACAAAACCATGAAAGTAAGTAAAGATAAAGTAGTTACCCTCACCTATTCGCTTCGCTTAAACGACGGAAATGGTGAACTTGTACAGGAAGTTACAAACAAAAGGCCTTTTGTTCATTTGTTTGGTGCCGGGAATTTGCTCCCTGCTTTTGAAAATAACCTGGACGGACTGGAGCCTGGCGACGATTTCGGTTTTTTCCTGCCTTCTGACGAAGCCTATGGCAACCAATCTGATGAAGCCATTATTGAACTGGAGAAAAGCATCTTTGAGGCCGAAGGAAAAATAGACGAAGAAATGGTGGCTGTTGGAAAAATGCTGGTCATGCAGGATCAGAATGGCAATCCACTGGAAGGGGTAATCCTGGCCATTAAAGACAAAACAGTCATTATGGACTTCAACCATCCGCTTGCAGGCGAAAACCTTTATTTCTCAGGAAATATAATTGATGTCAGGGATGCTTCGAAGGAGGAACAGGAGCACGGTCATGTACATGGTGCAGGTGGCCATCACCACTGATGCTTGTTTGTTTAAACTGAATACAGCAGGAAAACCGTGGGCTTTTTGTGAAAGTCAGGCGTCTTCTTTTTCCAGGCATCAACTGTTGCTGTTGCAATTTTTTCTGAAGCAAGGCTGAGGTCTGTCGCCACACACAACTGTGTCTGTGGTTTGCAATTTCTCAATAAACTATCAAACAATTTTTTATTGCGATAGGGTGTTTCGATAAAAATCTGGCTTTGATCAAGCTTGCGTGAATTGGCTTCTATTTCCCTGATTCTCCGGTTCAGTTGTGTAGTTTCCACCGGCAGGTAACCGTGAAAGCAAAACTGTTGCCCGTTGAACCCCGACGCCATTAAGGCCAGCAAGATTGAATTTGGCCCAACCAGCGGGACAACCTGAATACCATTTTTATGAGCCAGGCTTACGATGGCTGCACCCGGGTCGGCAATGCAGGGCGTGCCTGCTTCGGAAAGCAGGCCCACCGATTGTCCGTCGCGTGCCGGCAACAGAAAGGCAGAAACCGATTGTATGTCGGTAAACTTGTTCAACTCAAAGAACTGCATCTCGTCAATCGGCCGGGGGTGTTTCGCTTTTTTTAGAAAACGGCGGGCCGTCCGCAATTGTTCCACAATAAAGACATCGAGACTGTGGATTACCTGCAGGTTGTAGCCCGGAAGCACCTTGTTCAATGCTTCCGTTTCTCCCAGCGTGGTGGGAATCAGGAATAGCTTTCCCGTTTTTCTGTTTGTACCCCGGACTTTTTCCATATTTAAAAAGGCAGCTTTTTCAGGTCAACATTTCCTCCTGAGAGGATAATTCCAATTTTTTTCTTCGCCCCCACGATTTTTCGCGCCAGCAGGGCAGCAAAGGGAACTGCGGCAGAGGGTTCGACAATTACCTTCATCCGTTCAAAGATCAAGCGCATGGCATCCACTATGTCGGCTTCAGACACAGTAACGATATCTTTTACATATTTCCGGATGATGGGGAAGTTCCGCTCCCCCAGCGAAGTCAGCAGACCGTCGGCAATGGTAACGGGTTCGACAGAAGGGATGATCTTTCCTGCCCTGAACGAGCGCATGGCATCGTCAGCACCTGCAGGTTCGCAGGCAATTACTTCTGTTTTTTCGGAGAAGAATGCTGCTGCCAGCGCCGTCCCGCTCAACAGTCCACCCCCGCCAACCGGACACAAAATCAAGTCCAGCCCGGGCACTTCCTCCAGCAATTCTTTGGCCGCCGTCGCCTGACCGGCAATGATGCTGAAATTGTTATAGGGATGCACTTCAACGGCCTTCGTTTTTTCGAGGACCTTTTTCAGACTGGCCTCCCGGTCCTGTAAAGTGGGTTTGCAAAAAGTAATTTTCCCCCCGTATTGTTCCACCGCGTCAATCTTTACCTGTGGTGAATTGGAAGGCATCACAATAAATGAAGGGATGCCCCTGAGGGAGGCAGCCCGTGCCAGTGCCTGTGCATGGTTTCCGGAGGAGTGCGTGGCCACCCCCTTCGCTGCTTCACCGCTTGAGAGTGACATCACCACATTTACTGCCCCCCTGGACTTAAAAGCACCGGCTTTCTGGAAGTTCTCACACTTGAAAAACAATGCTGCACCCAGCATCCGGTCAAAGGTCTCGGAAGTGAGTACGGGTGTCCGGTGAATAAAGGGTTGAATCCGTTCCGATACCTGAAGAATACAGGCCTTGTCAGGAGTTTGCGACAACACAACAATCCGGATTAGGTGTTTTTAACAGTGCCTGCAATCTTAGAGGTGGCTTTGTCCAGCACACCAACCACTTCCAGGCAATCGTGTTCGCCCCGCAAATACGGATCGGGTATTGTTTTATTCTTGCCGGGATACAAAACATTTAACAGGTAATCTACCTTTTCCAAATCCGATTTATTCCTTGCCAGGTCTTTCACATCGCGGTAGTTTTGCGTGTCCATCACATAAATTTTATCGAACTTATCAAAGTCATCTTTGATAAATAAACGCGAATACCCACTCACCTGTACACCGTATTTCTTTGCCGTTTCAACTGCCAGGGAGTCGGGGGGTTCGTTTATGGTAAACGACTCGAATCCAGCAGAATCAACTGTTCCCTGAATGTTGTTCTCTTCAAATTTCTTTTTCAGGAACCCCTCTGCTATCGGAGACCTGCAAACATTGCCCAGGCATACAAATAATACATTCATTTTATAAAAGATTAATCGGTTTATTTCAGTCTCTAAAGGTACTGCTTTTCTCCATAGAAAACAAGCGGTTTGAAAAAAAAGGGTGTTTTTTCCAAATAAGGGAAAAGCACAATGATAAATGCCCGGAAGCTTTACAGTTTCAACTTCTTGTCGATATCTTCAACATAAACCCTGAACTGCTTGTCGGTTTCCAACAGGTTGTTCACGGTTCTGCAGGCATGCAAAACGGTTGCATGGTCTTTGTTCCCGCAATGAAGCCCAATGGTTGCCAATGAGCTTTTTGTGTGTTTCTTGGCAAAAAACATGGCAAGCTGACGAGCTTGAACAATTTCCCGTTTCCGGGTTTTGGAGTTGATGAGGTCGATGGGCATACTAAAATAATCGCACACCACTTTTTGAATATAGTCGATCGAGATTTCACGAGTGGTACTCTTCACAAATTTATCAATCATTTGTTTGGCCAGCTCAAGTGTAATGGCCTTTTTGTTCAGCGTTGACTGTGCAAGGATTGAAATAAGCGCACCTTCCATTTCACGAATATTTGTTGAAATACTGAATGCCAGGTACTCCACGACCTCGCCGGGCATTTCAATACCGTCTTTGTGCAATTTCTTTTTCAGGATGGCAATACGGGTCTCCAGGTCAGGAACCTGAAGGTCGGCAGCCAGCCCCCATTTGAACCGCGACAGCAAACGGGGCTCCATCCCTTTGAGTTCGACCGGTGGCTTGTCCGAGGTCAGAACAATTTGCTTGTTGTTTTGGTGCAAGTGGTTGAAAACATGGAAAAAAACATCCTGTGTTTTTTCCTTTCCTGCCAGAAACTGGATGTCGTCAATCATCAGCACATCAATCATCTGGTAAAAATGAATGAAATCGTTCTGGTTGTTGTTTCTGACCGAGTCGATGTATTGGTTGATAAATTCGTTGGCCTTGACATAAAGGACAATCTGATCGGGGAAATTACTTTTCACCTGCAGGCCAATGGCATGGGCCAGGTGCGTTTTCCCCAGCCCCACATTGCTGTAAATAAGCAGCGGGTTAAAAGCTGTATTGCCGGGGTTTTCGGAAATTGCCCATCCGGCTGACCTGGCCAGGCGGTTACAGTCACCTTCTACAAAGTTGTCAAACGAATAGGCATCTACCAGTTGCGAATCAACTTTTATCTTTTTAAGCCCGGGAATAATAAAAGGGTTTGGAATATCCCGCGACTTCCCCCTGTTTAAATCAATTGGCATTGAGACGGCTTTATTTTTAGTGGCCTTATTATTGGCAGCAGGATAATTAACGGCGTACGGTTTGCTCTGATTGTAAGCGCTGTCAACAATTACACTATACTCCAGGCGCCCTGTCTTTCCTAATTCTTTTTTGATCGTCTTTCTCAGTAAGGTAATGTAATGCTCCTCTAACCATTCGTAGAAAAACTGGCTTGGCACCTGCAAAGTAAGAATATTGTCATCTAAGCTGACCGGTACGATTGGTTCAAACCAGGTTTTAAAACTTTGATAAGGGACATTGTCCCTGATAACTGTTAAGCATTTTTCCCAAACCTCAACATGCTTTTTTCCCATTTCTGAATAAATGTTTCTTCGATAAGTATTGTTTTAATATGTCTATTCCCGTGTAACCTTCTAAAAATCAAAGGGCTTTGATTTATCGCAGAGAACCCCAAACGATGTGAACAAAAATCGTTTAAAAATAATTGAAAAAAAACATTTTTTTATATTGACATTCGATTTTTTTTGTTGTATCTAAGGGGTTTGCCCCGTATAAATATTATCTAACTGTTTTCCAATTCCTTTACTCTCAACCCCCTGATTTTACCGAGGCGAAAGCCCACCCTTTTGAGGTCATTTTTTTTTACTTTTATTCGAAGCACACACGACAGTTCGAAAAGCTGAGCTGTTATTTCCAACTTCTCTTCTTTAACGATCCGCATGACATTGTTCATAAGTGGGTAGGGGAAAGACAAATTCAACTCCCTGGTAATAAAACGGGTAACAATAGTTGAGTGGTTGAGCGCATCGCGTGTGGCAGACTTATAGGCATTGATCAGGCCGCTGACCCCGAGTTTCGTCCCGCCAAAATACCTGACCACAACAACAAGCACGTTGAACAGCTCAAAAGAAAGGAGCTGATTTAAGATGGGTTTTCCCGCTGTCCCGGAAGGTTCGCCGTCGTCGCTGCTTCTGAATTGTTCTTTTTCGGGGTTTATCCGATAGGCAAAACAATGGTGGCGCGCGTCGTGATATTCTTTTTTTACCGATGAGATGAGCATTTTTATCTCCTCCTCCGTTTCGGCGTGAAAAACCTTCGCAATGAATTTGCTCCCTTTTTCTTTGTACAGCCCTACAGCTGCACCTGATACTGTTTTATAAAAATCCTGCTCCATGGCATTTATTTGCACCTACCTCTTTATTTAAGCCGGGTAAAAATAAATTAAAGTTTTACAACCCGAGCGGTTAATAAATTTCTTTTTTCTTCACCTGAAAGCCCCCTGTTTTCCTCCCCGTTTCATTACTTTTGCCAAAGCGGTCAGCTTCAACCATTTTAAATTAAAACAGCATGTTTATCAAGCTTTTAGCAATATTCACACTGACACTTTCAACACTTTTCCTGTCAGGTCAGCAAACAGAAAAGAACCTCCATTATAAAAGGTATGAAGGGCGCATTGGTGAAAACATCAATGTTACGGCAAATATTATACGCTTGTTCGACAAGCTGGAAGGAAATTATCAATACCGGTATCTTGAAGATGACGGCAGCATGTACTTTGGAAAAACCATTGAGTTGAATGGTGAAGTCGACAAGAATGACAGTGCCAGGCTCAAAGAATTTGGCCGTAGCGATTATGCTTTCGAGGGGCAAATGCACAAGTCGGCTTTTAAGGGATTCTGGAATGCGACAGACAAGAAGAAAGTACCTTTCAGCATGGAAGAATATTACCCCAATGGCAGCCTGGCTTTTGAGGTACACTACCTGAGGTCGGAAGGGCAGTTAAAAAAGCAGGAAGCCGATTCACCGGTAGCGGAAATTGAACTGACTCTGCTTTATCCGGAACAAAAGTATTTTGAGCCCAGGATTATTGATTCGGTCAGAAAGATAATTGCACACAGTTTTTTTGGTGATGAGTTTGAAGGTCCGGCACCGGACAGCATGCTCGTGCGCTTCGAAGAAGAGTACCTTGATAATTATGTAAAGCAGAACAAAAACTGGTACGAGGGCGGGGCTTCTTTCAACTGGGACAAAACACTCAGCATGTCGGTAATTTACAACTCTTCATATATGCTTTGCTTAGAATACCTGCGCTACGCCTATACAGGAGGGGCACATGGCATGACCAATATTTCGTTCGACATTATTCACCTCGACCAGGGCCAACTCCTCTCTTACTCAGATGTTTTTGTTGAAGGCGCTGATTCAGCACTTTCGGTACTGCTAACCCGGCAATTGCGAAAGGACTATAAAATCCCTGACGAAATCCCCTTAAAGAAAGCGGGGTTCTTTGTTGATCAGATTCAACCCAACCGCAATATTTATGTGGATGGAAACGGAATCGGTTTTTTGTTCAACAGCTATGAGATTGCGCCCTACGCCCAGGGCGCCACCGACATTTACCTGGAGTTCAGACAGATTAAAGAGCTTGTAAAGAAAGGCACACCTGTTTTTAATATGAGCCACAGGTAAAATAACCGACCGGCCCTTTTGCTTTAGCCGAAAATCCCTTCTACCATGCCCCCATCGTGGGTGATGGTTTGCCCGGTAACAAACCGCGATAAAGGTGACAAGAGCCACAAAGCCAGTCCGGCCATTTCGGCAGGTTTACCCATGGGCCTAATGGAAAGTTCCGCTTCAAATGCTGCTTTTGCTGCTTCCACTGAGATTTGCTGCAACTCACTCTTCTTTTTAAACAAACGCTCCATCGCGGCAGTGGCATGGTAACCGGGTGCCAGCACATTGACCGTAATGCCCTGTCCGGCCACTTCGCGCGACAGTGTTTTGGCAAAGCCAACAATAGCCGGCCTGAGGGCATTGCTCAGAATTAGGTTTTGAACGGGCTGTTTCACCGAAACACTTTCGATAAAGACCAGCCTGCCGTATTGTTGTTCGCGAAAAACCGGGAGCAAGCGCCCTGTCAGTACGATCTTCCACCTGACCACTGTTTGCCAAGCCTGGTCCCATTGTGCCATACCAATGTCGTTGAACCCGCCGGCCGGTGGCCCGCCGGCATTGATGACTACCCCGTCCAGCTTACCTTCGGCAGCCCAGTTCAGCATCTGGTCCTGGGTCTCGTCTTTTCCAATATCACCGGTAAGAAGCTGAATATTTCTTGGAAAACGCTTTTTCAATTCCAGTAATTTCTGTTCGGTCCGGCTTACTGCCAGCACCAAGCACCCCTCAAGCGACAGTGCTTCGGCAATGGCTTTACCAAATCCGCTACCGGCCCCACCAACAATGAAGCGGCAATTTTTGAGTTTTAAATCCATGCTTTCTTTTTTTGTCAAAATTAATTTGTTTCAGCGATTTTCCGCAAGGGTTTATTCCAGGCATGCTTTTCCTTACTTTTGCGGTTCAGTTTTACAGGATGAAGAAGCAAAACAGCCAGGTCGTAAAAGGAACCGTTGCCATCAGTATTTCCGCCATCATGTGGGGTTTCGACGGTGTGGTGCTCACCCCGCGTTTATTCAACCTCGAAGTCGGTTATGTCGTATTTATCCTGCACTTTATCCCTTTTTTGTTGATGAATGTTTTCCTTTTTAACCAGTACAAACAGATGAAAACTTTTGTCAGGCAGGATTACATCGGCTTTTCGCTGGTTGCCATATTTGGTGGCGCACTGGGCACAATGGCCATCGTGAAGGCGCTGTTTCTGGTTAATTTTGAACAATTGTCAGTCGTCGTGCTTTTACAAAAACTACAACCTATCTTTGCTATCATCCTGGCAGCAATCCTGCTTAAAGAGAAAGTCAGGAAAGGCTTTATCCTTTGGGCAGGACTGGCTGTTTTTGCCAGTTATTTTCTGACTTTTGGTTTCAGCCTTCCCCATATTAACGGGAATGGGCAGGCAGTTTATGCGGCCTTGTTCGCGCTGCTTGCCGCTTTCTCCTTTGGCAGTTCTACGGTCTTCTCCAAAAAAGTTTTAATCAACCACAATTTTATCACAGCCACCTTCTTTCGCTATGGTTTCACCACTTTCTTCATGCTCATATATGTCCTTGTTTTTAGCCAATATCTCGAAGCCAGGGAAACCACTCCAGCCAATTGGTTGTATTTTATCATCATTGGTGTAACTACAGGTTCCGGGGCAATCTTTATTTATTACTACGGCTTGAGAAGGGTGAAAGCAATTGTGGCCACCATCAGCGAACTGCTCTTTCCCATTTCAGCCATCTTTTTCGATTACCTGGTTAACGACAGCATTTTGTCGCCTGTTCAACTGGTGAGTGCAGCAGTTATGGTTTTTGCCATTATTAAGCTGAAGGACTAAGCCCGCTTAAAACAATTCCCTTTTATTTCCGGCACCTTAGCCATGCCGGGTTTTTATCTGAAGATTTTTGTTATCTTTATGGAAAATTTTCCACCAATAACCCGACCATCATGGCAGACGATATTCAACTGGTATTCAACGGCACACGAATTGAGGCGATGTACCTGAAAGAGTTGCTGGCAGAAAATGGCATCGGCAGTATCTTAAAGAACACACTGGAATCAAGTTTTAATGCCGGCTGGGCAGATGGCTTTCCTGCCAACGTCAGCTTGCTCTACACTGAAACTGAAAATGTGGAAAAGGCAAAAGCGTTTATTGCAACCTATTTAAAATCGAGGGAAGAAAGTGTTTAAGCAGATAAACAGGTTTCATTTTCCTGCCATTCAGTCACTGAGAATTCTGTTTTGAAAAAATATTCTTAAAAAAATCATCTTACCATGACAAAGGAAATAATAAAATTAGTTTACACGGGCTCAAGGGTAGAAGCCATGTTCCTGAAAGAATTGCTGGAAAAAAACCAGATCGGCTGCATATTTAAAGATGCGCTCGGCGCAAGTGTAAGTGCCGGCTGGGCAGACGGCTCCCCGGAAGACGGTGCCCGAATTTATGTAGAGCCCCAAAACGAGGAAAAGGCAAAAACATTGCTTAAAGAATATTTCGACTCGCGGGATAAATAGCGATTTAATGAGAAACTGCCTGCTGAACTATTTCATTGTCAACAATGAACTAAAAAGCACCTGCGATTTTGACCCTGCCCTTGTGAAGCAGGGAAACGGCGTTTATGAATTGCTCAGGGTAATTGGTGGAAAGCCACTTTTTCTGGAGGATCATACCGAACGATTTTTTCGCTCGCTTCAATTGGCAGGTTTACCATCCGGCATCAACAAGCGTCAGCTGAACCGCAGTTTAAAGACCCTGATTGACAGCAATAAACTGAAAAACGGAAATATCCGGTTTCAGTATACCGTTCATCCGCGTAGTGCTTCCCTTTTTCTGGCCCGTGTCGTTCCTGCCTTTTATCCTACAGAAAGCGACTTTCAAAAAGGAGTTAAGGTTGTGGCCCTGCAAGCCGAGCGGGAAAATCCGAACGCCAAACGCGACAAGCTCCCGGCACGCCTGGCCGCCGACCGCCTGATTGCCGGACGAAATGTTTTCGAGGTACTGCTTGTTGACAGCAAGGGTTTTGTAACCGAGGGCAGCCGTACCAATGTTTTTTTTGTGGAAGGTGAAAAAATCATCACCCCTCCCCTTTCGTTTGTCTTGCCCGGTGTTACCCGCTCAAAGATTGTCCTGATCGCCAAAAAAAACGGGATTGCTGTTGCCGGGCAACCGGTAAGCTTTGATGAAATAAGCCGCTTTGAATCTGTCTTCCTGAGTGGGACTTCCATTAATGTGTTGCCGGTTGAACAAATTGATGAGTTGAAGTTTTCAACAGTCAGCCGGCTGGTGAAAGACCTCCGAAAGCATTACAGTGAATTAGCCGCAGAATATATCAGGACATTTAGCTGGGACCACTAAAGCATTCTTCAAGAAACAAACGCCCTCTATTACCAATTGTATTGTAAAAGGCGCCAGGGTTGCACACCATTACGAAACACAGCCAATGGGCGGTCACATATTTCGTCATTTTTAATTTTTGTAGCTTTACAGCCGAAAAGTAAGCCCTGTAAAGTTGAGCGAAACTAAACAAATAGCCAAAGGTATAAGCCCTCTCCCCCTCAGAACAAAGGTGACCGGGGCCTTTGCTGTTTTGGCCATCCTGTTTTCCGCGCATCTCTTTGCCCAAAAAAACATTCCGGACGACTTTTGTATTTCACATCAGGAACAACAGCTTTTCGAGCGCCTGAACATCCTGCTGGAAGCATACGGCAAAAAACCGCTTCAGGCTTCACCCTCTTTGTATTACGTGGCAAAGTTGCATGTCGGGGACCTGGCACAGAACCATCCCGACACCAGCGTGTGCAACCTGTCGAGCTGGTCAGGGAATGGTGACTGGACAGCCTGTTGCTACACCCCTTACCTCCCCAACCAGGACTGCATGTGGGACAAGCCAAAAGAACTGACCCGATATCCTTACAGGGGGTACGAGCTGGTTTCTTATTTTGAAGATGAGTTTAATGTTGACTCTGTCATCAGTTTGTGGGGCAACTCAAGGCAGGTACTTGACATGCTCCTGACCGACGGGAATTTCGCGAAAAAAAAGTGGGTGTGCATGGGTGTGGGGATGAATTCGAATTATGTTTCGGTCTGGTTCGGGCAGCGGGAAGACCGCGCGAAAAAGCTTGTTCCCTGCGACACTTCTGACTTTCAGGCTGCCGTACCCACTTCCACTTCACAATCAGGGGAAGTCCCGGTTTACTACCTCATCGTGGGCAGTTTAACGGAAATGAGGGATGCCAAAGAGTATTTAAAGAGACTGAAGAAGAACGGTTTTGAACAGGCCGGGATATTATCGGGCAACCAAAATCACCGCATTTACATCAGCCGCTACAACAACCTGAAAGAAGCCATGTTTGCAAAAAAGCAGCTGCCCTTCAGCTACCGCGGTGCATGGGTGCTAAAACAATAGGGCTTTCCTGTTTGTTTAACGGGATGGCTGAAACAAGGTGAAATTGCCTAATTAGTAAATAGCAGGATGAATCAAACCTACAAATTAACCGACGTCACCGGCAGAAAAACTGTTGCCGCTTTCCTGAGCTTTCCTGTCGGTTTATACAAACACGACCCGAACTGGATAAGGCCACTGGATGAGGACATTGAAAAAATATTTGATCCGCGAAAAAACAAACTCTTAAAAAAAGGGGAAGCCATCCGCTGGCTGCTTTGTAACGGGAAGCAGCAAGTTTGCGGGCGTATTGCTGCTTTTTATGACCCCGTGGCGGCCAGGAAGAATAAACTGCCCACAGGCGGAATAGGGTTCTTTGATTGTATCGACGACCAGCAGGCTGCAAATATTTTGTTCGATGCCGCAAAAAACTGGTTGCAGCAGAAAGGCATGGAAGCCATGGACGGGCCGGTGAATTTTGGTTCGCGCGAGCAATTCTGGGGCTGCCTTGCGGATGGGTTTTTCCAACCCATTCACAACATGCCCTACAATTTCAGGTATTACAACAGGCTGTTTACAAATTACGGTTTCCAAAACTACTTCAACCAATATGCCTTTCATATTTCCCTACTGCCCGGGATTATGGATCCGGTTATTTACGAAAAAGGTGAACGGGTCAGGAAAACAGAAGGGTATGATTTCCGTTTGTTCGCTGCCCGTGACCTGGAAAAGTTCGCCGGAGACTTCACGACCATCTTCAACGAAGCCTGGGCAAAGTTTCCGGGTGTAAAAGCAATTCATAAAAAACAGGCAATTGCCACATTTAAAGAAATGAAACCCATTATCGACCCGCGGATGATGATATTCGGGTACTACCAAGACCGCCCCATCTCGTTTTACCTGATGATTCCCGACCTCTACGAGATCACGAAAAAGTTCAACGGAAAGTTTACACTGTTCCACAAGTTGTGGCTTTTGTTCGACCTGAAGGTCAGAAAAGTGTCAAGACGTGCGGTCGGTTTAATCTTCGGTGTTGTCCCCGATTTTCAAAGCAAAGGGGTTGCCGACGGTATGATCCTCCGTTTTGAAGAAGAAGTGGCCAAAGCGGGTTTTCAATACACTGACCTGGAAATGAACTGGATTGGGGACTTTAACCCAACCATGATCAAGCTGGTAGAATACATCGGTGGGAAAGTCAGAAAAACATACATTACCTACCGCTATTTGTTCGACCGCAACAAAACTTTTGAAAGAGCCAAAAGATTAATTTAGTTTCTGTTAACTTTACACCGTCTTAACCAACCCCATTTTTGTTATGGCATTTTTGCACCGAAATATTTTCATCTTTCTTTTTATTGCACTTTTATCTCTCCCGGCCTTTGCCCAGCCGGAAAAAGCACAGCTTATAAGCCCTGAAGGGGACACCATTGTTTTGGAGGCTATTCCGCTTACCCAGGTTACTGCACGTATCGAAAACGGCTACAACCTTTTAAAGGAACTGGAAAAACGCCTGGAGCCCAATCCTGCTATTGATGTATTCGATTCCGTTTTTATGGAAAAATCTACTTTCCTTGAACAACAAAAAAACAAGTTTATCGAAGAAAAAGCAAATTATACCGTAAGGGAAGTCAACAACAGTTTCAGCGAATGGGGCACTTATGAAAAAACTGTGAACGAATGGAAAGAATTGATTAACAATTATCTTGCAATTATTGAGAAAGATATGTACACACTGAACACACTCAATAAGGTGTGGGGGCTAACATCGAAAGAAGCAGCTGAGTTGGATGCCCCGCAAAGTGTTATGTCGAGTATTGGCGGGATGTTGGACAGAATTAACAAAGATGAAGGCAGGTTAACAGGCATGCAAAACGATATGCTTCGAAGGCAAAACGAAATCAGTAAAGTTATGCTGTCCATAAACGAAGTAATATCTGCCAATAAAGATATTGAAAGGCAACTTCAATCCGATATTTTTGCACTCGACAGCCCCCCCATCTGGCAGGCAGGCGACTCCAGCTTTTCAAGACAAGTGCTGACTGAACATTTCAATAAAGCTTTTGATGATAGCACCAGGGGTGTCAATATTTTCCTGGAATCCAATGAAAAAACAATTTACTTCCACTTTTTCCTTTTTGTTCTTTTCTTAATTGGGTTTTACTTTTTAAAGAAGCAGTCTGTGGTCCTGGTGGATGATGAAACTGAACTACAAAGTGCACGGATGGCTATCTCGCATTATTGGCTTTCAGCTTTGGTCGTTTCAATGTTTTTTTCCATTTGGTTGTACCCTGAACTAAACAGCATGGTTGCCGACTTTATCGAACTGGCCTATCTTGTTATTGCCATTGTTTTCCTTCCTGCATACATCGACAAAAAACTCCGCCTAATACTGTACCAGGTATTCCTGCTTTTTTTCCTGAACCAGCAGCAAATCTTCTTTCCGCGCGAAATATTATTCAGCAGGTTTATTCTTTTTCTCAAGGTCCTGCTGGCAGCCTGGCTGCTGCTTCAAGCAATAGATAAAAAAGGCATTATTTTTCAGCAGCTGAGTAAAATCAAATTGATCTTTGTCATCCTACTGATGAAATTCTTCCTTGGCTTGCTAATCCTTTCATTTATCGGAAACCTGCTGGGGAACCTTAGCCTTTCCATATTGTTGTGCAATACTGTTGTTAATGCGCTCTTTGCGCTAACCATTGTTTTGCTGATGGTGATTATTGTGAGCAGGACCTTTATTGTGCTACTCAGGACGAAATTTGTAAGGCACTCTAATTTCGTTAATAATAACTGGCAACTCGTCGAAAAACGAATCAAACTGAGCATTTATATTTTGGCAGTTTTTCTGTGGCTGAAGAGTATTCTCAAATCACTTACCCTCCTTGATCCGCTGGTTGACTGGCTTGGAAAAATTGTACAGACAAGCTGGAAGATCGGAGAAAACAGCACCATCGAATTTGGGGGAATCATTAGTTTTTTCCTTGTACTTATTTTAACGTTCATAGTGGTACGTATTATTAAAACCCTGCTTAAAGAAGAACTTTTCCCCAGGGTAAAACTGCCACGTGGTGTCCCCGGTGCCATTTCAATGATAGTGGGTTACGTATTTGCAGCTTACGGTATCTACCTTGCCCTCTCGGTGGGCGGTGTTGATTTGGGCAAGTTCGGCCTGATTGCAGGAGCTTTGGGGGTTGGTATCGGGTTTGGCTTACAAAATATTGTGGCTAATTTCATTGCAGGCCTGATCCTGGCATTTGAACGTCCTATCCAGGTTGGCGATACCATCGAGGCCGGCACGGTGATGGGTGATGTTAAATCCATCGGGGTTCGTGCATGCACCATCCGCACATTTGACGGTTCGGAGGTGATGATCCCCAACGGAAACCTGATTGCCAATGATGTAATCAACTGGACATTGAGCGACCGGAAGAAAAGGCGCGATATTTTTGTCTCGGTAGCTTACGGCAGCGACCCCCACCAGGTACTGGAACTGATTAAAAAAGTTGCCCTGGATCACCCCAATGTTTTACAAGTCCCTGCACCCTGGGCATTGTTTGACGGTTTTGGCGACAGCGCGTTAAATTTCAGGGTCAGGATCTGGACGGCAATGGATGTGGGCCTCACAACCAAGAGCGAAGTGGCCATGGGCATTTACGATGCCCTGGCAGAGGCCGGTATCGAGATTCCCTTTCCGCAGCAGGATTTGCATGTTAAGTCTTTTGACCCTACTGTTCAGACAAAGCAACTCCCCTTAATATTAAAAACAAAAAAGAAACCAGATGGAAACTGACATGATTAAAAGAAGCTGGGCAGGAATCCGGTTCTGGGTAATAAGTGCCGCTTTGGTTATTGTTATTGCCGGGATGAAAGCCATGAGCAACCTCATTATCGTTTTGTTGATGGCGGTGTTTATAACGGCTGTTTCTCTTTCGCCTTTTCTATGGCTCAAGAAAAAGAAAGTGCCTGAGGTTCTGGCACTCATCCTTGTGATCCTGGCCATTTTGGGCGTTATGTACAGTTTCACCATTTTGCTCACCGCCTCGGTTTCGGGCTTTACAGAAAAACTGCCCTTTTACGAAGCCCGGTTTAGCGAGATTTGGCTGAGTGCTCACCAGTGGATGATTGATGTCGGGTTAGTTGATGAAAATGTCAATATCATGAACATGATTAAATCGACCAACCTGATGAAATCATCTGGGGGTGCCGTGGCTGGTCTGGGCAGGTTGATCAGCAACCCCTTTCTGGTTCTGTTCGTTTATATTTTTATGATGCTGGAAGTTTCCATCTTTGGGGAGAAGATGAAACTGATGTCGCCAAAAGCACTTGGGGGATTACAGGTAATTATTTCCAATATCAGGAAGTATTTTGGCATCAAATTCTTAACAAGCTTCGCCACGGGACTGGTCATTTATATCGGTTTGCTTATCTTAGGTGTCGACTTTCCCCTGCTCTGGGGGCTCATTGCCTTTATCCTGAATTTTATCCCCAGTATCGGTTCCATCTTTGCTGCCATCCCCGCCGTTTTGCTGGCCTTTATCCAGTTGGACCCCTTTAGCGGGCTGGCTACCGGAATCCTGTACCTGCTCACCAATGTAATCATAGGAAGCATTGTTGAGCCCCCGCTCATGGGCAGAAACCTGGGCTTGTCCCCTTTGGTTGTTTTTGTCTCCCTGCTGCTGTGGGGCTTTGTGCTTGGCCCTGTCGGGATGCTTATTTCGGCCCCCCTGACAATGATCCTAAAGATAGTCTTTGACAACCGTCCGCAAACACGTTCCATTGGAATTATCCTCGGCGACAAATCTTCGCTCAAAATCCTGGAAAAGGAAAAAGAAAAAGAGAGGATTGATTTTTCTTAGCGGTCAGGATTGTCCGTTTTAGTAGTTTTGCCGGCCATGGAAGACATCTTAACCTACATTATTGTTTTCGGGCTCATTATTGGCGGGGTGGCGGCCTGGCAACTGCGGCGAAGCAAGCCCAGGCCGTATGTGCTTTCCACCCAGTATTTCCCGGAACTGAAATTGCGCATACTCATCGAGAAGCAAGAGGGGAAAACAAAGGAATTTGTCGTACAGCTTACGGGTCTTCAGGAGCTGACGGTCAGTGCCGTTTTTATCGAGCTGATCTCGAAATCAAGGGCTTTCAAAACCATAGAAGCCGGACAAATTAAAGAAGACCGGGAGTTACCGCTGCTGCTCCGTAAAAACCATACAGACGGTTTCTCTTACCCCTTCAATTTGTTTAAAAGCTATTTGCAGAAAAGTGATTTCCCCTTCAAGACCTTCCGGATTGTGGTGGAAACCACCCGGGGAAAGAAGTATAAATCACATGAATTGGCCTTCAATAAAACCTGGGTCATTTACCGTCCCGACAGTGGGGCCTACAATTAAGGCAGAAAAATGGGCCTGAGGTGTTTTAGGCTTCTTACCTACTCAATTTCAAGAAGTTCAAGATCAAAAACCAGTGGTGAATAAGCCGGGATTTCCTTACTTCTGTCCTTGCTGCCATAAGCAAGTTTCGAGGGGACAATAATGGTGGCCTTTGAGCCTTTTTTCATCAGCCTGACAGCCTCTTCCCATCCCCGGATAACAGCCCCCGTTCCCAATTCAAAATCGAAGGTTTGCCGGTGTTGGTATGATGACTGCAAAAGTTTTCCTTCGATGGTGTGCAGAACATAATGCACTTTCACCTTGTCGCCATCAACCGGAAAGCGGCCTTCCCCGGCTTTGGTCTCGATAAAATACAGGCCCGATTCGAGTGGGCTTAGCTTGATATTGTTCCCGCGCAGGTAGGCATCTATACGGCCTTGTTCTGCATCTTTTCGTTGCTGGTCCTGCTGTTCCTTCAGCATTTTGCGCTCAGCACGGTCCCTTTTTACTTCCTCAATACTTTTGATTTTATCAAGTTTCAGTTCATAGGTAATGGTCGTGAAAGGGGGAACCCCATCCTTACCGCCAGGTCCGACACCAATCTCTGAAGGAACTATCAAGAAGGCTTTTTCCCCCTCGTGCATCAACCCAAGTCCTTCCATCAGGCCTCTGGTATCGAATTCTTTACCGAATTCAATTTCAAGCGGGTTGCCACCAAAATTGCTGAATAGCTCTTTCCCGTCGAGTTGCTTCACGGTCAGGAAAACACTGCACATTTCGCCCGCGACAGGTTTCCTGCCTTTACCTTTCTCAAGGCTGATATAATACAATCCCGAAGCTGTGGGTTCTGTTTTGATCTTATTGTCTTTGAGGTAGTTGTAAAGCAGGTCAAATTCTTCTTTGAGTTTGCGGTCGCCTTCGCGCTGAACCTCCAGCTGGTGTTCATCCTGGCTCAGCAATTCCAGGAGTTTCACATCATAATACATCGGGCTTCCCGGCTTCACATTGGGTGGGAGTTGTTTGTCGAAAGCCGTCTTAAAGAAAAACGAATCGGCCACTATGGCAAAAGTCATGGAATCGCCAACCCCCATCAGCGAAAGGCCGGCGTAAAGGTCCCCCTCAAACATCGGCTGAATCATGGGAAAACGCAGTGGTTCCCCAAGCCCCTTGCTGGTAAATAAAAGGGTATCTTCGAGGCGGTAATCCATATTGATGGTTACCCAATCGGTTATTTGTGGCCGGTCTGTTGTATCGGCTCCCCGGTAATGCAGCTTGTAATACACGCCATTGTCCGCTTTCTCAAATCCGGGAAACTGCTCCTGGCATCCACCCAGGATGTTCAGCAGGGCAATACTTAACAGCAATAACTTCCAATTGTTTCTCATGGTATTGTTTTTAAAACCAGGGGACTGTTCAACAGTAAACAGTCCCCTTCTTTTAGAAGTACTTATCTTTTATTTCTCAAAATCAATCAATTCGACCTCAAAAACAAGTGTTGCAAAAGGTGGGATACCCCTGTTTCCGGGCCCGTAAGCCAGGTCGGAAGGTATGACCAAAATCCCCTTTTCACCTTTGCTCATATTGGCAATACCTTCGTCCCATCCTTTAATAACACGGCCTTTTCCCAGCTCAAACTCGAAGGGCTGTCCCCTGTCAACCGAACTGTCGAACTTTGTTCCATCCAGCAAAGTACCGGTATAGTGTACTTTTACCTTTTTGCCCGCAACGGGTTTCTCCCCGTTTCCTTTTTCGAGCTGAATGTAATACAAGCCGCTGGCACTCGGCTTGGCATCGGGATAATGCTCATCAAGGTAAGTATTGCGTTTTACCGTTTCCTCACTTTTTAGCATTTCCATTTCTGCTTCGCGTGCAGCCTGCATTTCCTCCTGGGTTTTAAAGTCCAGCATTTTTATGTTAAAGTAAATAAAATCAGCCGATTCAAGCCCGGGAGGGGGAGACTGAAGACGGAAGAGTTTGGTGAACACCGAGTCGGCATTGCACTTAAAAACGGCGCTGTCTCCAATATGCATCATTGAAAGTCCTTCGTACAGGTCGCCTTTGTAAACCGACTTCATCAGCGGTAGTTCCATGGGCATGGGCGATTGCTTGCTGTCGAAAACGATGGAGTCGGCCGACCCGTAAGTCATCGACAGGGTCAAAATATTGGACTCCTGCGGTAATTCGGTGTTGTCGCTTTTTTCAAAATACTTATACAGAAGGCCACTTTCAGTTTGTTTGAAGCCCTCTGCATCACCGCCATTATTCTGGCAGGAGGCAATAAACAGGCCGGCGAAGGCCATCAATACGGTAATTCCAATTGTTTTTTTCATTTGATTTCAATTTTTATTTAAGTTCTGTTAATTCGATTTCGTATATAAGCGTGGAACGCGGGGGTATTTTTTTATCATCGCCCAAAAGCCCAAAAGCCAGGTGCGAGGGGATTATTATCCTGGCCCGGTCGCCCTGTTTCATCAACATGACGGCTTCTTCCAGTCCGCTTTCGACCCCCCCGCGGCCAATGGTAAATATTTTCATTCCGTTTTCCTCCGACGAATAAATCAGGTCGCCGCTAATCAAACGGGTGGTGTACAGCAATACCGCCGTTTTTCCTTCTGCTGCCTTTTCCCCTTTTCCTCTTTTTATAATGGCAAAACGCAGGCCGCTGCCCGTTTCCTTCATCTCCCATCCATGCCTGCTGATGTAGTTTTCAATTTCTTCTTTTTCCTGTTTCACAAGATAGCGGTTCGCTTTAAGTAGCGATTCTTTCACCTGCTTAGCTGTTGAACCGCCCCTTTTTACAGGCTGTTCACTGCAAGCTGTTGTTGAAAGTAAAATAAGCCCGAAAACAAAAGCAATATATGGCCTTAAGCTTTGCACGCTAATAACCGGTTTTGAAGTTTAGTTCCTCTTTGTAGGCACCCAATATTTTTTTTACCGCCCTGATGGTATCCGGTACCGACTCATAAAAATTACCACCTGCTGCATTTTGGTGCCCACCCCCCTCAAAATGTTTGCGGGCCAACAGGTTGACTGAAAAACTGCCTTTCGACCGGAAAGATATCCTGACTTTCTTATCACGTTCGGTAAGCAGGATGGAAAGGTTGATCTTCTCCATCGACAAAGGGAAATTTACGATGCCCTCTGCATCCCCCACCTGGTAATCAAATTGTTTCAGATCACCTTTATCAAAATAAATCAGTGCAGTGTGCAAGTCGTCCCAGACAATCATCCGGTTGTTAATGGCATGCCCGAGCAGGCGCAGCCGGTTTTCAGAAAAAGTATCATAAATCAGGCGGTGTATCTTCAGTGCATCCAAGCCACTACGGATAAGCCTGGCCATGACATGATAGGTCCTCTCGCTGTTTGCCGCAAAGCTGAACGAGCCGGTATCTGTAACAATGCCCGCATAGAGGCACTCTGCTATTTCCCTGTTAAGCAGTACGTTATCCCCCACCAACTCCATAAAATCATACACCAGTTCAGCGGTCGAAGAAGTGTTGACTGTACAAAAACAATAATCAAAACTTTCCGTCTCTGGTTCAATGTGGTGGTCAATCAAAATACGCGGGGCCTCCGATTTCTTTATGAACTCGGTGAGCACCCCTGTCCGGCTCAATCCATTATAATCCAGGCAAAAGATAAGTTCAGCTTCCTGCAGGGCTTGCTGACAGTCCTTTGGCTGATTGGTGTAAACCAACATCTTTTCCACTTCGGGTGTCCAGCCCAAAAAACCCGGAAAACTATTCGGTACCATGGCAGTTACTTCGTGGCCTTTTATCCGCAAATAATGAAACATGGCCATCGTCGAACCAATGGCATCCCCGTCAGGATTGGTGTGTGTCGTTAGCACAATCCGCGACCTTTTGGAAAGCAGTTGTTTAAGTCCTGATATTTGCGTTTGGGTGAGCAGGCTCATGGTTCTTTTTAAAAACAAGCTGCAAAGATAAAAATATATCGGGTCGGAAAGATGGAGATGAAATCTCATGGGCCGTTGGGCTGTCAGTAAATTTCTTCTATTTTTGCGCAAATTTTAAACACAGAAAACATGTCAGGGAACATCACATTTACAATGGTTAAACCCACAGCAGTTGCCAATGGCGACATGGGAAATATTATCGCAAAGATTATTGAGGGCGGGTTTAAGGTGAAAGCTTTAAAATACACCCGTCTGAGCAAGGCCGAAGCACAAACTTTTTACGCCGTTCACAAAGAACGCCCGTTTTATGACGGGCTCACCGACTTTATGTCTTCAGGGCCCATCATTGCGGCAGTACTTGAAAAAGACGGTGCCGTTGCGGCTTACCGCGATTTTATTGGTGCCACCAATCCAGCCGATGCGCGCGAGGGCAGCATCCGCAAACTTTATGGCACCTCCATTGAAGCCAATGCTGTTCACGGTTCTGACAGTGATGAGAATGCCCTGATCGAAGCAAAATTCTTTTTTGCCGACAGGGAGTGGTTTTAGCAGGAGGCTGTTGGAACTGAGATTATAAGAGCTTAGGTTTATGACCTTCCAGCCTGTGGCCCCGATAGCTATCGGAAGCTGGCAGAGTCTTTCTTTTAAAGTATCCAAAAGCAAGATGCAATTGATCAGACAGAAGACTGCCAACTGTACGGTTTAATTATTCCCTTTTTAACGCGCATCGAATATTTTGAAAGTGTGGTCGGGATAAAGCAAAACGACCTTTTGCGGCGGTTGGCCCGGTTCCGCACCCGCTCTCCGGTATGCCGGTGCGTCTTCCGATTTTGCCACATTGATTGCAATTTCAGGTTCCTTTACCGTAGATTCTGCAGGATTTTCTTTAACCCCTCTTGCGTCCATCTCGCCACGAAACAAATCTTTTTGCAAGTTTTCAACTCCAGTTTCTTGCGGTGGCGCTTTTTCGATCATTTTTCCATCCCCCAACAAAAGCCAGTCAAGATTCACTTCCGGAAAACGGTTTTTTATTTTAAGGATAAAATCAAGGCTTGGTTTGTTCCGTCCCGAAAGCAGGTGAGAAACTGCCGAACGCTGCACCCCAACCTCCCCGGCGAACTGTGCAGCTGTTAGTTTTTTCTTTTCAAGAAGCTGTTTGATGCGGTTGACCATGACATTTGTTTGTTTACAAAACTAACAAATATTGTTGCTATTTGTAAACTTTTAGACAAAATAATTTTGTTTACATTTGTAATTTAATCTTTATCTAAAGTATTTTCTCTTTTTATTATTATATACTGATGGAATATAATATCTTAAGCAATAACCACTGATTTGTTTCGAAGCTGTCCCTGTCGTATTCTTTATTTAAAGCTAAAAAACGATAATACCATTTAATAGCCTGGTAACATGTTTAATAAATTGATATTTTTCTATTATGAGATGACTGTCCAACTTGTTTACAATTGAAACTTCCATTCAGCAACCGCAAATTAACAATAGATTGCTAACTTCCTAAAATATTGTTATTTAAACAACATTGGGTTTACATTTGTGTCGTGTGGTATTTGTGTCTACGATTGTAACTTTTACCTGTTTATGTTGAAAACACACACACAAATATGCAATAACTATCGTTTTTTCCAACACATCATTTTTTCTGTGGCTATTTCAGGTTTTTCTACAATAACTTTACATTGTTACACTGCAGTGGGTGTTCGGGCGAACCTCAACAACAAGAAGAGGGGGGGGCTGTGCCAGACCCGCTAACCTAAGCCTGCCGGCCCGCCTGCCAAGGTATACCTACAGACAGTCCGTCACTAAGTGGGTCGGGGAATTGTCAAAAAACCTGAAATGCGCTGTTTCAACCCAATGGGAATAAATCTACTACTCAGCGGGTTTGGTCCGCAAAGCCTTGTTCGGCTTAGCGGATCGGAGATGACTGCCGAACCCTTGCGGCTACTGGCCTGAACAAGTCTCAGAAAGAGCCCTTAAGCGTTTAGTGATTAAAAAGGTGCACGCTGGTAATTAATAGGTACAAACGAAACGAAAACACTTACCGGAAGCTCACCAACCAAGATTCAGTCAGTGCAGAAAAAAACACTTCGTACAGGATGCAGGGGTATTTTTTTGCTATATATTTGACAATCAACCTACTGTTTTACAACACGCTTCACCTCAACACCCTCCTCAGTTATTACACGCAAAAGGTAAACACCCGGGACCAGGGCACCAAATTTGTTGAAAACACTGAGGGACTTCTTTCCAGGTTGCAATTCAACCACTTCGCTAAAGATTACATGCCCGGGCATCCCCATGAGTTCAATGCGGGCATCTTCCCCCAGGTAGCCGTTGATCTCAACATTTAGGGTCTCGCGGAAAGGATTGGGATAAACCTGCAAGAGCGATTCGCCCTCTCCGGCTTTAATTTCGATGGTCGTCAGTATGGACCAGGCCTCCCCAAAATCAGGAATGCCCCATCCCATCAGGTTATCGGGATTGTTGTATCGGCTGGCACTTTCTTTGATGGCCTGTTGAATTTCCATGTTATTTTTCTCGGGGTAGGCCTGCCACAGGCAAGTACTCATCCCGGCCATGACCGGTGAGGAGAAAGAAGTACCATTTCCGGGGCCTACGCCCTCAATCCCGTAAGCCACCGTCGTCCCCGCGCCAAGCGCCATAACGGCTGGTTTAATGCGCCCGTCGTAAGTAGGGCCAATCGAGCTGAAACCGGCACGGTTGCCGGAAATATCCACGGCACCAATGGAAAAGACACTGTCACCATCAGCCGGAGAACCATTCCATGGCCATGATGCATTTCCCCCCGAATTGCCCGCACTGTTGTGTACCAGTATCCCTTTCGAAGCAGCCAGGTCGGCACCAATGGTGGCAATGGCAGTGTTCCCGTCCATGTCGGAGTAGGGGTGGCTCCACTGTGGCATGTCAAAATCGATGTAACCCAGCGAACTGTTAATTACATCGGCACCAACACTGTCGGCAAACTCAGCAGCAGAGACCCAATTGAATTCTTCAATATAATTTTCGTAAGATACATCTTCGGAACGCAACAACCAGAAAGAAGCTTTGGGGGCTGTCCCGATCATTTCGCCCGGTTTGTTGGCGCCCATACACGAAAGCACTGACTTCCCGTGTGAGCTCTCGGTAAAAACATTTCCACCAACATGCACAAAGTCTTTGTTTCCGAGGATTTGGCCATTTGCCCAAAGGCTGTCAAAAACAGGATGTTCTTCGGCCCCCTGGAAACCGGCATCGAGCACGGCAATCACCATTCCCTGTCCTTGGTACCCCTGATCATGCAGGGGAATCCCGTTGATTTGATCAATTTGGCCCAGGGCAAGGCCATATTCCAGTGTTGAAGGGGCAAGTTTGCTCTTCATATCGCCGGAGGTAAAAGCTTCGCCATAAGATTCATTTTCAAAAAAAGCCTTTTTTCCGCGGTCCGCACGGTCTTCCAGCTTCAAAGCACTTTCCACATAGGGAAGTGTCAGAATATCGTCAATCACCGAAGGGTTGTCAGTATAAACGGTTACGCCATTGAGCCAGCGCGTGGCAAAAAGCAGGTCGGCGCCTTTTGCTGCCACACCCTGCAGGTAAGCTGTGTTGACCGGAATGTCGTTTTCCATGATAGAGATATCTTGGGCATTCCGCCTGTCGATGGCCCGTTGGGTCAGAAACTCTTCCGGATTGTCGGTGGAATAGGGTGAATTGTTCTTGTCAGTGAACTGGATGTAATATTTATCAGGGGCAACTTGTGCAATTGACTGAAGGCCAACAAATAATATTGAGACCAAAAATAGGGTAATTGTTTTCATCTTTTCAATTTTCATTGTATAATATCGGGCAAAGATAATGAAGTTCGGCATGCCCACACAAGGCCCTTTGTGAAAAACTGCGGGTAAGGGGGTTTATTATCCATGAAGATACCCGGCCTTACGGACAGAAATAAAAACAGGGATTATTCGATTTCAATCTCCACCACGTTATTGCCGGGGCTAGTGTCGGGGATGGATTCGTCACCGAGGATGACCTTTTTCAATTGTTTGTCTTTGGTAAACTGAACAACGATTGCAGGATTGTTGGTACGCCAGACAGCCGTGTTTTTCACAACCTCCACCGTACTACCGTCTGTGAACTCTGCGACCAGCTTAACAGGCAGGGGCAAGCCGCCGTAATTTTCCACCACCACCTGATTATCGAGTGTTACTTTCCTGATGCCGAGGTCGGCATAACAGCGGTTAAAGAACCAGGGGTTAAAGAACCATCCCAAGTCTTGTCCTGTAACATCGCTAAAAGTGTTAAAGAAATCGTAAGGTATCGGGTGCCTGCCGTGCCACCGATCGATATAGGCATGCAGGGAAAGCTTGAACAAGCTGTCGCCCAAGGCATCCTGCAAGTAATAATATGCCATGGCAGGACGGTTGTAAGCATGAATCCGGTAACTGTTGTAATCACCAATCTGGTAGGAAAGCGTCATCAGTGTTGCCTCTTTTTCGGTACCGCTCAAGCCCTCAAAACGGTTTTTTATCCGATTCAGGTAGTAATATCCGGGATAATACTTTTCCATAAAGCCAATGGGGAAAAAAGCAGCCCAGCCCTCATCCATCCAAGCGTATTTACGTTCATTGGTCCCCATAAAAAAGGGGAAATAAGTATGTGAGATTTCATGGAACAAAGTAGCATAGGCATTGGCCTCGTTCTCAGGGTCGCCGTCATTGGCCATCATGGGCGTTTCCATCCCGCCACCGCGGCGGCCATTGTTAAAACTCGTCATGTGTGCGTATGGAAAGGGGTAGCCCGGCAATTCGTCCGACAAATAGGCGACGCTCTTACGCGACCATTCGGCTGCATGGACAAACGCACGCGATTTGTCGGGATAAACAGCACCGGCCAGAACACGGCGTCCGGTGGATTTATCAACCACAACAGAAGAACCCTCCCAGTTGGCTTGTGTGGAAGCCGCAAAGGAAAAGTCGGTAACACCCCGGGCGGTAAAATGCCAGGTATTTTCTTTTTTACTCTTTAAAACACGCCTTTTCTTCCGGTCATCGGCCGTAATGATCTTCACAAGTTCATCCGACTTCCGTGCCAGTTCCAGTTGTTTCATGACATGATTAGAAAAAAGGCTGTTTTCGTTCTCCAGTTTTCCTGTCGCCCATAAAACAAAACCGGGAGGGGCGGTTATCTTTACATCAAAGTCATTGAAATCATTGTAAAACTCCACCATCCCGAAGTACTCCATTTTGTCCCATCCGTCAATATCGTCATAAACAGCAATTTGCGGATACCAATAACTGACAAAAAACTTATCGGCTCCATAGTTTCCCATCCTAACCCATTTTTTTTTCGGGATATTGAGTCTCCAGTCTGCTTCAAAAACAACAGAATCGCCCGGAAAGATGCCCGTTTTCAGGTGAAGTATCAGGTTCGTGGGTGTCCTGTCCATGCGTGCAATCAGGTCCCCCTCTTCCAAAGAACGAAAGACTTTCAGGTTTTCGTACTGCATGCCATCCGACAGGTCGGCAGTACCGAGCGGCCAGTTTCGGGCCGTCCCTTCTTTGTACAGGTCGGCATAAATCCGGATGACCATTTGCCTTAAAGTGTCGGGGCTGTTGTTAAAATACACCACACTTTCGCTACCGCGCAGTGCGCTTTCAGCAGAGAGCAACTTGGCTTCAATCCTGTATTTTGCACGGTTCTGCCAATACATCGGCCCGGGCTTCCCGTCGGTGGAACGGCTGCCTTTCCTGAACGCTTTCTTCACTTCGGCAGGCAGCGGGTTTGACTGGGCACGAAGGTTTGAAGCCTGGTGCACGAAAAGCACGAACACTACGCAAACAGCAATCTTTCTCATAATTCCAAATTAAAATGAACACAGGAGAAACAGGCTGTAAAAATAAAGTTTAGGTTTGATAATTTGCGGGGGGCGATGAAAATTTTTCGGCCACAATAAAAGAAGTGCTAATTTTGCCCTGTTATGCGCTTCGACATTATCACACTCTTCCCCGAAATGTTTGCGGGGCCGTTCTCGCACTCCATCATCAAAAGGGCAAAAGAGAAAGGGCTGGCTGAAATCCACTTGCACCAGTTGCGCGATTTTGCCGCTGGCAGGCACCGCAAAGTGGACGATTACCCTTTTTCGGGCGGGGCCGGAATGGTGATGATGATCGAACCGCTTGCCCGCTGCCTCGAAAGCCTTCAAAAAGAAAGGGAATACGACGAAGTGATTTACACCAGCCCGGATGGTGAGTTGCTCGACCAGCCATTGGCCAACCAACTTTCCCTCTATAAAAACATTATCATCCTTTGCGGGCATTACAAAGGTATCGACGAGCGCATCCGCGAACATTTTATCACGCGGGAAATTTCCATTGGGAATTATGTGCTTTCCGGGGGCGAACTGGCGGCAAGTGTCATTGTTGACAGCCTGGTCAGGTTGCTCCCGGGTGTGCTGGGCAATGAAAGCTCTGCCTTGAGCGATTCGTTCCAGGACGGACTGGTTTCGCCACCCGTTTACACCCGTCCGCGCACGTTCAGGGGCTGGGAAGTACCTGCCATTTTACTTTCAGGTGACGAAAAACGGATTGCCCAATGGAAGAATGAACAGGCCATCCAGCGGACCAGGCAACGCCGCCCGGGATTGCTGGATGAATGAGAAGCAGTGAATTTGTTCGCTTTGCAACAATTCTTAAGCCTGCTGAAGAGGTTGAAAATTATACTAACAAAACAATGTGGATAAGCAAATAATTATTTTCGGCCATTTTGTTTGCACGTTATAAAATAGCTGTATATTTGCACTCATTTTTGAATAAGCACCAGAAACTCTTAATACCATGGGCAAGAACGAATTAATAAAAATGGTGGAAGACACTGTAGCAGTGAAAGACTTTCCAAAATTCAAGGCAGGGGACACCATCACGGTTACCTATAAAATTAAAGAAGGGAGCAAAGAACGTTTGCAGAAATTCCAGGGCGTTGTTCTGCAGCGTGTGGGCGGCGGCCCTACAGCCACCTTTACCATCAGGAAGATTTCGGGGAACGTTGGCGTTGAAAGGATTTTCCCTATCTCCTCCCCTTTTCTCGAAGAAATTGTGGTGAACAAAGTAGGGGTTGTTAGAAGGGCCCGGATTTTTTACTTCCGTAATTTACGGGGAAAGAAAGCAAGGATCAAAGAAAAAAGAATGTAAACCACCACCGAAATCCAATTACTCCGGTCTTTTTGACCGGAGTTTTTTTTGCTTGCCCTTCAAGGGGTCATTCCTGATATTTTCCGGGATAAGAAAAGATTGAAAATCCGTTGCCCTTAACATCCGGATGGCAAATCCGGATGAGCGGCAGGGACAATAACTTTTCCAAAGCTGGGAACTTTGGAAAAGATTACTTTTCCAACCCCCGCTGCCTGACCACTTCATAAAGTATGACACCGGCAGCTACCGAAACATTCAGGGAGTCAATCTCACCCTGCACTTTGATTTTCAGTTTCAGATCGGCACGCTTGAGGTATTCTTCCGAAACCCCGTCCCCTTCCGACCCCATAATCACAGCCAGCGGCCCTGACAACTCAGAGGAAAAAAGATCCGCCTCCGATTTTTCGGTGGCAGCCACCAGCTTCAAGCCGCTTTCTTTCAGGAAATCTAAGGTAAGCTTGAGGTTGTCGCTGCGGCAAACAGGCAGTTTGAAAATGGCCCCGGCCGAAGATTTTACGGTATCAGCATTCAACTGGGCTGCATTTTTGGAAGGGATGACCACCGCATCCACACCCGCACATTCGGCCGTACGCAAGATGGCACCAAAATTCCGCACATCGGTAATCCGGTCCAGCACAAGTACGAAAGGCTCCCGCCCCGACTCGTAAACACCGGGGATCACATCTGTGATATTAAAAAAGTGAACAGGGGAAATGTAAGCAATCACCCCCTGGTGATTTTTCCGACTGATGCGGTTCAGCTTTTCCGGCGGTACAAACTGAAAAGGAACATTTCTTTCTTTAAGCAAAGCCAGCAATTCTTTCAGTGTAGCACGCTGCAAACCTTTCTGGATAAATACTTTCTCAACTTCTTTCGCCGCACCAACCGCCTCGATTAGCGGGCGTATTCCATAAATCATTTCCTGCTTAAATTCCACCCTCATCTTTTTTGCTGTAAATATCGCATTTTATCCTTACTTTTAACCGGAAAAATATCCCGGGGGATGAATTACCTTTTTGTTGTGCGTGCACTCATTGTATCCTGCCTCTTGCACGGAGGTTTAACAGCCCAGCAGTGGGTCAGGCCAAAACCCCTGATGGACAGGAATGTCCTGAAAACATTTCGGGAGATACATCTTGAATACCCTTTGGAAGCACGCGAAAATAAAGTACAGGGAACGGTTGTCATCGGGTTCTCTGTAGATGAAAAAGGGAATGTAACAGAACGCCACATCCTGCAGTCGGTTTACCCCCCGCTCGATTCAAGCGCCCTGCGGTTGTTCGACCTGATTTTGTGGAGCCCGGCAAAGCTATACGGCAAAGGGCGTGCCTGCCCGGCTTCGGAGAACAGCGGGTTTTCCGTCACATTTAATGCCCGGAAATACAAAAAACTGATTAACAAAAGGGGTTACGACCAATTGCCACAGCCTTTTACCCCCATCGATACGGGGAACCGCGTTTACCGGCTGAGCCAACTCGGACAAGCTCCGGAATTTGATCACGGCGCCACCTACAAAACACTGAATGACTTTATTTACAAGCAAGTCTCTTATCCGGAAGAAGCGGTCAGGTTAAATATTTCAGGAACTGTCCGTCTGTCCCTCGTCATCGAAACCAGCGGCCTGCCCTCCAATATCGTAGTTAAAGAGGCAGTGGGCGGCGGCTGTACCGGGGAAGCCATCAGGGTACTGCAAAAGATGAGATGGATGCCCGGCAGAAAAGATGGTCATGCCGTCAGGACACATTTTGAGTTGTCGGTAAAATTTGAAAATCCCGCCCAATTGAAAAATAAAAATATCCCGAATCAAACGAACAGCGGGATTTAATACACTGGCATATTTTAGAAAATACTTGCCCCTGCGGTATGACATATTGACGATTTGAAATATATTTGCCGCTCATTTTAACACTAAAGATAATTGAACATGAAGAAACTTTTACTTTTAGTTTTGCTCACAACAACAATTGCTGCAAATGCGCAAAAGGTGGGCGACACCATTCATTCCGGTAACTGGTTGATTTCGGGGAAATTGAGCATGAACTTTTCGCAATCCTATTTTTCCAACTGGCTGGCCGGTGGTAGCAGCAACATAACAATGATAGGGAAATACACCATGAGTGCAAATTATGCCAAAAACAGGCACAGTTGGAACAACTGGTTCGACCTGGCGCTGGGCTACTCTTTGTTTACTGATGTCAAGCCTTTGAAAACGGAAGATAAAATCGAGTACATCACCAGTTACAATTACAGTTTGAAGAAGCCCTGGTATTTTACGGTAGTCGGGAAATTCGCTTCTCAATTTGCCGGTGGTTACGATTACGCGGTTGATTCGAGCGTCAATTACATCTCAAAATTTATGGCCCCGGCTTATTTTGATATCGGCCCTGGTATTAAGTACGAGCCCAACGACTGGTTTCTGGTGAATTTTTCTCCGGCAACGGCTTCGTGGGTGCTGGTCATGGACCAACGCCTTGCCAACGAGGGTGCTTTTGGGCTAACACCTGCCGACACCATTAACGGTCAGGTACAAAATGCCAAAATGCTCAGGACCATGTTCGGGGCTAAGTTAATGGCAGTCCTTAAATACGAAGTGGCCAAAAACGTAATTGTAGGCACGAAACTTGAATTGTTTTCAGACTACCTCGACAGCCCGCAAAATATTATTGTCAACTGGCAGGTTTTACTCGGATTAAAAGTAAACGACTGGCTGAATGTTGACCTGCAAACAACTTTATTGTACGACGATAAAATCATGATAACTGACAAAGACGGGAACACTGGTCCCCGCGTACAGTTCCGCGAAATATTAATGTTGAGTCTCGGGTTCAGTTTCTGACAGGCTACACCCCACAAGGACAAACCGGAAGGTTTTGGGTTGGACAGCCCGAAACTTCCCGGTTTTTTTAAATCACCAGCCCCCACTTAGCAAAACAAACCAGGGAGGGCTAAGCCAGTTCCCTCAACATCGAAATGGGCAGGTTGTCGCTAACACCAGACCAGTTGGACAGCTTGCGGATAAGGAACTGGTAGGCCTGCTCCAGGTTCAGTTTGGCATTGTCCGACAAGTTCTCCGAAAAATCCCATTCGTAGCCTTTGATGGCCAGGATATAAGTTTCCGGTGTCTTATCAAAAAGCTCTTTGCTCAGGTTTAAAACATAAGCAGGTGAAACCGCATGCATGGTAAATTCAAGCTTTTTGTCGGAAGGTTCCACTTTCCTGAATCTGTACTCGCGAATATCTTCTTTACTCGCATCAACAAAAACCACATATTCCATTTTGGAAATAGTCTCGGCATCCTCCACATTCAACTGGTAGTTATTCTCAGAAGTCATGCAGCTTATCCCGTGTTTTTCAATCCAGGCATCTATCATCTTTACCATTTCCACCCCCAGGCCGTCATCTTGGCGGCCCGGATTTCCATAACCGTAAACAAGGATTCTTTTTTCCGTTGCCATCTTATTTTATCTTTTGGTCAATAATTTCATTTTTACTGTTTAGCAGCGTCAGTTCCAGCGGCATTTGCCCAAGTGCATGGGTAGCACAGCTGAGACAGGGGTCGTAGGCCCTGATGGCCACTTCCACGGCATTCATCATGCCTTCGGTAATCTCGGGCCGGCCATTCATAAAAGATTTGGCCGTCAGGTTCACTGCTGTGTTCATTGGCTGGTTGTTGTTGGTAGTCGATACTATCAGGTTGGCCAGTGTAATCTGGTCGTTGTCATTGATTTCATAATGATGAAAAAGGGTTCCCCGTGGTGCTTCGATTACACCAACACCTTTAAGCAGTTTTTTCCCTTTGGTTACCAAGTCTTCATTTTGCAAATCAGGGTCATTCAGCAACTCGCGAATCATTTCGGCAGCGTGCAGCACCTCAATCAGGCGTGCCCAGTGGTAATGGAGTGTCATTCCGTTTGGTTTCCCGTGGGTGTAGGCCCTGAATTCCTCCAGTTCCTTTTGCGCCAGCGGGGTCGGGATAAAGTCGCAAACATTCAGGCGGGCAAGCGGACCGACCCTGTACCAGCCTTTTTCTTTGCCAAGCGCCTTCAGGTAAGGAAATTTCATATAACTCCAGTTTCTCACTTCTTCTTCGATGTATTGGTCATAATCCTGGTAATCCACATCATTGAGGATGCGTTGTCCTTCGGCGTCAACCGCCCGCAAAACACCGTGGTAAATATCCAGGGCGCCATCTTTACGGACAAGGCTCAGGTAATTTGAGGGAAAATTGGCAAAACCATCAATGCTGCGCACATTGGCCTTGTGGTAAGCCTTAAAAAAGTCGAGCGCCCCCAGCGACCATTCCACCATTTGATCGGCATTCAACGGTGCTTCTCCATTGAGCAGTTCATCTCTCTCAGCCAGGCTCAGGTTTTTATTTATCCCTCCGGGGATGGCCCCCGTTCCATGAATCTTTTTTCCGGCAGTGTGTTTGATCACTTCCTGTCCGTATTTGCGCATCATCACTCCCTGAACGGCCAGATCGCGGTTTTCCTGAATCACACCGATAATGTTGCGTGTAAGCGGGTCGCCATCAAAGCCAAACAGAAAATCAGGAGAACTCAGGTGAAAGAAGTGCAGCACATGCGACTGGAAGAACTGTCCGTAGTGCATAAGCCTGCGCATTTTGTCACCCACGGCAGTAAGCCCCTCACCCGTCCCTGCCCCGACAATCACGTCCAGCGCCTTGGCGGCTGCCAGGTGGTGGCTTACCGGGCAGATACCGCAGAGCCGCTGCACCAGCACAGGGGCTTCCCAAAAGGGGCGGCCCTGGATGAAGCGCTCAAATCCCCTGAACTCGACTATGTGCAGGCGCGAATCGCTCACCTGCCCCTTGTCGTCCAATTGAATCGTTACTTTGCCATGACCCTCAACACGGGTTACGGGTTCTATTGTTATTTTCTTCGACATCGTTTTCAGTTTTTAATCAAATTTTACAACTTCGTAGGGCAGTTCCATTTCGTTTCCGGTAACCAATGCCACCAGCGCATTCCAAATCAGGTCGGCATCGGGGGCACATCCCGGCAGGAAATAATCGACTTTTACAATTTCGTGGCAGGGAAAGACTTTATCCAGCAACATGGGCAATTCCGGGTCGTTGGGCAGTACCTGTTCTTTGTTTTCACTCACCGTTGGGCCATCCAGATAGGCCTCCCGCAAACATTCCTCAATGGGGATACCGTTGCGCAGTGCCGGCAGCCCGCCCATGATGGCACATTCGCCGAGGGAGACCAGCACCTTACAGTTTTCCCTGAAGCTTTTCAGCACTTCGATGTTCTCGCTGTTGCAGCAGCCCCCCTCGATAATGCCAATATCCACAGGCCTGGTGAATACCTTGATGTCATTAATAGGTGATTTGTCGAATTCGACAAGTTCCACCAGCTTGAGGATTCTTTCGTCAATATCGAGAAAGGACATGTGACAGCCAAAACATCCGGCCAGTGAAGTTGTTGCTATTATTTTTTTGCTCATTTTTGTAGGTTTTTCTGTTAAGCTTCTATTTCATTGCCGATGGGCCTCTTGTCATATTTTCTCTTTCCTATAGGTTTTTTAAACCCATTTTCCTTGTAGATAATGGAACCCACCGGGCAGTTTTCCATGGCAAGCGCAGCCAGTTCATCACTCATTTCTTTTCCCATTTTTTCATCCAGCACAACCGCCAGTTTACTGCCCCTGTTTTGGTAGGCGAAATAATTCCGCCCTTTCTCATCTTTTATGGTCTTCATGCAGCGCTGGCACAGAATACAGCGGTTCTGGTCTTTGATTATTTTCGGGCTGGAGGCATCAATCCCTTTCTGCGGAAAAACATAAGGAAAGCGCGGAACCATCATCTGGTAGCGGTAAGCAAGCGCTTGCAGTTCGCAATTACCGCTCTTCTCGCAGGAAGGGCAAAAATGGTTGCCGGTAACAAACAACAGTTCTACAATCCCTTTACGGATGTCGTTCAACTCTTCCGAGTTGCTTTCCACTTCCATTCCGGCGGCACCAGGTATGGTGCAGGCCGTCATGAAGCGGTTATTGACTTTTATGGTACACATCCGGCAACAGCCCTTGGGCTTTGCCCCTTCAAAGTTACAAAGCGTCGGGATGTACACGCCGTTTATTTTGGCTGCTTCAACGATGGTCTTTCCTTCTTCGGCAACGATTTTCCGGCCATCTATTTTAAATTCAATTGTTTCGCTCATGGTAAAATGTCTGTTTTAGTTTTGGTGAAAAACTGATTTTCTTCCGACAAAATTATTGGCGGCCTGCACCGATTTTTCCAAATCGAATTCATTGTCAAAGTCGGTCATTGCCTGGACATGCCCTTCGTACAAATCCCTGAAGTTCAAAATGCTCGACACGATGGGATTGGCTGCAGTCTGCCCCAGTCCACAGCGGCTCACTTTAATCATTTTACCCCAGCTCAGCAGGTCGTCGATATCTTGTCTTACACCATGTCCACCGATTATTTTCTGAAGTTTTTGTTTCATTACCGACGGCAAGTTCCGGCAGGTTGAACACGAGCCACAGGATTCTTCGATGAAAAAATCCATGAAGTTCATCACCACATCCTGCAACAAGTCCCTGCGTTTGTCAAAGATGATGATGGACCCGCCGGTTGGCAAATCGGAATAGCTCAGTTTCCTGTCGTAAAACTTCTGGGCCACCATCATCCCCGAAGGTTTGTACCATTTCATCAGGTTGGAAGCACCGAGGTTATCAATGTCTTTCAGCCCAATCAGCACACCCGAAGGGCCACCCACCTGGATGGCCTGGACGTCTTCGGCGCCGCACATCTCGATTACTTCGCGAATGCTTGTCCCCCATTCCACTTCATAAATCCCGGGAAAACGACAGTCTCCGGAAACACTCAGCAATTTGGTCCCCAGTGAGTCCTTCACCCCAAAGCCTTTGTACCATGCTGCACCGTGCTTAATAATTTTGACGGCAGAGGCCAGGGTTTCGACATTGTTGACAATAGTGGGATAGTTCAGGTAACCTTTCTCAACCGGGAAAGGAGGCTTGTCGCGGGGTTCGCCCCTTTTGCCCTCCAGCGACTCAATCAATGCCGACTCTTCGCCACAAATGTAAGCCCCGGCACCAAGTTGTATGCGAATGTCAAAATTGAAATCCTTGATGCCGGCGGCATTTTTCCCCAACAGACCTTCTGTCCGCATTTCGCCCAAAATCCGATTCAGGAACCTTAAAAGGTATTTATACTCGTAACGCAAATAGAGCAATCCGATATCGGCAGCGGTAGCGTATGCAGCAATTACCATCCCTTCAAACACAAGTTCGGGAAATTCGGTCAACATCACCCTGTCTTTAAACGTACCCGGCTCCCCTTCGTCGGCATTGCAAATAATCACCCGGTGCTTGCCGTCAACCCTTCGGCCAAACCGCCATTTAATCCCTGTCGGGAAACCGGCCCCACCCCTTCCTCGGAGATTAGAGTCCTCAACAATTTGGATAACCTCCAGGGGGGAATGTTGTTTTAACTCTTTCCTGAGTACCTCAAACTTGTGATAATCCCTGTTCAACAGCAGCATCCCTTTGCGGATGTTGTTCTGTACCATCGACTGAATGTCTTTGTCGGCATTGTTGCCCCCTCCAGTTCCTTCGTAAATAAGTTCGGAGACAGGTTTCCCCTCTTTCAGTCCTTTTACCAGTTCCTTCACACGGAAAGCCGTGAGTTTCGTAAAAACCAGCCCATTGATAATTGCAGCCGGCTCCTGGTCATTCATCCCAATGCAGGAAGTGTCGAAGAGCCCGAACAAACCATCTTCGGAGACCGAACCAAAAGTAGTTCCGCAGCTTTCTTCAAGTGCTCTCTTGACGGCTTCGCGACCTCTGAAGCAGGCGGTAATGCTGTTGTTCAGGTAAATACTGAACTTACCCACCGGTGTTTTACTGAAAAAGTGATAAAACGAAATCACTTCATTTATCGTGGCCTCAGACAAAACCAGCTCAATGGCAAGCTGTTCTACATCATCGTCATCAACGTAGCCTTTCAGGCTGTGGATATCGTGTAAAACATCAAGTAACCTTGCCGGGTCTTCCGAATACCTTTTGGTAATTCTGCTTATCTTGTTATTCATTTTCATCCGTTTTAAAGCCTATCAAAATATATCCTTTTTTCCTCTGTTAATTATTTCACAACAAAAATAAAACATTTTCTGTTAATTTTTTAACAAGAGTAAATTTATAATGATTTTAAATTAGTTTTGGGGCAGATTAATAAATATGACAACGGTCTCAAAACTAATAAAAATTAAGGGTCTTGTACAAGGCGTTGGATTCAGGCCGTTTATTTACCGTTTGGCCACCTCCCACCAGCTAAGCGGGTCTGTCGAAAACAACAATACGGGGGTGGAGGTGTTGGTGGAAGGTGCAGAAAGTTCGGTTGCGCAATTTATCAGCGACATTCCTTCACTGCTTCCCCTGGCTGCGAGCATTTCCGAGATAAGCGTTTCCGAAAGGGAAATCACTGGTTTCAGCAGCTTCAGCATCACCAAGAGCCGGACCCTTTCCGATGAGGTTACAGAAGTGAGCCCCGACATTGGTGTGTGCAACGCCTGCCTGTCGGACATGAAAAACCAACCCAACCGCCTTGCTTACCCCTTCACCAATTGTACCAATTGCGGGCCACGTTTTACCATCATTCACGACCTTCCTTACGACCGGGAGAAAACAAGCATGCGCATTTTCGAAATGTGCCCTTTCTGCCGGGATGAATACAGCAATATCCTCGACAGGCGCTTCCACGCCCAGCCCGTGGCCTGTAAACACTGTGGTCCACATTACACCCTGTACTATAATGGGCAACAGTTCACCGATACGGAAACCATCTTAAAAACAATTGCCCGCCTTTTAATGGAGGGGGAAATAGTTGCCATGAAAGGGCTGGGGGGATACCATCTGGCCTGCCATCCCTTTAACGAAAAAACGCTTGCCGAACTCAGGCTGCGAAAGAGCAGGGAGGGGAAACCTTTTGCCCTGATGTTCAAGAATACCGGGTCAGTCAGGCAATATTTACACCTGAATAAAATAGAGGAAGACCTTCTTACTTCCTGGCGCAAACCCATTGTTTTATTAAAAATCAAAAAACAATTTGCGCATTTGGTTAGCACCGGACTTGACACGGCCGGAGCCATGTTGCCCTATATGCCGTTCCATTACTTACTCTTTGAGCAGTTGGATTTGCCGGCCATTGTTTTGACCAGTGGAAATGTGGCGGATGAGCCCATCATCATCGACAACAACGAAGCACTTCGCACGCTGAAACCCATTGCCGGCGCAGTGCTGACTTACAACCGGGAAATTTACAACCGGACAGACGACTCGGTTGCTTTTGTGGCCGGTGGCAGCAGCAGGCTGATCCGCCGCTCAAGAAGTTTTGCCCCCTCCCCCGTTCAACTGACAGTTAAAACGGAAGGTATTTTTGCCGCCGGGGCAGAACTGGTCAACTGCTTTTGCATCGGGAAGGGGGAACAGGCTATTTTAAGTCAGCACATTGGAGATTTAAAAAACCTGGAAACACTGGAGTTTTACACCGAATCGGCAGAACGTTTTAAACAACTTTTCCGGTTTGAACCGCATCTCGCTGTAGCCGACAAACATCCTGATTACCTTTCGAGCCGTTTTGCAAAAGAAATGGGGATACCATTGCTGCTGGTTCAGCACCACCATGCCCACATCGCTTCCTGCATGGCCGAAAACAGGCTGGATGAAAAAGTCATTGGCATCAGCCTGGATGGAACGGGCCTGGGGGATGACGGCAACATCTGGGGTGGGGAGTTTCTGCTTTGTGACTTGAGCGAGTCCCGTCGTTTTACGCATTTCGAATACATCCCACAACCCGGTGGTGATACCGTTAGCAAGCAACCCTGGCGGATGATGCTCGCATACCTGTACCATTACTTTGGTGGCGCGGTTGCGGAACGCTTTCCTCACTTCTTTCAAAACATTGGCCGAAAGGATATGGAAGCCGTTTTGTTTTTGCTGAAATCCGGAATCAACACACCCCTTACAAGCAGTGCAGGCAGGCTGTTCGATGCGGTTTCGGCTTTGTTGGATGTTTGCCGTTACTCGTCCTACCACGCCGAAGCACCGATGAGGCTCGAAGCCGTTGCTAACAAAAACACGGATCAGGCATACAATTTTAGTTTTGATAAGGTCGTGTCGTTTAGGAAAACTTTTGGGGAAATTATCAGTGATTTGGCAGCAGGCGAAGAGGTTGCTGAAGTCGCAGGAAAGTTCCACAATACGGTTGTAAATGTTATTGTTGAGGTGTCGAAAAGAATAAGAAAACAAAATGGGTTAAACCTTGTCGTATTGTCGGGAGGCACTTTTCAGAACAGAATACTTTTGGAAAAAGCGGAGCAGAAGCTAAAGCTTGTTAATTTCGTCGTTTATTCCCAAAGTGATATCCCATCAAACGACGGAGGCATTGCCCTGGGACAACTGGCCATCGCCGCAAAAAGAAGGGAACTGGAAGACTTGAAATGATTAGCTAAGAAAATCAGCACCAAAAAGAACAGGCGCAGATTTACGCAGAAAACCACAAATAAAACCAGAACGAATCAGCATCAGAAAAAAGTAAAAACAGAAACATAGAACCAACATGACAAAGGCTATTGATACACCTGCCGGCCTGTCCGCCGCTTTACTCTGGCAGGCGGGCAGGCAGGCAAGGAAATGAATATTTTTTTTCTGCGTATTTGCGCCTTTGCGAAAAAATTAGAAACACATGAAATACATTGACGAATACCGCGACAAGTCAATTGTTCTGGCGCTGGCCAATGAAATCAAAAAGACATCGACCAAACCGGTGCGGCTCATGGAAGTTTGCGGCGGGCACACCATGTCGATTCAGAAATTCGGCATCCCCTATTTGTTGCCCAAAACGGTAGAACTCATCTCAGGGCCAGGCTGCCCTGTTTGCGTTACCAGCCGTGCATTTATCGATAAGGCAGTTGCTTACAGCAGGCGCGGGGAAGTGATCATCACCACTTACGGTGACCTCATTCGCGTTCCGGGCTCCAGCTCGAGCCTTGACATTGAAAAAGCCAAAGGCGCTGATATCCGAACAGTTTACTCCATCCTTGATGCACTGAGCATTGCGAAGGAGAACCGGAAAAAAAAGGTTGTTTTCCTTGGAATCGGCTTTGAAACAACAGCGCCCGGCTCGGCAGCAGGATTGGTGAAAGCTCAAATGGCCGGACTTCGCAATTTCTTTTTGTTCAGCGCCCACAAAGTGATGCCCCCGGCCATGGAAACCCTCATCGACGAAGGGGTTCAGATTGACGGGTACGTCGGCCCCGGTCACGTGAGTGCCATTACCGGCGAAACCATTTACCTCGACATCCCAAAAAAATACGGCCTGGGCGTGGTAATTAGTGGTTTTGAGCCGGTTGACCTGATGCAATCCATCCTGATGCTGGTGAAACAATTCGAAAACAACGACCCCAAAGTAGAAATCCAGTACACACGCGTAGTCAGGCCTGAAGGAAATTTAAAGGCACAGCAAATGCTGGATGAAGTTTTTGAATTCGGAGATGATTGGTGGCGTGGTTTAGGCGTGCTGAAAAACAGCGGCTTGAAAATTCGCGAAAAGTACGCTATGCACGACGCGGAAAAAAAGATTGAGGTGGAAGTAGAACCGACCAGAGAACCCAAAGGTTGTATTTGCGGCGAAATCCTCAGGGGCATCAAAAAACCAAAGGACTGCAAACTGTTTGCCACCGCCTGCACCCCCTCAAACCCGGTGGGTGCCTGCATGGTCTCCAATGAAGGGTCCTGCGCTGCCCACTATTTGTACAACAGGTAAATGGATGGGAAACGATGAATTAAGGATAACAACAAAAGATGAAAGAAAAATGAAAGACAAACCCGAAACCATCTTGTTAGGCCACGGAAGCGGAGGAAGGCTGAGTCATGACCTGATCGAAGGGCTTTTCTCCAAATGGTTCGACAACGACATCTTGCGGCAGCAGGGCGATTCGGCCATTGTTCCCTTTGCGGGTGGCAAACTCGCATTTACCACCGACTCTTTTGTCGTGGACCCGCTTTTTTTTCCGGGGGGCGACATCGGCAAGCTGGCAGTTGCCGGAACAGTAAACGACCTCGCAGTTTCGGGCGCCCGGCCCCGCTACCTCAGTTGCGGCTTTATCATTGAGGAAGGCCTGGCTTTTGAAGTTCTTGAAAAGGTCGTCGAAAGCATGGCAAAAGAAGCAAAGAAGGCCGGTGTGTTGCTTGTTACCGGCGATACCAAAGTTGTTGACCGGGGGAAATGCGACAAAATCTTCATCAATACTTCGGGAATCGGTTCGTTGGCCGACAAGCACAGAAACATCAGTTCGGGCTCAACGATAGAACCGGGCGACAAAGTCATCATCAATGGCAGTATCGGTGATCACGGAATGGCCGTGATGGCTGCCCGCAATGAACTGAAAATCGTGGCAAACATCCAATCTGACTGCGCCTGTTTGAATACCTTAATCAGCGATGCACTCCTTGAGAGTGATCAGGTGAAATTTATGCGCGATGCAACACGCGGCGGACTGGGGACCGTTTTGTCAGAATTGGTGAAAGGAAAGAGTTTTGGAATCCGGCTTAATGAAACCGACCTGGTCATCAGGGATGGCGTCAGGGGAATGTGCGAACTACTTGGCTTTGACCCGCTCTATGTGGCCAACGAAGGAAAGGTCGTGATGGTGGTGGGTAAGGAGGATGCCGAAAAAGCACTCTTCTCAATACGTCAAAACAAGATGGGAAAGCATGCGGCAATCATTGGCGAAATTACAAAGGAACATCAGGGGAAAGCCTGGCTGCAAACAGTAGTCGGAGGAAAAAGAGTTATTGAAATGCTCTCGGGACAACAACTTCCCCGTATTTGTTAATGGCCGAATTCGTCGTAAAATTTTGACAACTCTGTGGACAAATCCTCGAATGCCACATAGTGGTTCGAACAACCATTCCGCGAACAAAAGCTTACCCGGCCACCGGTCTGGAGCACAAACGAAACCATCGGTGCATCGCAAAGCTGGCATTCTTCCTGAATCAGCAATTCTTTGTTGCATTTTGGGCACGCAAACTCAACCACGGTGTCATTTTCAAGTGGAATATCTGAAACATGGTCGAAACACTCATAAACCGAACAAAGGTGAATTGTCCCCCTGTCTTCAGGTGTCATAATATTCAATTTAATGCTCGGGGCGCCGTGGAGCTTCACTTCCTCATCCATAAGTGATCTACGACAATTCGGACATTTAACCTGTAAGGAAACCCTGTTTTTCATTTTGTTATAATTTTAAAATACGCCTATTACCTTTACTTTGCTAAAGTAAGTAATATTTTATTTAACAAAATGAAACCCATTTAATTAAGAATAAATTTAAATAAGTGCGTTCCCCCCAAAGGCATCAACTCCTAATTGCTTGAATGCCTTATCGGGGGAAAGAAAAAAAAGAAGAGCTGAAATCCTGACTGCAAATGCAAAAGGCCGGGTGGACGAAATTCTTATTTTTGTATGGTTAATTAATCATACATATCATGTGCGGAACTTGCGGATGTGGGGAAGACAACCACATAACATACACCCGGCCGGGCGAAACAGCTCACCATAGCCACGATCACCACCACCACGATGGGCATGATCACCCCCACGAACATCACCCTAAAGAAATACAGCTTGAACTTGATGTGCTATCGAAAAACAACAAGCTGGCCGAGCGCAACCGGGGCTTTCTTGACGCGCTTAACATACAGTCCCTCAACCTGGTGAGCTCTCCTGGATCGGGAAAAACAAGCCTGCTGGAAAGAACTGTTAAAGAAATGCGGAATGAATTGTCGTTTTACATTATTGAGGGCGATCAGCAAACGAACAACGATGCCAACCGCATTGCCAAAGCCGGTGCACCGGTCATCCAGGTAAATACAGGAAACGGCTGCCATTTGGATGCGCAAATGGTCAACCATGCCATGAAGCAATTGAACCCGGAACGAAACGCAACCTTGATAATCGAAAATGTGGGCAACCTGGTTTGCCCCGCCCTGTTCGATTTGGGCGAAAGCAAACGCGTAGTTATCATCAGCGTTACCGAGGGTGATGACAAGCCGCTCAAATACCCCGCCATGTTTGCTTCTTCGCAATTGTGCATCATCAACAAAACAGACCTGCTGCCTTATGTTGATTTTGATATGGAGAAAACAAAACAATATGCTTTGCGCGTGAACCACCAGCTCGAATTTATTGAAATGTCTGTAAAAAACGGCGAAGGGATGCAAGACTGGTACGCATGGCTGAAGAATGCAAAAGAACAACAATAACCAAAAATGAATTGCACCAAGTTGGCTTCTCCATGCAAGAACACAACAACAATAAATCAAGGGCTGCCCGCCTTTCTATCTGGTCGAACAGCTTTCTGATTGTGCTCAATACGCTTGTCGGCCTTTTCAGCGGATCAGTGAGTATTCTTTCGGAAGCGATTCATACTTTCATCGATTTGCTGGCCTCGGTCATGGCTTATTTCTCCGTGAAAATCTCAGAAACGCCGGCCGATGAAGGCCACCCGTACGGTCACGGAAAGTTTGAAAATGTTTCGGGTGTCGTGGAAGCCCTGTTGATTTTTGTTGCTTCGGCATGGATTATTTTTCATTCTGTCAGCCGTTTGCTCGAAGGAAATGACAATATCGGACACCTCGGGCTGGGCCTGGGTTTTGTTGTGATGCTGCTTTCAGCAGGGATAAATCTAATTGTGAGCCGAAAGATTTATAAAGTAGCCAAAGAAACCGATTCCGTTGCCCTCAAGGCCGACGCACTGCATTTGAGCACCCATGTTTATACTTCTGCCGGTGTAGGCATCAGCCTGCTGGTAATTTATTTCACCGGCTGGCATTTCCTCGATCCGGTGGCAGCCATCGTTGTTGCGTCCTACATTTTAAAAGAAGCTTTCGAGATTCTCATAGAAGCCTACCGCCCGCTTACCGACAAGGCCTTACCTGCGGAAGAACTACACATAATAAATAAGGTGATCCAAAAGCACATCCCCGGACCAGGAATGGGTTACCATATGCTGCGTACACGAAAAGCCGGCTCCGGCCGTGAAGTCGATTTTCACCTCGAAGTCCCGGGGAACATGACGGTTTCCGATTCCCACGACCTTTGTGACCGGATCGAGGAAGAAATCAATGAAAAATTACCTGCCATAAAAGTTACCATCCATGTCGAGCCCTGGGCTTATCACGATTTGAAACGCTAAGCTTTTTACACTTCGGTAAACAAAGCCTTTTGCACTTTTCAAACTCTGTTGTCGGCAGTTTAACACTCTTTTAACAAAGAAGTGGCAGGAAAGCCACATACCAAACAAAGTTATTCCCTACTTTTGCCGCGCGAATATGCTTGCGCTTACGGCAAATAACGCTCTTTTGCCGGTGTCTGGTAAAAAATACGTAGAAATCTGCACCATAAAGTCAAAACAAAAACCATTTTTATAATTAATTATCTCATCCTATGAAAAGAACAACTTTTGCAATCGTTGCCCTGCTGTTTCTGGCCTTCCTTCCGTACACAGCACTGAACGCCCAAACTTTGTACCCCACGAAAATCATTAAGCCCGCGCATTTCGATATCTCGAAACCCTTGCGGGACGTAAAACCAATTGCTCCCGGTGTTAGGGAACGCTCGTGGAAAAACAACCTCATCAAGAACCACCTCGGCATACCTGATGAGTTCAAAGACGCGCGGGAAATGACGGGTCCCGATCCCGTTTTACAAAGCCAGATGACCGGATCAAGAAGCGAGCCCCAGATTGGGGAAAACTTTCCGGGGGTCAGTAATGTCAATGGTGTTGCCCCTCCTGATACCGACGGGGATGTTGGCCCGGACCATTATTTCCAAATGATCAACCTCTCATTTGCCATATGGGACAAAGAAGGAAACATGTTGATGCCACCGGCCGACAACCAAACCATCTGGGAAGGTTTCGATGACGGAAAACCCTTTGACAATGCCAACGATGGCGACCCCATTGTTTTGTACGATGAGCAGGCCGACCGATGGATGGTCAGCCAGTTTGCCGTTAGTAACCCCAACAACAAATTCTACGAACTGATTGCCATTTCCGTTACACCTGACCCCACCGGGGCTTGGTACCGCTATGCTTTTGAGTTCGACAAAATGCCCGACTACCCCAAATTCGGCATCTGGCCGGATGGGTATTATTTTACCGTCAACCAGTTCACCAACGGACAATACTGGGCCGGTGCCGGTGTGGCCATTGTTGATCGCGATGCGATGATAAATGGTGAGGACGATGCAACAATGGTATTTTTCAGCCTCGGCTCTTCTTATGGCAGTCTGCTGCCTGCTGACTTTGACGGGGAAACACCCCCACCGGAAGGAGCACCTAATTATTGCATGAACTTGGGCAGCAATAAACTACGTATTTGGGAAGTTGTTGTTGATTGGGACAATGTGGACAATTCAACCATCAGCCTGACACAATCGCTGCCTACACAGGCATTCAATGTGAACAACATTGCCGTCAGGCAGCCCGGGACGGGAAACCAATTGGGAACACTGGCCGGACGTTTGATGTACCGCTTGCAGTACCGCAATTTTGGTGATCGCGAAGTGATGGTTACCAACCACTCTGTAAATGCCGGTGGCGGACGCGCCGGAGTACGCTGGTACGAATTGAGAAAAACTGATGCCGACTGGAGTATTTACCAACAGGGAACCTACGCGCCTGACGATGGTGACAGCCGCTGGATGGCAAGTGTTGCCATGAATGACAATGGCGATATCGCTGTTGGGTATTCTGTTTCGGGCACATCTACCTACCCTTCCATCAGGGTGGCCGGACAAACCGCCGGGGCACCTGAAGGGCTTGGAGTTCTTGACATTGACGAAGCCAGTATTCTTGAAGGAAGCAAATCGCAGACGGGTGTCAGCCGCTGGGGAGACTACGCCATGATGTCGGTTGACCCTGCTGACGGGGAAACATTCTGGTTTACCACCGAATATTCAAACGGTGGGTGGAGCTGGAAAACACAAATCGCTTCCATCAGCTTTGCCACAGTGCCAAATGCAGAATTTATTTCTGATGAAACCCTCATCCCGGTAGGGGAAACAGTAAACTTTACCGACGAAACAAGCGGTGTGCCCAATTCCTGGCAGTGGAGTTTTACTGGTGCAAACCCCGATACTTCCACCCAGGAAAACCCCGAAAACATCCAATACAATACCGAAGGCGAATTTGATGTCCGGCTGATTGTCTCCAACGATTTGGGTACCGACACCATCCTGAAAACAGCCTATATTACTTCGAGTGCAACCATCCTTCCCGAGGTGGATTTTATCGCGGATAAAAACTATGACTGCCTTGGCGATGTGGTTACTTTTACAGATCAGACCCAATACAGCCCCATCCAATGGCTATGGGAATTTGACCCCCCGACAGTGAATTTTGTGAACGGAACTGACGAAAACAGCGCAAACCCGCAAGTGGTTTTTGATGCTGCCGGTACCTATGCCGTCACCCTGACCGCCTGGAACCTGAACGGCCCCTCGACACTCAGTAAGCCGGATTTCATCAATCCGGGTGGCTACACACCCTATTTCAGGGAAACCTTTGTTGATGGCTTTGATGCGCAGGGATGGACAATTGAAAATCCTGACGGGGAGAAAACCTGGGAATTACTGGAAGTTGGCGGGACCATCCCCGGCACCGAGGCGGCAGGTGTTAACTTCACCGATTATTTCGCCATCGGCCAGCGCGACCGCCTGATTTCGCCACCTTACAACCTGGAGAACATGAGCAGTGCAGCACTTGAATTCAGCCATGCTTATGCCAAAAAATATGATGAAGTTACCGACTCGTTGATCATTTATGTCTCGGCTGATTGCGGCGAAAACTGGAGCCGCGTTTTTGCTGACGGAGAAGATGGCAGTGGCAACTTTGCCACCCACGAAGCGGGTGCAGACTTCTGGCCGGAAACGGCTTCGGACTGGTGTGGAACTGGCTGGGGAGCCCCCTGTATTTCCATCGACCTGAGTCCCTGGGCCGGACAGTCAGACCTGCGCTTTGCTTTTGAAACATACAGTGCCATCGGCAACCCTTTGTTCATCGACAATATTTCGGTGAGCCAGTATGTGGGCATTGATAATGAACTTGAAAATGCCGGCGGAGTACTCGTTTACCCGAACCCTGCCAATGGGAACTTTACTGTTGTGCTGCCCGCTGAAGGTGAGTTTACTGAAGTTCAACTGGTGAATTTCCTTGGACAAACAGTAATGCGCACCCAATTAAAGGCAAACAAGAATTCACTTGAAATCCAACGTCAGGCTGACTGGAAGCCCGGCGCCTATTTTCTTAAAATAAACGGGCCGACAGAAACGCTGACGAAAAAAGTAATCCTTTATTAGAGGTTCTACTAACAGCCGGCGGGATAACAGAAAACCGCTGCATCTTTCCCGAAAATGTCGTACAACACTGTGCGACATTTTCATTTTGTCTAAGTAGACTGCCCGGCTGTGTTTAACAGAATTATTATCTTAGCATGCTCATTTGTTACTACAACAACCTGGTCCAGTGAAAAGATTTATCCTGATATTCGGTTTTAGCATTTTGATTTTCAATTTGCAATTAGTTGGACAACAGTTTGATACGATCCCTTCAAAAGTGGCTGATTCCCTTCAGGCAGATGACCAGCAGGCAGAATTGTTGTACAACAGAGCCAATGATTATTTTGACAGGGGGCATACCGACTCGGCCCTCAGGGCTTTGAACTCTGCCATCCTGTTAAAACCTGATTTCACCGTTGCGTTGAACAACCGCGGCTTTGTTAAATATGTAATGCAGGATTATGCCGGGGCGCTGGCTGATTATAGTCGCGTTATTGAAATCCAGCCAGGCGCTAAAGCCTTTTTTGGTCGCGGACTTACACAGATGGCGCTGGATTCTCTTAAACTGGCCATAGTGGATTTTGACCGGGTCGTTGCCATCGAACCCAATTACGCCGAAGCTTTTTATTATCGGGGTGGTGCCAATTATTTGTTGGGCAATTTCCAATTGGCCGTAGATGATTTCACAAGGGCCATCAGCTTAAAAAACAATTACGCCATTGCCTTTAACGACAGGGGCAGCGCCTACCTTGCTGCCGGAAAAACAGAAGAAGCAAAGAATGATTTCTACAAAGCTTCATTGCTTGACCCGACACTTTATTTTGCCTTCAACAACCTTGGGGGGGTTAAAATGAAGCTGGGTGATGCAGAAGGGGCCGATGCCGATTTTACCGCCGCCGTGAAGGTGAACCCTGATTATTTCTTTGCGTTCAACAACCGGGGCAAGGCCAGGTTTCTGCTGGGTGATTACGAAAAGGCCGTGGAAGATTTTAACCGGGCACTTGAATTGGCACCGGACTACCTCGCGGCACTGAACAACCGCGCCAACGCAAAGTTCAAACTTGAGGACTACAAAGCAGCCATCGCCGATTACGACCGTGTAGTAGAAATCAATCCTGAAATTGCGGCCGTGTATGCCAACAGGGGCAACGCAAAGGAAATGGTCAGGGACGATGAAGGCGCTTGTGCCGATTGGAAAAAAGCAGTTGAATTAGGGTATGCCCAAGCCGGCGAATACCTGAATAAATGCAGTAAATACGAATAGGAATTTGTGAGACGGAAGCATCAAATATTGTTTGTTTTTTGTTGTCTGGCTTTGCTGCCGGTGAAGCAGACATGGGCTCAGACGGATACGCCTTTTGAGAAAGATTTCTTTTCTGAAGGGCAGAAAGATGCCTTAAAAGAAGCCAAAAAACAAATTAAAGAGGCCGACAAATTGTTTGAGAAAGACATCCCCTTGTATGCGCTTGCACTGGAGCTGTATTTAAAAGCCAACAACTTCAACCCCGACAACGCCCTGCTCAACTACAAAATCGGCAAGTGTTATCTGCAAACCGTCCAAAAGACCAAAAGCGTAAAATACCTTGAACACGCCCGCCAGTTAAACCCCGGGGTGCAAGCAGACCTTCTCTATCAGTTAGCGAAGGCTTACCATCTCAACCTGCAGCTGGACAAGGCGGTTGCGACTTACGAAGAATACAAGGGCTCGCTTACCCCCAAAGAGCTGACCGAGAAGGGGGCCAGGATAGACAAAAGAATTGCCGAATGCCATGTAGCGATGGACCTGGTTCAGCATCCCGTACGGATTTTCATTGACAATCTCGGGTCGGGGGTGAACACCGAATACCCTGAATACGGCCCTTACATCAATGCCGATGAAACAGTGCTGATGTTCACCTCGACGCGCCCCTCAACCACTGGCGGAAAGAGAGATCCGGCGGACCAGATTTATTATGAAGACATTTACATATCGAAATTCATCAATGGCCGGTGGTCGGAAGCAAAGAATCCAGGCAAACCGCTGAATACCGATTCGCACGATGCCATTGTGGGCGTTTCGCCCGACGGCAAACATGCCCTGATTTACAAGGGGGAGGACAACGGGGGTGATATTTTCGAGTGCCGGATTGATGAAACGGGAGAATGGCGGTCGCCCAAACGGCTCCCGAAAGAGGTCAATACCAAAAATCACGAAAGCTCGGCAAGCTTTTCTCCCGATATGCAGGCCTTGTATTTTGTGAGCGACAAGCCGGGGGGATTCGGAGGGAAGGATATCTACTACACGGAATTAAAGCTGAAAGGCAGCAAGGAAAAACTTGACTACGATGATGCCGCCAACCTCGGGGCCGTGGTCAACACACCCTACGACGAGAATGGAGTATTCATGGACATGGATGGCAAAACATTGTATTTCAGTTCCAAAGGTCATCGCACCATGGGTGGGTACGATATTTTTAAAACGACCCTTGTCGATGGGAAATGGACGAAGCCCGTAAACCTGGGATATCCGATCAACTCGCCCGGCGACGACCTTTTCTTTTCGTTTTCACGTGACGGCATCCATGCCTACTATTCTTCCTTTGATCCGTCGGGCTACGGCGACCGCGATATCTACATGATCACACTGCTTGGACCGGAGAAACCGCTGGCTTTTTTGGAGGGCTACGATGCGCTTGCTTTCCGCACTATTCCGATCAGCGAAAATGTAATGGAAGAAGCGGTGGTGATTAAGGAAAGTCAGATCATCATTGTCCGGGGCCGGGTGCTGGATGCGGTGACACTGGAACCCCTGGGCAGCGTTCCAGTCGAGATTTACGACAACCTGCTGGGCAGGATGGTGGCCTCTTTCGAATCGAATTCTCAGACCGGTGAGTACATGGTATCGCTGGCTTCGGGCAAAAATTACGGATTCAGCGCCAGGGCCAAAGATTATTTGTTTCATTCCGAGAACCTCATCATTCCACCTGCAACCACTGTGCAGGAATATCACCTCGACATGCTGCTGCACAAGGTGAAAGTCGGAAGCAAGATCATTCTGAAGAATATCTTTTTTGATTTTGACAAGGCCACCCTGCGGCCTGAATCGACAGCCGAACTAAACCGGTTGACAAAAATGTTGAATGACATCCCAACCTTAACCATCGAAATATCAGGTCATACCGACAGTTACGGTTCAGGCGAATACAATGAAAAGCTTTCGGCTGACCGTGCAAAGGCGGTTGTCGATTACCTTATTGAGCAGGGAATTGACAGCAAAAGGCTCACTTCCGCCGGCTATGGCGAGACCCAGCCCATCGCCACCAACGAAACCGATGAGGGGCGCCAGTTGAACCGGCGGACCGAGTTTAAAGTGCTGAGCAAATAGGCCGCTTGCCGATTAATAATGCGAAGCGAGGGTTAGGCTTAAGCTATGTGAATTAGCCCGTTAACTTTTCCAAAGTTCGGAACTTTGGAAAAGTTTGCCACTTAATTTATTGATTACAAACTATTTTGTAAATCCAACCCTTGATTCGTATTAATAGCCTATTTTTAAACGCAAAATTGTATCCAAAACCGATGAATTTATTTTACGAAGCTGAGCTAAGTGGAGAGTCTTTCACTTTATCAGCCGGGGAGTCAAAACACATTGTCCGCGTGCTGCGGATGAAGGCAGGTGATGACATTCTTTTCACCGACGGCAAAGGCTTCTTTTACGAATGCCGCCTTGTTGACGCCAATCCCAAAGCCTGTGCCGTTGAGGTCATCGAAAAAAAACCGGGAGACGACAAGCGGCCGTTTTACCTGCACCTTGCCGTGGCCCCGACCAAGAACCTGAGCCGTTTTGAGTGGTTCCTGGAAAAAGCGACAGAAATCGGCATCGACCGCATCACACCCATCATTTGTGCACACTCGGAACGCAAAGTAGTTAAAACGGAAAGGTTGAACCGTGTTGTCACCGCTGCCATGAAACAATCGCTGAAGTCATTCCATCCTGTACTTGATGAACCCCTGCCGTTTTCCGCTTTTATCGAAACTGATTTTACCGGACAAAAGTTTATCGCCTACATTGACGAAAGCGTCACCCTGGAACTCTCCAAAGTCTGCACTCCCGGAAAGGACACCCTCGTCCTGATTGGTCCCGAAGGCGATTTCAGCCCGGAAGAAGTGGCACTGGCCAAACAAAACGGTTTTATTCCCGTCCGTCTTGGACCCTCGCGCCTGCGCACCGAAACCGCCGGCGTGGTGGCCTGCCATACGGTGAATGTTTTGAATTTGTAAATGTCGATTATTTTCCAAAGCTTTGGTTATCTTTGTTCCCCATGAGAAAACACTTCTTTATCTTTTTTTTCTGTCTTTTTATCTTGGGACAGCTTGGGGCTCAGGGCGTCCAAATTGCGCTCCTCAAGTACAGCGGCGGTGGCGACTGGTATGCCAATCCCACTTCCCTGCCCAACCTGGTGAAATTTTGCAACCAAAGCCTGAAAACAAACCTGAGTAATGAGATTGCGACCGTAGAAGCTGGAAGTGTTGACTTGTTCAATTACCCATTCATCCACATGACCGGGCACGGGAATGTTATTTTCAGTCCGGACGAAGCGGAGAACCTGCGCAACTACCTTATTGCCGGAGGGTTTCTACACATCTCTGACAATTACGGCCTGGATGAGTATATCCGTCGCGAAATGCGGAAAGTGTTTCCGGGCACCGACTTTGTTGAATTGCCCTTCGACCACCCCATTTATCACCAACACTTTCAGTTCCCTGATGGCCTGCCAAAAATCCACAAACACGATGACAAGCCCCCACAGGGATTTGGCATTGTTTACCAGGGCCGGCTCGTTTGTTTTTACGATTATGAATGCGATTTGGGCGACGGCTGGGAAGATCCCGAAGTACACAACGATTCACCGGAAAAAAGGCGTGAAGCCCTGCAAATGGGCGCCAACATTATTCAATTTGCGTTTGAACAATAATGAAGCAGTACGATGTCATCATTGTCAGGGCGGGGCCTGCGGGATTATTGTGCGCCAAAGTCCCCGGGCAGACTGAACTGAAAGTATTGCTGCTGGAGAAGGACAAGACCTTTGGCGACAAGAGATGATAATACGACTATCTCTCGGTTTCCGGGCTGACGGACATTTCTTGGCAGGGAAAGTTGCGGGGCTTACAACAGGCATGACAGGTAATGGCATTATATTCAAAAGCAGGTCAGCAATTCTTTTTCATAACTTTGCAGCCTGGTTTTGTTTCCTGTCTGGCTGTTAAAAAACTTTAAAATCACTTTAAAAGATGTAAGAAAAGCAGATAACTCACGTCTAAAAGACAACTTAAAAAAAGATATAACCATCAAATAAAATAAACATGAAAAAATCAATCGTAAGCTTTGTCATCTTCATTCTGATGCTCACATCCGGCGGGATTCTGGCGCAAAACTCCGCAACAATCGCAACCGATATTGTTGATTTAAATGACCCTAAGTACAGTAATGAATCTTTCCAGTCTATTCTTGACGAATACAAAGGCAAGGTGGTTTACCTCGATTTCTGGGCCAGTTGGTGCGGCCCCTGCAAAAGGGAAATGCCGTATTCGCAAAAACTGCAGGAAAAGTTTAAAGGTAAAGATGTGGTATTCTTGTATTTCTCGGTAGACAGGAACGGCCAGCCCTGGCGGAACATGATTGACCAACTTACACTTACGGGCCAGCATTACCGCGCCAATGCCAGTGTTCACCAGGAATTAAACCAACAGTTTAACGTGCGCAGCATCCCGCGTTATATCCTTATCGACAAAAACGGGGAAGTTGTTTCGGCAAATGCGCTCAGGCCAAGCAATCCTTCTGTTGTTCAGGAAATTAACAAACTGCTGTAAAAGTTATGGTGGCTATGGTTTCAGCCCTGACAGCCCCCGGTCTCTGACACACAAGGCCGGAACAACAACGACTTTCTTAACATCAGGGCTTACATCAGGATCATCTTCCTGCTTTGTACCATTTGGCCATTCAGGTACAGGGTATAAGTAAACAAACCTTTAAGGCCGTCGGTATTGTCGAACTGAACCCATTGATCCCCGTTTTTCAGAATAAATGGCATTTCCCGAATCTGCCTTCCCGCCATATCTCTCACAACAACAGAAGCCTGCCGTCCGGCGTAACGGTTGTCGGCCACAATCCTGATGCGTGTGTTTTTACCGAAAGGGTTGGGCGCATTTTGAAACAAAAACAATCCGGGGCGCACAAAGTGATGGCCTGCGCCAACTATCAACACAGTGTGTTCCCATGACGGGAGGCTTTCCATATCATTATCCACACTCATCACCGAAAAATAATATTCCCGGTCAGGATCCAATCCTTCGAGCCGGAAACTGGTCGTGTCGACAAAGGTGTAAATGGTATCAAAGTCAAGTGTTCCCGTTCCCTTTGAACGGACCGCAAGGCGGTAGTGCCGATAAATGGTATCGGGGCCGGTCATTTCCACCAATACACCATCAGGCAGGGCCGTGATTTCAGGAAAGGGCTGTGGCGGCCCCATGGCCAGGAAACCCAGGTTGACCCCATTCATGATGGTGTTGCGGCGCAGGTAGCCCGGATCAACAAAAAATGAATCGATGACACCGTCGGGAGGTTCGCTAGTATCCATCCCCAGAATATCGCGTGTGGAATGCTGCCTGTCGGGCGGTGTACCCGAACCGTTTCCGTGCTCGTTTTGGGAGCAAACCCTGATGGAGGGATAAAACTTCTGGCGGAACGGGATATGGTCTCCGCCACGTCCCTGGCGGTCTTCGCGGATAATAATATTGATATTCATCGGGGTAGCGAGCAGGGGGTTGATGTCTTCTTCCTGATGCAACTTGATGTAGCGTGCCAGTTGTTTGTGGTTGGATGATTTGCTCGAGTCGTTGCCAAAAGAATAGGAAAATATCCTGACATTCGTACTGTCGATGTGTTTGTAATAGGGACAACTTGGCGGCGAAGAAGTATTGCCACATTCAATCCCGCCAACCACATCATTGTTCAGGCAGGCCCTGATTTGCAGGTTGTTGTTTTTAAAAAAACCGGAAAAAGCTTTTGCCCCGTACAAGCCCTGGTCCTCGCCCGTATTGAGCGAGAAAACGACTGTCCGGTTAAAGGCATATTTGCTCATCACCCTTGCGAGCTCCATCACCAGCACCGTCCCCGAACCATTGTCGTCCATGCCCGGCGAGTAGCAGTCGGTATCACAAACCCCTTCGCAACGCGTGTCGTAATGCCCTTCTACCAAAACGATTTCTTTGTTGGTCGTGTCCAGTCCGGGCAGAACGGCAAACACATTGCGGTGATGGGGCATCCCGCAAATATTTTGGTCAAAATCAAGATAGGAAACCAGCAAGCGGTTTTCGTTTTCAGCGCTGAACTGACTGAATTTAGCATACATCCATCTCCTGACTGCGCCAATGCCCCTGCTGTCGGAAAGTGTATCGGAACCACTGTTCCGGTTTTGAAAACTGTCGATTTTCAACAGCCAGTCGATTAGTGTGTCGCCCGAAACCCCGTTCACAACTCCCTGAAGAATAGAGTCGTGGTGGTTGATGATCTGGGCCGGTTCATATTGTCCCGGATCATAATTACCGAAAAGCACAACTTCAGCATCAGCATTGCTCACTGTGATGTTCGTCTGGGCGGTAAGTATCAGGCCACCTATCAGGAGGAGAGGAATCAGAAGAGATCTTTTCATTGGCATGTTTTTTTAATAAAGGCTGTTCTACTGTGTGTGGGTCTTTGTATACAGGAACCGTTTGATTTTCTTGGTGGCAGTTTTCACGAATTCTTCTTTCTGGAGCATGACTTCCTGAATTTTCGAGAACTTGCTTACCCGTGCGTTGACGTATTCGTGCAGTTCCTTACTGAGCTCTTCATATTTTTCTTCCAGGAATTCCGAAACTTCACCTTTCAGGTGCTGGTATTTTCCTTCAATCTCTTCGCGGTTAAAATGTACCATGGCCACCAGTTTTCCTTTCTGCTGAATGACCAGCGACTCGACAACATGCTTAAAATTATTGATGACCGATTCGATGTCTTCGGGAAAGATATTCTCACCCCCCGGTCCAATGATTACATTTTTGCTGCGCCCACGTATATAGAGGTAATTTGTATCGTCCAAAATGCCCAGATCGCCCGTTTTGAACCAGCCGTCTTCGGTCAGCACCTCTCTGGTAAGTTCGGGCTCTTTATAATAGCCCTTCATTACATTGGGGCCTTTTGCCCAGATTTCACCTTCACCGGTAAATTTTCCCGCTTCGTTAATCTTCAGGGTAACGCCCTCAAGCGGCGGGCCGGTTGATTGCAATTTCGTGTTCAGGGGGTTCACCCCGGCCAGCAAGGGCGATGTTTCGGTAAGTCCGTAACCGATGGCGTACGGGAACTTTGCTTCCCGCAGAAATTTCTCCACAGTTTTATCCAGTTTGGCGCCGCCAATGCCGAAAAATTTCAGTTCGCCACCAAAAGTCTGCCTGAGTTTCTTTCCGGCCATTTGGTTAAACTTTTTCCGCAGGGGCGGGATGGCATATAATGTCCTTGTCAACTTACTCTTATGAAATGTGGGCAGCACTTTACTTCTGTATATTTTCTCGATAATAAGTGGAACGGTCAGCATCAGTGTTGGCCTGACAGTTTTCAGTGCAGGAAGCAATACAGCCGGTGTGGGCGGTTTCTTGATGTAATGAATGCTGGCACCGCAAATCAACGGGAGCACAAAGCCAATCGTATTTTCATAGGTGTGCGAAAGGGGCAAAACCGACAAAAAACGGTCATTGGAATTGATTTCCTGTATCCCTTTACTGGCAATGGCATTTGAACTGATGTTTTTATGGGTCAGCATCACCCCTTTCGATTTACCGGTGGTTCCCGAAGTGTAAATAATGGCCGCCAGATCGTCTTGGTCAACTTTGTAATCTTTTAATGGTTTTTCGTTTTCATCAAATTGAATACCGCTGCTGACCGTATCGAACAGCTCAAAGTCCTCTATACCAATCCGGTGAAGCAGACTGTCAGGTGTGAGGCTGTCAATCTTTGACTTCAGGCCCCTGGAAACGAAAATCGCTTTTGCTTCGGAATGGGTCAGCACATTTTCTATTTCGCTCTTACTAAAATCAGGAAGGATGGGAACAACGATGGCGCCCATCGAGATGATACCAAAATAAGTTATCCCCCAGTTGGGCATGTTGGCACTCAGCAAGGCCAATCGGTCGCCGGGCTCTACCTTCAGTTTTTCCAACAGGGCTGTTACCGCATTTTTTCGTTTGTTAAATTCGGAATAATTCAGTGGTGCTTCGTCAACAAAGGCAACGGCAGGCCGGTCTGCATATTTTTTAACCGACTGATCCAACAGTGCGGGCAATGTTAAAACTGGAAATTCTTTCATGGTCTTTATTTAGAGATGAGTCAAAAATACAACAATTCCGCAAACAGCAGCTAAAGCCTCATGCAGATGAAAAGCCGGAAGAACGGCAAATAGCCTTTCCAGTTCCTATCGCCTGGTTTCAGGTATCCATTCCCGAAAAGCCGTCCAACAAATGATGGACTCGTCAGGTTTACTTTTGTGTGTTACTAATTATGAAACAATCATTTTGGTGTGTGAGCCGACGGGTTAACCCACCGCTTAAAGGATGCTTCGTCTGCTCTAATTATTGGGCACAGCTGCGCTGATAACTTATCGTTCATGCGTATTTCATGCACCTCTATGAAGTTGTAAACCTCATAAAAAACTATAAGCCTCCCCTCACGATCCATCGGTTAAGGCGTCGTCTGAAATATTATGGGTACTTCCGGGGGCGGAGATTTGGCCCAAAGATTAAAGGTGCCCTATCAACTGCAGGAATATTTTCACCAGGTCCTTCTCGGCCAGGGCCGCATTTGCAAGGATATCCTCAATGTCAACGGGTTGAAGATTGTCGGGATCACACAAATCGGTAACTACAGAAATTGCTGCAACCCGCATCCCCATGTGGTGGGCCACAATAACTTCGGGAACAGTTGACATACCCACCACATCGGCACCCATGGTTCTGATAAAACGGTATTCGGCACGGGTTTCGAGGCTGGGGCCCATCCAGGCCACATAAACCCCTTTGTTAATTTCTATCCCGTTCTCACTGGCAATGGATTCCATTTTCCTGATCAGGGCAGGATCGTAAGGCCTGCTCATGTCCAGGAAACGCGGTCCCAGACGGCTGTGGTTTTTTCCTATCAGCGGGTTGCCGGGCAACATGTTGATGTGGTCGTCAATAATCATCAGCGAAGCCGGCTTGTAAGCTGGGTTCACCGCACCACAGGCATTGGAAACGAGCAGGGCCTGCACACCGAGAAACTTCATCACCCTTACGGGAAAACTCACTTCCTGCAGGCTGTAGCCTTCGTAGAAATGAAAGCGCCCCTTCATAACGACCACTTCTTTTCCCGCCATCGTGCCAAACAAAAGTTTGCCAGAATGGGACTCGACAGTTGACTCGGCAAAATGGGGGATGTCTTTGTAATCGATGCTGAAATTAAGAACAAGGTCATCCACCAGCTTACCCAGGCCGGTGCCCAGGATAATTCCCGTTTCCGGCGCGGTTTCTCCCTTTGAACGGATAAAATCAACCGCTTCATTTATTTGATCAATCATCTTTTTACCTAAAAATTTGTCCCCGCAAATTTAGCCTAAAAATGCAAGCGGCAACAGACAATCCGAAGCTATTTCGCTACCAGCCCCTGATTAGCACAAAAAAAAAGAAGAAAGATTCTGTAAGGCACACCCGAAAACTGCGTCTGTACTTTATAAGTGCCTTGAGAATCTGCCATCATCGAACAGATATTGACCGACCGGGTTAACCCGTCGGTTCACGCACAAGAATGATAACCAAAAACACAAACTGATGAAAAAATATATTTACGTCCTGATCTTTCCGCTCCTCTCGTTTTCGATGGCTGCCCGGGCCCATGTCGAATTGCTTTATCCCGAAGGCGGCAACAGTTTCAACAGTGGCGACAGCATTGTTATCAGCTGGGTTGAACTGGCAACCCACGACACACAAAACTGGGAACTGTATTACTCTCCCGATGGCGGGGAAAACTGGGAAGTCATCTCGAAAAACATACCCTATCCACTTCGCGAATACAGCTGGGAGGTACCGGCTGAAGCCACAACAAAAGGGCGGGTCAAAATATTTATGAATAACCTGGAGGACACAGATTATGAAGACATCAGCGCCAACTTCACCATTGAAACCACTACCGGCACCGGAGCAGACGAAGCAGCCGGACTGCTCTTTGAATCCTTTAAGATCATTCCCAACCCTGTCCGTTCCAACAGCCGTTTTCAATTTGAAACCGATCAGCAGGGGAAAATCTCAATAGATATTTACAATCTCGCAGGTGTTAAGATTGATGAAATCCCTGCCCGCTTTTTCACCCCCGGTTTGTACAGTATTCCCTGGAATGCCCCGGCACTGAAACCCGGCATCTACTTTTATGTTGTTCAGTCAGGGAATGAGCGCAATGCCTACCGGTTTCAAAAATTACCTTAGTCCCGCTTTAATGCGGCCGCAATAAACTGGATAATCTGAGCGGGGTCCTTGTGATCAAACCAGTGAATATTTTTGTCTTTCCTGAACCAGGTCATTTGGCGTTTGGCATAGCGGCGGGTATTTGTTTTGATTTTCTCAACCGCCTCTTCCAGTGTCAGGATTCCGTCAAAATAACCAAACAGCTCTTTGTAGCCCACTGTGTTCAGTGCATTGTAATTACGAAAGGGAAGAACAGCCCTTGCTTCATCAAGCCAACCTTTCCTGAGCATTTCTTCCGTCCGCTGAGCGATGCGGTGGTTCAACACTTCGCGGGGCACCTCCAGTCCGATTTTTAGGATATTGAACGGCCTTTCTTTTCTTTTGTTCAGGCGAAGCTGTGAATAAGGTTTTCCTGTTTGGAGACAGACTTCGATGGCACGCAACAGGCGTTTGGCATTGTTCTGGTCAACGGTTTGAAAAAAGTCCGGGTCAAGTACTTTCAATTTGTGCTGTAAAGCGGCGATTCCTTTTTCATTCCACAGTTTGTCCAGTTTATGGCGCAAGGCAGCATCGGGATCGGGAAGATTGTCGATCCCATGACAAACTGCATTGATGTACAAACCCGAACCGCCCACCATCACCATTGTGTGTTTCGATTGAAAGGCCCCGGTCAGAAGTTCCAGTACATCCTGCTCAAAACGAAAAACACTGTAGCTGCTTGTAACAGGTAAATGCCCCACGAAATGATGCTTAACCTTTTGACATTGAGCAATGTCAGGAGCAGCAGTCCCAATGGGCAGCTCCTTGTAAAACTGACGGGAGTCGGCTGAAATAATTTCTGTCTTAAAATGTTGCGCTACCGCCATGGCCAGTTCGGTTTTCCCGGAAGCAGTCGGGCCAAGAATGACGATCAGGGTTTTGTTGTTATCGCGAAAAATCATTGGTTGTCATAAATTGTCAGTTCAGTTGTCGTTGAAGTTCCACAGCGCACTACCCATCAACTTTCAGCTAAAGTCCAGTACTCCCCTCAACAACGAGAAAGCAAACTGGCTTTTTGGGATTTGACTGTTAAAACAACAGGGTGTTAGCGATCCGTCAGGTATCAGGATGGTTTGTCGGAATTTGTTCTTTCTTCCCCTCCCTTTGGGGGTTCAACAATCGTCTTCACGCCCAATCCCTGTTTCTTCCCCTGCTCCAGCAAAAAAGCATAAGCCTCCTCAAAATTATTTTCAATTTCACCGTCAAGGATTGCCTCACGTATTTCCGTTTTGATTTCGCCCACTTTCCTTGAAGGGCTCAGCCCGAAGGTCTCCATGATAACTTCGCCGCTAACGGGTGGTTGCCAGTTCCTTATCCTGTCTTTCTGGTCCACCTCTTTCAACTTCTTTCTGACCAGTTTAAAGTTGTTCAGGTACTTTTTTACCTTGTATTCATTTTTAGAAGTGATATCGGCTTCACAAAGCATCATCAAATCGTCAATATCATCACCGGCATCAAACAACAGCCTCCTGATGGCCGAGTCCGTAACGATGTCCTGCGCCAGTACGATGGGCCTGAGGTGCAGGCGGACTAATTTTTGAACGTAGCGCATTTTTTCGTTCATGGGGAGTTTCAGGTTTTTAAAGATTCCCGGCACCATCTTTTCACCGATAAACTCGTGCTGGTGGAATGTCCAGCCGGTTTTCGGGTCGAATTTCTTGGTTACCGGTTTGGCGATATCGTGGAGGATGGCAGCCCAGCGCAGCCACAAATTATCGGATTTCACCGCCAGGTTGTCCAATACCTCAAGGGTATGGTAAAAATTATCTTTATGCCCCTGGTTACCCACTTTTTCAACACCTTTCAGCTCGCTCAGCTTTGGGAACAGAATTTTCAGCAAACCGGTTTTGTCAAGCAAATCAAGACCGATGGAGGGTTTGTCGGCCATTACTATCAGGTTCAGTTCGTCCACCACCCGCTCCTTCGAGACAATGCCAATCCTGTTGCGGTTTCGGTGGATGGCATCATACGTATTTTGTTCGATGGTAAAGCGCAATTGTGTCGCAAAGCGGATGGCACGCATCATCCGCAAGGGGTCATCAGAAAAGGTGATATCAGGATCAAGTGGTGTGCGAATGATTTTCTTTTCGAGGTCTTCCTGTCCGTTGAAAGGGTCGAAAAGCTTGCCAAAGTCTTTTTTCTGAAGACTGACCGACATGGCATTGATAGTAAAATCGCGCCTTTTCTGATCATCTGAAAGGCTGCCGTTTTCAACAATGGGCTTTCGTGAATTTCTGCGGTACGACTCCTTTCGTGCCCCCACAAACTCCACCTCCCAATTATTGTAACGGACCATGGCAGTCCCAAAATTCTTGAAATACTTCGCATAGGCCCCCGCGCCGAAAGCATTTGCCGTCCTGCGGGCAAAAGCCACCCCGCTGCCCAACACCACAATATCCACGTCTTTTGAAGGACGTTGCAGGATTAAATCGCGCACGTACCCCCCAATGACGTAAACACTGGTCTTTGATGTTTCCGCCACTTTCGCAATCGTGGCAAAAGGCTCCTTATTTATGCTTTCTGAAAAGTTCTGCATCGGTGGCAAATTTACGTCAAACTTCCTAAACTTTTGATTGGTTCCGTGGCGCAACTTAAAACCCTGACAAAGTTGATGGTTTTCATCATCGCGCGACAACCAGAACCAATACTTCCTCATTCAAAAAACCTTAGGCGGTGTTTGATGTTCCCGCCTCTATGCGGATTAATCCTTTTTCCCGATCTGCCGGGTTGGGGAAAACCTGTCGGGTGAGCCAGATAAAGTGAAACTTTGTAAGCCCTGCCCCTTTTTCACGTCAAAAGCTAAAGCAACGGATTCCATCATTTGCATACCTTTGTTGACCACAATGAAACAGAAAAACAAAATACCTGGTACAGCCGGGCTACCCGTAAAAATAAAGCTTTACAGCCCAAAAATGCAGCGAAGGGTTTTTGTAAAAAGCCTGTTTGCTTGTGGCCTGCTTACACAAATACCGTTTTTGCCGGCTCTCAAAGGTTCGCCCTATAGTAATCCGTACAAAACCAAAACGGGATTATTGAACAACGAACAAATGGAAATTATCCGCGAGGTTCAACAACAACTGTTTCCCGCTGATGGAAATGGCCCCGGGGCAGCGGAATTGAATGCGGACAAATACCTGCTCTGGGTACTCTCCGACCCCCGCAAAGACCCTGCCGACACCAAATACATCATCGACGGTATTGGCTGGGTAGCCGAAACGGCTGATGAAGAATTTGAAAAAGCCTTCAAGCAATTAAGTGCTGCCGAAAAAGAAACGCTCGTGGCTTTCATTGCCAAACAAGCCTGGGGTGCCAGTTGGATGTCCATCATCCTGACTTATGTTTTCGAAGCACTCATTGCCGATCCACAGTATGGTGGCAACGTGGATGGTGAAGGTTGGAAATGGCTCGGTCATTTCCCCGGCTATCCCCGACCGACAGCAGACATCCTTTACGGAAACATTTTAAAGGCCGTGAACACAAGATGAAGCGTCCATGAACCGATGGTAAACCGTTGGTTCACATACGAAAATGATTATTTTAAAAGCTTAAGCACATGAAAAAAAAACCTGGTTACGACGTGTGTATTATTGGCAGTGGTGCCGGTGGAGGGCCGGTGGCCTACGAGCTTGCACGGACCGGTTTTTCGGTGGTGGTTTTAGAAAAAGGGCCCTGGTTCAAAACCAAAGATTTTGCCAAAGACGAAATAGTGGCTACCCGCAGAAGTGTTTATACCCCCTCCTTGCTCGACGAACCACAGGTGTTGGAAACACTGAACAGCGAGGGTAATTGGGAAGGCGTTCCCACTTATGAGTCGGGCAGGGATTTCTGGAACGGCAACTGTGTGGGTGGCTCCTCCAATTTTATGAGCGGCTATTTTCACCGGATGAAACCCAACGATTTTCGCCTGCTTTCTGCCTATGGCGAGATTGAGGGCGCCAATATCGTTGACTGGCCAATTTCCTACGAAGAAATGGAGCCCTGGTTTACAAAAGTGGAAACAGTAGTGGGCATCTCCGGAAAAGTGCTCCAACACGCTACACTGGAGCCGCGTTCCACTGATGATTTTCCCTTTCCGCCATTGGCCGAAAACATGATTTCCGGTAAAATTGATGCCGCCTGCAGCCAGTTGGGGATTGTGCCGAAACCCGTTCCCCGCGCCATTCTTTCAATGCATGCCAACAATAGAAACAGCTGTTCTTATTCCAATTTCTGTGGATCCTACGGTTGTTCGACAGATGCCAAAGGCAGTTCACGCGCAGCGCTTTTGCCCACTGCCATTGCAACGGGAAACTGCACCATCATCCCCAATGCCAAAGTGTACCACCTGGAAAGTTCTGATGGTTTCAAAGTGGTCAGGGCCTGGTATTATGACAAAGAAGGCCGGCAACAAAGCATCGAAGCCGCACACTTTGTAGTGGCTGCACAGGCCGTTGAAACTTCACGGTTGTTGCTGATGAGCAAGGGAAACAAATTCCCCGACGGGCTGGCCAACAACAACGGGCAAGTGGGGAAGAACCTTATTTTCTCGGGTGGCGGCAGTGGCTCGGCGAACTTTTTTTATGACCAGTTCTCAAAGGAGGAAGCAGTGCAACTGTCAGCACCCGGTGTTTTTGTCAACCGTTCCATCCAGCAATGGTACGAAATTGATGATGAGCAGTTCGGCGGGAAAGCCAAAGGGGGAACTATTGACTTCTTGTTTGAACATGCCAATGCGATGGGAAAGGCCATCCGCCAAAAATGGGACGGCGACCGCCTGGTTTACGGCCCCGAACTGAAAAAGGGGATTTTCAATTATTTTACCAAACAACGGAAACTCAATTTTGAGGTATTCAACGACTGGCTGCCCACAGACAATTGTTTCGTAACTCTCGACGAAAATGTCAGGGATAAATGGAAGGACCCCGTGGCCCGTATCCGGTTGGGTTACCACCCCCACGACCTGAAAGTGGGCCGCTTTCTGGCTGAAAAAGCAACAAAGGTGTTGGAACAAATGGGCGGACAGAATATCACAATGGGAATAAGCGGTTCGCCCCCATCGAACCTGATGGCCGGCGGCTGCCGCTTCGGCAACAACCCGAAGACTTCCGTGCTCGACAAAAACTGCCGCGCACATGAAGTGGATAACCTTTTCATTACCGATGCCAGTTTTATGCCTACCGGTGGCAGCGTCCCCTACACCTGGACCATTTATGCCAATTCATTCAGGGTTGCAGAGATTTTAAAGGAAAGCTAAGCAAATCTTGTATTCGACCTGCTTGCGAATATCTGCCTGCAGGCAAACAGGAGTACGCTTGAGTTCAGCTGCGAAGGCTTGAAAAAAAACAGGATACAAACTTTAGGCACTCAAAACTTTAAGGGCTTCATGAACTTCCTTAATTTTCTATCTTTGCAGCTATTCAAAACCCAACAATTATGGCATTGGTCAACGCCTTCGAAAAAGAAGGCAACTTTCTGTTTAAACACCGTGGCGAGATTCCCATTGTTCTGTTTTTGGCCGCCGTCCCTGTGGTGTATTTCACCAACACAAGCTTCCTTTCCGGGCAGGCCCGGATTGTCATTAGCGTTGCGGCGGTTGCCCTGAGTTTGCTCGGGTTTTTTATCCGCGCCATTGCCATCGGCACGACCCCCAAAGGAACTTCGGGAAGAAACACCAAAGAAGGTCAGGTGGCCGAATCGTTAAACACAACGGGGATTTATTCCATGGTCCGGCACCCCTTGTACCTCGGCAATTATTTTATGTGGACTGGCATTGTACTGTTTACTTTCAATTTTGCTTTTGTCGTTATTGTTACGCTCGCCTTCTGGCTTTATTACGAGCGCATCATGTTTGCCGAGGAACGTTTCCTGGAACGCAAATTCGGCCAGGCTTATATGGACTGGGCCAATGCCACTCCTGCTTTTATCCCCTGCATCAGGAAACACAAAAAAAACGTGGTCCCGTTTTCACTGAAGAGTGTCTTGCGCCGCGAATACTCCGGGGTACTTGCAACAGTGGTCGGTTTTGTTTTTATTGAAGACCTGAGAGCTTACTTTTCCGCCGGAACTTTTAAGTGGGAAACACCCTGGCACCTTGCCCTGATTGCGACACTGCTCATTTCACTAATTTTGCGCAGCCTGAAACACCATACTTCTGTTCTACGAGAAGAAGGAAGATCGTGAGGGCTTTTAGGCTGTTGGACATGAGACTAATCTGCTTTTCCCAGATAAAAAACCAACTAATGACCAATAGCAGCAAAGCTGAATGACCAGAGTCTCCATCCATATTGCCGCTTTTTTTGCCATGTTTTTCTGGGGCATTTCCTATGTATGGTCCAAGGTGGTATTTGAATATTACACACCGCTAACAACCATCTTTGTCCGCTTAATTATTTCGTTCCTGTTGCTTTTTTTGTTTATGTATTTCACCGGCAGCTTCCAAAAAGTAAGGCAAAAAGACATCTGGGTGTTTGCTTTGGGCGCTTTGTTTAACCCTTTTCTGTATTTTGTCGGCGAAAGTTACGGGCTACAGCGGGTTTCGGCTTCCGTTAGTGCTTTTATCGTGGCCACCATTCCCGTGTTTACACCTTTTCTTGCTTTTGCTTTCCTGCGCGAAAGGCTGAGTAAGCAAAACTTTATCGGTTTGTTGATTTCTTTTTTTGGGGTATTTTTCATCATCTTTAAATCGGACCTTACGCCGGCAGCATCCCCGTTGGGGGTTTCCTTACTTCTTCTGGCTGTTTTTTCAGCCATCATTTATGCCATTATTTTAAAAAAGCTGGTCGCGAATTACCATCCTGTCAGCATCATCGCCTGGCAGGAAGTGATTGGTGCACTCTACTTTCTCCCTTTCTTTTTATACCGGGATGCGACTTCGTTTTTACGTGTCAGGCCCTCGGTCAATGCAGCCCTGTCCCTGGTGATGCTGGGGGTTTTTGCTTCTGCATTGGCCTACGTACTTTACACCTACGTCCTAAAACAGCTCGGGGTCAATAAAACCAACATCTACATCAACCTGATTCCTGTCTTTGCCACCATCACAGCATTTTTTGTGCTGGATGAGGTTTTTACACCCCTGAACATTGCCGGGATGACCCTTGTTATTTTTGGTGTGGTGCTCTCTCAGATGAATGGCCTGAAGAAGAAAAAGCAGAAGCCGGCAGGCTGAAACGTTGAAGACCGGGACTTCGGGGTGTGTGTTGACGAATTGAACCGCCAAGAAGATTATCATCCGGAAGAGTTAGCCATTTATACATTTAGCCTTATTTTTACCCCATGAAAACCAAAATTATTATTCTGGGGGCCGGCCTGATAGGCAGACCTATCGCCCTTGACCTTGCCGGCGACAACGACTTTCTGTTAAGCGTTGCAGATATTGACAAAAAAAAACTCAGGGATATCCGGCAAAGCGGAATTCGGAAAATACAGGTTGACCTGAGTGAATCTTCCGAAGTTAAGTCATTGGTTAACGACTACGACCTGGTTGTGAATGCCGTTCCGGGTTTTATGGGATTTAAATGCCTGCGCAATTGCATTGAGGCCGGAAAAGATGTGGTTGACATTGCTTTTTACCCGGAAGATGTTTTCGGGCTTTCTGACCTGGCAAAGGTAAACGACGTCAGGGTTATTTCCGACATGGGTGTAGCTCCGGGGATGAGCAACCTGTTGGTTGGTTCCGCTGCTTCAAACCTGGAACATATCAATAAAGTTGACATTTACGTTGGCGGTCTACCCAAAGTCCGCAGTCTTCCCTGGGAATACAAAGCTGTATTTTCACCGGCAGATGTAATTGAAGAGTACACGCGCCCGGCACGCCTGGTTGAGCATGGAAAAATCGTAACAAAACCGGCACTCACCGAAGTGGAGTTGCTGGAGTTTGAAAAGCCCGGTACACTCGAAGCGTTCAACAGCGATGGCTTACGCTCGTTAATGTTCACCATCGAAGCCGACAACATGCGCGAGAAAACCCTGCGCTACCCCGGTTACGCCGAAAAAATCAAACTGCTGGCCGGAAATGGGTTCTTCAGTAGCACGAAGATTGAGCTTGACGGCCAACAGGTTTCGCCACTTGCACTCACCAGCAAACTCCTGTTTGAGCAGTGGAAACTCCGTGAAAACGAAGCTGACTTTACCGTTATGCGTATCATCGTTGAGGGTCTCTCCGAAGGAAAGGCGAAACGGTATTCCTACGAACTCTACGACGAATACCACGCCAAAACAGGTATTCATTCGATGGCACGCACTACAGGCTATGCAGCTGCCATGGCTGTCAGGTTGCTGGTGGAAGGTTTGTACACCACAACAGGAATTACTGTCCCCGAGTATTTGGGCAAAGACAAGAAGATTGTCCGGTTTATGCTCCGGGGACTGAAAAAAAGAGGCATTGTGTACACGAGTAAAATCGAAAAATTATAAGTTTTTCCTGCTATTTTTTTACAATAATTTGCTTAAGACAACAATCGCACTTACTTTTGCGTTGTTAACTTTTTAACAAACTTACACATGGATGCAATACACGCCTTTGAGCACCTGCCACACAAAACTATCGAAAGGTTGAGCCAGTACAGGAGAGCGCTGCTTATTTGCCTCGAAGAAGGCAAATCCCACATTTTCTCCCACGAAATTGCAAGAATACAGCACATTACACCGGTACAGGTGAGGCGCGACCTCATGCTGATTGGTTATTCGGGAACCCTCCGGAAGGGTTATAATATTGAGCAGTTAATTGAGCTTATCGGAGAGATTATTGACAGCGAAGAAATGATTAAAGTTGCCGTAATGGGCCTGGGCGATTTGGGCCATGCCATTCTGAATTATTTTAATGGAAAACGCTCGAAGCTCTCTATCGTGGCCGGCTTTGATGTGAACCCAAAAAAGATAGGAACGGTATTCAACGGTGTGCCCTGCTATCCGGTGGAGCAGATTCAGGAGATTATTAACAGGGAAAATATCAGCATCGGAATCATTACAGTTCCTGCCAAGCAGGCACCCGTAACTGCCGGACGGCTGATTAAAGCCGGCATAAAAGGAATCCTGAATTATACGCCAACACCCATCCAGGTGCCCGAAGATGTTTACCTCGAAGAGTACGACATGATTACGACCCTGGAGAAACTTGCCTTTTATGTCAAGCTGGCCAACGACAAAAACAAGTTATAATAAACAGCTTGAAGAACTAAAGGCGAAAAGGATTATTAAACAATGGTTACCCTTGTCCCGCCATTGTCAATGCCAAGAAGGGTTGTGTCGGTAATAATAGTGTCTTTGCCACTGCGTTCCACAAAACTAATGGCCGCCCTGATTTTCGGTGCCATACTGCCCTCTGCGAATTGCCCTTCTTTCAAATGACGCCTGGCCTCGGCAATGTTCATCCTGTCAATTGATTTTTGTTGCGGTGTATTAAAATCAAGGCAGACTTTTGGAATGTCGGTGAGAATAAAAAACTTGTCAGCCCTGATTTGCGTGGCCAGCAAAGCGGAAGCAAGGTCTTTGTCAATGACGGCATCGATTCCCTGAATCTGGTTTTCTTTCACGAAGTAACAGGGAACCCCTCCCCCGCCGACGGCAATAACAATGTGGCCCTCGCGTGCTATTTTTTCAATCGAAACACGGTTAAAAATCATCATGGGTTTGGGTGAGGCCACTACTTTACGCCAACCCCGGCCAGCGGCATCTTCCTTAAAAACAGAATCCGTTTCTTTTTGCTGTATAACAGCCTCCCCTTTGGTATAATAAGGCCCTACCGGCTTTGAAGGGTCGGCAAAAGCCGGGTCGTCTTTGTTCACCAACACCTGCGTTATGATTGTAATCACATCACGGTCAAGGTCTTCTGACATCAACACATTCCGCAACTGCTGCTCCAGAATATAGCCGATGAAACCCTGGGAATAAGCCACGCTGACATCCAAAGGCATATCGGGGATACCGTACATTTTATGTCCTGCCGCGTTGGCCAGAAAAATGTTGCCCACCTGTGGGCCGTTGCCATGCGTCAGCACCAGGTTGTAATCCCTGTTGATTAGCTTGACAAGATTTCGAGCGGCGGTAAAGGCATTTTCTTCCTGCTCGTGTATCGTACCTTTTTGCCCTGCCCTCAGCAGGGCATTTCCACCAAATGCCACAACGGCTAACTTACTCATATTCAAACTTTCTAATGGTTAATAGATTGAAGCCTGCAAAAATACTATATTAGTTTGATTGGTGCACCACATTAATTTCATGAAGTAAACGCAGAAACAGTTGGCAAAGTATGTATTCTGTAATCAATATTGACGGTTTTCTTACAAATACATTTCGTCCCTTTGTGCCCGGATTCTCTCACTGGAGATATAGTCGTCGTATTCCATCTTCTTATCTATCATCCCGTTCGGTGTCAGTTCGATGATGCGGTTGGCAACAGTTTGAATAAAAGCATGGTCATGTGATGAAAACAGCAGGTTTCCTTTAAAATTCACCAGTGTGTTGTTAAAGGCCTGTATTGATTCCAAATCGAGATGGTTGGTTGGCGTATCGAGCACCATCACATTGGCATTCTTCAGCATCATGCGCGAAATCATGCAACGCATTTTCTCGCCACCGGAAAGCACATTGGCTTTTTTGTAAACTTCCTCGCCAGAGAACAGCATCTTTCCCAAATATCCGCGCAGGTAGATTTCCGTCGTATCGTTTGAATACTGCGCCAGCCATTCCAGTAAATTGAGATTTGTCTTAAAAAAACCGGCATTCTCCAACGGCAGGTACGCTGCCGAAATGGTTTGCCCCCATCCGAAAGTTCCGCTGTCTGCCTGGTCGTGTCCCATCAGTATCTCAAAAAATGCAGTCATTGCCAATGGGTTATGTGAGAGAAAGACGATTTTATCACCTTTGTCCACGGAAAAATTCACCTCCTTAAATAAAAACGCAGCATCAAATGCTTTACTAAGGCCGTTCACCTCCAGCACCTTGTTACCCGGCTCACGTTCGGGAGTGAAAATAATTGCAGGGTATTTTCTGTTGGAAGGTTGAATATCCTCCACATTTAATTTCTCCAGCATCTTTTTCCGGCTGGTAGCCTGCTTCGATTTTTTCACGTTGGCGGCAAAACGAGAGATAAACTCCAGCAATTCTTTCCGCTTCTCCGCAGTTTTCTTGTTTTGTGCCTGCTGTTGTTTCAGGGCAAGCTGACTGGATTCGTACCAGAAAGTGTAGTTGCCTGCAAATTGTTGCACCCTGCTGAAATCAATATCCACGGTATGGGTGCATATGGCATCGAGAAAGTGGCGGTCGTGGGACACGACAAGTACGGTATTCTCAAAATTGGCTAGATAATTTTCGAGCCAGCCTACCGTTTCCAAATCAAGGTCGTTGGTCGGTTCATCAAGAAGAAGGTTGTCGGGGCGGCCAAACAACGCACGGGCAAGCAATACCTTCACCTTTTGTTTACCGCTCAGTTCTTTCATCAGTTTGTGATGAGATCTCTCTTTAATCCCCAAACCACTCAACAATCCCGCCGCATCGCTTTCCGCGTTCCATCCATCCATATCGGCAAAGCGGCCTTCAAGCTCCGACACTTTCACACCATCTTCCTCCGAAAAATCAGGTTTTGCATAGAGGGCATCTTTTTCGTGCATCACACGCCAAAGCTCTTCGTGCCCCATTAAAACGGTATTCATGGCTGTGAATTCATTAAACTCCGCGCGGTCCTGTTTCAAGACAGAAAGCCGCTCGCCGGGATTTAAACTTACCGTACCTTTGGTCGATTCCAATTCGCCACTGAGTATTCTTATCAATGTTGACTTACCGGCTCCATTGGCGCCAATCACACCATAGCAGTTGCCCGGTGTAAAAGTCATGTTGACATCCTGAAAAAGGACACGCTTTCCAAACTGCATACCCAGGTTCGATATAGTAATCATCAGTATATTTATTGATTAGGGGCGGCAAAAGTAAGCTTTTTCGCAACGCGGAATTTTGTAGATTTGTAATCGTCATTAAGAAGCATAATTATGTTGAAAGTATCATCACCCTACAATTTCAAAATCATTCAAGAAATCCCCCTTGACGGCAAAGCCGAAGTGGACAACGCATTGAATACGGCTTACAGTCTTTTTGTGGACAGGTCGAAATGGGTGCCGGCACACACACGCGCTGAAATATTGGAACGTACTGCCGGAATCATGAAAAACCGTGTGGAAGAACTGACCCTGTTAGCTGCCGAAGAAGGGGGCAAACCTTACATGGATTCTAAGGTTGAAGTGATGCGGGCCATTAACGGGGTTAAAATAGCGATCGAACAAATCGGGCAGCTCAAAGGGGAGCAAATACCGATGGGGCACACCCGCTCATCAGAAAACCGGCTGGCTTTTACCCTTCGCGAACCCCTTGGCGTGGTGGCTTCTGTCAGTGCTTTTAACCACCCTTTGAACTTAATCATCCACCAAACGGCAACAGCCATCGCCGCCGGTGCCCCTGTAATTGTGAAACCGGCACGTACCACCCCCCTCTCCTGTCTCGAATTTAACAACATCTTGCACGAAGCGGGCCTTCTTGAAGGCTGGTGCCAGACCCTTGTTTGCAATAATGAAAATACCGAACTGCTGGTCACCGACAAACGGGTTAGTTATTTTTCTTTTATCGGATCATCCAATGTCGGCTGGTACCTGAAATCGAAGCTCGCACCGGGAACCGCCTGCGCTCTGGAGCACGGGGGTGCAGCCCCGGTGATTGTTGAACCCGATGCCGATATCGAAAGCATGCTCCCTGCTTTGCTCAAGGGTGGTTTCTACCATGCCGGACAGGTTTGCGTTTCGGTGCAAAGGGTTTTTGTCCACGAAGATATTGTTGAAAAAGTAGCCGGAGAACTGGCAAAGATGGCTGACAAACTTATTGTTGGTGATCCGCTTGATCCTGAAACCGAAGTAGGGCCACTCATTTTGACGGGAGAGGTCGACCGCATTGAACAGTGGGTTAACGAAGCCGTAAACCTGGGGGCGAAACTGCTTTGTGGTGGAAAGCGGATTTCCAAAAGTTGCTACCAACCCACACTCCTGCTGAACCCGCCGGACGATGCCCTTGTTTCCAAGCTCGAGATTTTCGGCCCGGTAGTTTGTATTTATTCCTACACCAACAGAAATGAAGCCATCGCCAGGGCAAATGCATTGCCGTTTATCTTTCAGGCGGCCGTATTCACCAAAGACATCGACATTGCCCTTGATACGGTTAACAAGCTCAATGCCACTGCTGTCATGGTTAATGACCACACAGCCTTCCGCGTCGATTGGATGCCCTTTGGCGGAAGGAATGCCTCGGGTATTGGAACCGGTGGCATCCCCTATTCTATCCAGGAGATGACCGCAGAGAAGTTAGTCGTGATAAAATTTAAAGGGTAAAGTTTCTTAAAGCCTGAAGAAAGCCCCCTTTCACCTCTGTCAAACCCGGCCTCTCCCCTTGGGGGAGATATCCGAAGGACAGAGGGCTTTGTGCCGGGAGCCGGAACCTTCTCTGGCCCACCGCCCCGACGCCCGCTCTCAAACCACAGCTTCAGGCAAAAAGCCCCGCTTGTTTTAAAGTCTCCCGTCAGCATGTATCAGGTTGCGCAAAATGCGCTAATTTTGCAGGAACAAAGATTGACTGTTATGCGCATTGTTACATTCAAAACACCCAGGCCGAAAAGGTTCAGTTACAAGCCGCGCTATTATGACGAAGACAAAGAGGCACTGGAACAACGAAAAGCGGCTTTGGGTTACGAAACGAAAGTAAGCCACCGCGAGAGCCTGCGCCTGCAAATGGCAAGAAAATGGCAAAAAGGGGCAGATGTTGAAGAAAAGGGCATCCTTTCTAAATCCATTTCTTATTTCTTTTACGGGGCGGTAATTGTTGGTGGTGTTTACCTTATCTTTTTCACTGATTTTGTGTATAAGCTGATTGCACTCTTCGGGCTGAGGGTGGGACAATAAGCTTGCTTTTTAATGATGCACCAAACATTTTTGTCAGATTGACCAAGAAACGAAAAATGCTGAAAACACAGCCGGATATTTTCAAAACCTGAAGCCTCCGCATGTCAAACATCATCAAACAACTTCCCGATTCCGTCGCCAACCAGATTGCCGCTGGTGAAGTCATCCAACGACCCGCTTCGGCAGTGAAGGAATTGCTGGAGAATGCCGTGGATGCCGGGGCAGGCGACATCAAACTTGTTGTTAAGGATGCAGGAAAAACACTTATCCAGGTTATTGATAATGGAAGCGGCATGACCCCTATGGATGCGCGCATGTGTTTCGAGCGCCACGCCACTTCCAAAATCAGCAAGGCAGAAGATTTGTTCGCCATCCGGACGATGGGTTTCAGGGGCGAGGCCATGGCTTCCATTGCGGCCATCGCCCAGGTGGAAATGAAAACACGGCCCCACGGGGACGAATTGGGCAGTTGCCTGAAGGTTGAGGGTTCCGGGCTCACAGAACAGGAAACCTGCCAGTGTGCTGCGGGGACAAACATTGCTGTCAGGAACCTCTTCTTTAATGTTCCCGCAAGGCGGAACTTTTTAAAGTCGAACAACACCGAAACCAGGCACATCATTGAAGAATTCATCCGTGTTTCGGCCATCAACCCGCAGATTGCCTTCAGCATGCTGCACAACGATAAAGTAGTCTTCAAATTACAGGCCGGCAGCTTAAAGTCGAGGATAGTGGGCATTTTCGGCAAGCCATACAACGAACGTTTGCTGCCTGTTCAGCAGAAAACAGATGTATTGACCATCAGTGGGTTTATCGGCAAACCCGAATTTGCAAAGAAAACACGGGGCGAGCAGTATTTCTTTGTGAACAAGCGCTACATCAGGCATGCTTACCTGAACCATGCTGTGTCCAACGCTTTTACCGAGTTAATTCCATCTGATGCGCATCCTTCGTATTTTTTGAACATCGAAATCAACCCGGAGGACATTGACATCAACATCCATCCCACCAAAACAGAAGTTAATTTCAAGGAAGCCGGCTATGTTTACGCCATCCTCCATGCTGCGGTGAAACAATCCATCGGAAAATACAGCCTGACACCTACCATCGATTTCAACCTGAACCCCGAAGTTGAAACTGCTTTTTCCCAATTGCCCCGCAAAGACTTAAAACAACCGGGCATCAACATCAACCCTGACTACAACCCTTTTAAGCAAAGCAGTTCAGCAGGATTTGAGAAACCGCACCATCGCCCGCAGGGGCAACAAGGCTGGCAAAAACTTTATACCGAAACCCTCCCCGGACAAAAAACGGAAACGAGTGGCAGGGAGGAAAACGAAGAAGCGGAGCAGGGTTTATTAGAAACAGGGCATGCTTCCCCTTTCTTTCAACTGCAGCAACGCTACATTCTCACCAATGTAAAGTCGGGCATGATGCTGATTGACCAACAAAAAGCGCACGAGCGCATTCTTTACGAAAGCTTTTTGGAGCAGCTTTCTGGAAACATTGCCGCTTCGCAACAACAGCTTTTCCCGCAAACCATTCCCTTTTCGCCAGACGATGCCGGAATCCTCCGGTCGCTGAAAAATGAAATCGGGAAGCTGGGGTTTGTAATGGAAACTTTTGGTGCCAGCAGTTTTGTGGTGAAGGGGGTTCCTTCGGGACTGAAGGAAACCGATGTAGCCGCCATTTTAGAAAAGATTGTGCAGAATTTCAAGGAGCAGTCCACCGACCTTCAATCTGACAAAAACATTAATTTAGCCCGCTCAATGGCTGCTAACCTTTCTATCAAAGCAGGGACCAGACTGGAAGAAAGGGAAATGGCCGATATTTTTCAACGGCTTTTTTTGTGCAAGGTGCCACAGGTTTCTCCTGACGGGAAAAATATTCTGGCCATTGTACCGTTAACAGAAATTGAAAAGTTCTTAAAGTAAAATAGCGCAATAAAAACAGCCGTTTTGTATTCTTATGGAAAGAATGTAAAGCAAAAACCGATAAAACAGAAAAACAGATTATGCAACAATACCGACCCCAGGGTTTCACCATGCTGCCCCCGGTTGTAAAAAACCTGTTGATTATCAATGCCTTGTTCTTCCTGGCCATGATAGTTTTGGATTCTTCTTTTCATTACGACCTTGTTGCCCTGTTCGGCCTGCATTACCCGCGTGCCCACGATTTTGGCATCTGGCAATTTATTACTTACATGTTCATGCACGGGGGGTTTTCACACATTCTCTTTAACATGTTTGCCCTGTGGATGTTTGGCAACACCCTTGAAAATGTGTGGGGCGGAAAACGATTTCTGAACTATTACTTACTCACAGGCATCGGTGCGGGGGTGGTACAAACTGTTGTTGCTTACCTTCGCCTGACTGCAATAAAAACAGGCCTTTCACCTGAGGAAATCCAACTTGTTTACAGTGAGGGCTACAATATCTTACAAAAGGGGATGAACTACCAGAACGAAACAATGGCCAGTTTCAATGCAATACTGAACACACCGACTATCGGTGCTTCCGGGGCTGTTTTCGGAATACTGCTGGCCTTCGGGATGATGTTTCCCAACTCTCTTATTTATGTTTACTTTGCCATTCCGGTCAAGGCAAAATATTTTGTCATGATTTACGGTGCCATTGAACTCTACTCTGGAATTGCAAATAACGCTGGCGACAATGTTGCCCACTTTGCCCACCTCGGGGGGATGATATTTGGCTTTATTCTGATTCAATACTGGAAGAAGAAAGGAACGCTTTACTAAAACATGTGTTAAAACACACTTAAGCATTGAGTGCCAGAAGCTGTTTTAGGCGAAAAATAGAAAAACAAAAATGTACGGTTTTCAACAACAAGGCAATACCGGGGATGTTTTAAGGCGGATATTCCTCAGCAGGACCGTTTTATCACGTCTGGTCCTGATCAACACCGCCGTTTACGGGCTGGTAAAACTGGCCGGTTTACTGACCTGGTTGTTTGCCGCCGCTGACGGCAGCGGCCAGCTACTCAGTTTTATCGGACAATGGCTTGCCCTGCCATCATCATCCGGCACGCTGCTCACCCGGCCCTGGACGTTGTTCACTTACATGTTTTTGCAGGAAGGGTTTGTGCATCTTTTGTTCAACCTGCTCATGCTATATTTTGGCGGGATGGTTTTTCTGGAATACCTCAGTCAGAAAAAGCTGCTTTGGACCTACCTGATGGGTGGTTTGGCCGGAGGGGTCTTTTTTATCCTTGCCTTTAATCTTTTTCCCGTCTTTAGCGGGGCAAGGGACAATGCTGTTGCCCTCGGTGCTTCGGCCTCGGTTTTGGCCATTATTATTGCCGTGGCCACTTACGTGCCCGATTACACCATTCATCTGTTTTTGTTCGGAAGGGTCAAACTCAAATACATTGCCCTTGTTCTCATCGTTATTGATGTTTTCAGCATCCAGTCAAACAATCCGGGAGGCCACATTGCGCACCTTGGTGGCGCTTTGTGGGGCTTTACCTACGCCTGGTACCTAAAAAAAGGAAATGATTTTTACAGGATTTTTGACGGGATTAAGTTTACCGGTTTTGAAAGAAAATCAAAATATGCCCGTTTCGACACAACACGCCCCAAAAGCGGCCGGCCGATGAATGATGATTTGTACAACGAGAAACGGTCTGCAACCCAGCACGAAATTGACCGTATCCTTGACAAGATTTCGCGTTCCGGTTACGCAAGCCTGAGCAGTGCCGAAAAGGAGTTGCTTTTTAAAACGAGTAACAAAAAATAGCAAACTTGAAAAAAAAAGCCGGGTTCAACATCAGCAGGGGTTTCATTGCAGGCCTTAATTTTGTTTTCGCCCTTGCCCTGTTACTGTCGCTGGTGGCCAGCCGTATCCCACCAACCATCACGACCTTTTTTGCCGTGTTCGGCCTGCTTTACCCTGTCCTGTTGCTTGCCAATATTTTCTTTGTGCTTTTCTGGACCTTTCTGAAGAACAAGATGTTGCTTGTTTCCCTGCTTATCATTTCAGCCGGTTATAATAACCTGTCGCACAATGTCCGCTTTACATTTCGAAGGGAAACAGCAAACCAACAAGATGCAGTGCATTTAATTACTTACAATGTAGAGCGGTTCGGGCTTTCTGTTTCTGAGGAAAAGTTCAAAAAGACAAGGAATGAGGTGTTTCTGTTTTTAAAAGGGGAAGACCCCGGAATTGTCTGCCTGCAGGAATACCACGGAAAAGGAAAAACCCTCTACGAACCCTTGCAGGAAATGAAAACAGGGCTGGGCGCAACCTCCTATTATTACGAAAGCTATTTTAACCCGCGCTACCAGCAACTTACCGGACTGGTTATTTTCTCAAAATACGAAGCCGTTAACAAAGGGAAACTTAAATTTGAAGGCAGCCGCACCTTTGGCATTTTCACCGATTTGCTCATCCACAACGATACCGTGCGGGTTTTTAATATCCACCTTGCCAGCATACAGCTTATCCCCGCCGATATTGACTTTGTTGTTAACCCTGGCCAGGACAAGGAGGAAATGGGATTGCACGCCATGAAAATCTATACCAAGTTGTCCGAAGCTTTTCAGCTCCGCGAACTGCAGATGGCCTTCCTGAAAGATGAAATCAAATCCAGTCCCTACCCGGTTATACTGGCCGGCGATTTTAACGACACGCCTTCTTCTTTTGTATATCGCAGCCTGACCGGCCAGATTGAAGACTGTTTTGCTGAAGATGGGCGCGGGTTTGGCCGAACCTACGCCGGGCAACTTCCATTACTGCGCATCGATTTTATTATGAAAAGCCCGGAATTTAATACCCTTGACTACCGGCGTTATAATATCCGGCTTTCTGATCATTATCCGGTCTCGGCCCTGCTTTCACCGCTCAAGCCCGAATAACCCAAAATAAAAAAAAACCGCCGGAACCAAAAGCATGCGGCGGGTTTAAAAAAGATGTCCCACTATTCATCTTTTTCAAGATACCTTGTGGATTCTTCTTTGCTGCCAAAGCTAAACCTCAAAAAACCGAAGGCATAAGAAACGGTGGGGTTGGATTGCCTGAAAACAGTGATCATGTCGCGTGAGGCAATACCAATTTCCCAGGTATTTTTTTCATTTTTGAGCGGGTAGAATGTTATCCCGAAAGGAACATTCGTCCCAAACTTACCGCCGGCAACAACACTGATCGACAACTGAACCCACTTGGCAGGGTTGATACGTGTACCAAAACTGAAGACAGGTGCTTCGAAGGTGCCCGGCACTTTGTCGCCAAGGGGTATATAAGTATCTACTCCGGCTTCAATGGTTTCGTTAAATGTGTAACTGATGCCCCCCCTGAAGTGCATCGGCAGCTTTAATTTCAAATCTGCAATACCTACAAGCGTGGTGTCAAACGGGGGCGGGCCGTTGTCGGTTTTAATTAATTGCCCTTCTTCAAAAATATTGTAGTTATCAAGGCCCGGCGTGTCGGTACGCCAGACACCACCATCCCGGCCTTCGTAAACGTTTTTTGTCCATTTGATACTGCCAATATCATTTACAGCCAGTCCGATTTTTAAGTTTTGTTTTATTTCGAGGGTTGTACCAATATCGAAGCCAAATCCCGTCCCGACGGTCTTAAGCCCGTTGCCGGTCAGTTTATTCACCTGTCCATCGTAAATTCCGTTACTGGAATAGTCGATAGCAAAGCCGGGGCTTAAAGAAGAGTTCCCGATGAGCTCACCATTTTCTTTTTGATAATACCTTACCATGGCCTGTCCCATTAAATACTTCAGGTTGATGCCAAGGTACCAGCCAAAGTCATCATTCTTAATTACTTTACGCCCGTAACCGAGGTTGAACTCCCGGTACATCAGCATGTGGTAGTCACTGCCTTTGTAGATGTCCGAAACCTGTCCTACGCCTGCTGCCCGGCTCCTGTAACCCACTTGTCCTCCATTCTCAAAAGCAGTTGAATCGAAATAAGGATCATTGTAACCCAGGAAGAGGTAACTGGCGCCATTGTCGTTGAGCAATGAATGCCAGGTAAACCGGTCGCGGACACTAAAAGCAATACCGCCTATTTCTTCGTCCTGATAAGAAAAGCCAACCCACATCAGGCTTGCTGTCCCAAACATTCTGGCATCGGTAAAAGCGGCAGCTGCATCTTTTTTTCCCTGCATGTCGAGTGTAACCGGGTTGCCATAAAGGTCGTTGGCAATTTGACTTCTTGTCAGGGCTTCAGAATAAAGCGAAAAACCAAATTCAAACAGACCGAGGTTCATCGTGTGATCGTTCCTTTTCCATCCCAGGTTGGCAGGGTTAATGCCCAGCGACTGGTAGTCGTTTATTGATGACGTAGCATAGCCGCCGCCTGTCGAATTAAAAGAGCTTAGTTCTGTTTGGGCTGAAAGAAAAGTTACAAAAAAGACAAAAAAGAAAAGGGATAAAAGTGTTTTCATAACGATTAGTTTTAGTGAATTGAATATCCAAATGTAGTAAAAAATAAATTAATGCGCATTTTTTGTTTTGAACTGCGAATTTCAATATGCTAAGCTGCACATTGCTCGTGTTATGTATAAATCTGATAATGTATGTTTTAGAATAGAGCTACTGAAACATTACAAATGATAAAAAACTTCTGTTGACTACCAAAACCAAATCCTTGTAACTCACAAACCACACAAAGTATTTTCAGTATCTCTCTCACCGCGCGATCTTCGATTTGGACAAGTTTTAACAGAAATACTTGACAAGAGGGATAAAATGATGTACTTTTGGTGAATTCTATTTATCACTACCTGCTTGACAACAATATCCACCGAAAGTCTCTTTTAATTAGTTCCAGCCCTTGTCTGAGTGTGCAGGACAAAAGTTGTAATGAAATAAAAGCAGGAAAGTGGTGCATGGAGACAGCCAACACAGATCAATTAACTAAATTTTTACTCCCATGAAAAAAATTAAACTTTTATTATTGGCAACCATACTGATGGCAGGCTACAGCCTAACGGCACAGGTAGCCATAAACACCGATGGTAGTAACGCGAACAGCTCAGCCATGCTGGATGTAAAAAGTATCAGCAAAGGCTTTTTGCCTCCTCGAATGAGGGAGATAGATAGGGATTCAATAAGTAGTCCGGTAGCAGGTTTAGTAATATGGTGTAATAACTGTGGTATAACGGGCGAATTACAGGTGTACAATGGCACAGTATGGGTCAATATGATTGGTGATATAGCCACTGGTTTTTGTGACCCCATAGCTGACATTGACGGCCACATATACAATACTGTTGTGATAGGATCTCAATGCTGGATGGCAGAAAATCTGACAACCATCAAATACAATGACGGTACCGGAATACCCCTTGTAACTGATGATTCAACATGGGTATCTATATCAACCCCGGCCTATTCCTGGTACAATAACGACTCGGCTACTTATGGCCCTGTTTATGGCGCGCTGTACAACTGGTACGCAGTAAACACGGGCAAACTTTGCCCCACGGGCTGGCACGTGCCCACCGATGCCGAGTGGTCAACTTTGACCACTTATCTGGGTGGCCTGAGCGTGGCCGGCGGCAAATTAAAGGAAACCGGAACCACACACTGGGATCCCCCGAATACAGACGCAACCAACGAAACCGGCTTTACAGCCCTGCCGGGTGGAAAGCGCAGCTTCAATTCTGGGGTATTCGGCTACCTCCGCGCCTATGGCTACTGGTGGACCTCTACCCCGTACAGTCCAAATGCCTGGTACCGGCAGATGTACAAAGATACCGGAAAAGTTATCAAAAATTACTTTGAGAAAAGGGAGGGGTACTCTGTCCGTTGCCTGAAGAATTAAGGTTTGTTATTTCTTTTCCCGCAAAGCGGGAACAAAAAATATGGAAATCATGCGTATTGTCCGCTACTTTTGTGCAGTGTTGTTGTTACTGGAAGGGGGATGTGCCTCCTTCACTTCTTTTCAAACGGCAGATGTGCTTGCCAAAGGGGAAACCAATTTCACAGTAAGCGGTAGTTTGTTGTATTCGTTGCCCGAAATAAGCAATGTATATGAAGAAGGCAACCAGTTTGTCACGCAATTCATGTTGCGAAGGGGAATATCGGGCAACAGTGAGTTTCAGGCACTTATTTCCCCGAATTCATTCAATGCCAATTACAAGCATCTTTATTTTAGGGCTGAAAAGTTCATGTCTTCTTACACTGCCGGCATAGGTTATACTTTCCTGGCTTCGAGTTTCGATGACCAAACGCACGTTTTTGATGTTCCGGTATCACTTTATCTTACCTATTTGCCAAAAGAACATTTCGGAATTACCATAAATCCAAAAGTCATGTACAGGTATATTGGTGACGAATCGACGGTAATCTTTGGGGGCAGCCTGAACCTGATGCTCGGAAAGAAAATAAAGTTTTATCCTGAAGGGATTATATTTTATGATGCCGTAATCGGCACCCTGTTCACGGGTGGCGGATTGGGGATTTCATTTTAGTTCCGGCCAAATAGAATTGTAAAAACGAGATGGTGAAAGCTCTACTTAGAATATTTTTCCTGGTTCTTCCGTTACTGTTTTCGGGCTGCAGGAAGCAAACTGTCCCTGTAGCGGCGCCCGCCGGTTTACCGCAAGTAACTTTGTTTTCACCTGCTTCACCTTTTAACACACCCATTCCTGAGAATCCCGAGATAGATCCCAATTCGGATAAAATGCGTGAAAGCCTGATAAAAGAGGCGGAGGACCGCGGTTTTTTTATCGCGCTCAAGTCGTACTCCGAGACTGTGTATTTTACCGGCCCGGAAACGCCAGTGTACGATGTAGTGTTAACGGCATCGTGGGCGCCAAAACGCAAACTCCTGAACGTACCCATTCCTGATTACGCCCTTGCCGACCCGTCGGTTGACGGGGAAATGGTCATTATTGATACCCTTAACGGTTGTGAATACGACTTCTGGCAGATAAAGAAAATCTACGGGAAATGGTATGCCTCCTGGGGGAATGCCCTGCCGATTGACGGGAGCGGTATTTTTGAAAAGGGTATGTCGGCACGTGGATGCGGTTTTGCGCTTGCAGCCGGTATCTTATGGCCGCACGAGTTTAAGAATCATGCCATCGGGCATGCGCTGGTATTTACTTATGATTATACTAAAAGTGGCGGCCCGGTAAGCCCCGCAACCGAAAGTGACGGCACCTCAAATACCGACATCGCCATTCCGGAAGGGGCTTTGGTGCAATTAAACCCCGGGCTCGACCTCGGCACTTTGGGCCTTACCGATTATGAATATACCATCGCGGTGGCCTTACAGCAATACGGAATGTATTTATCTGATGACGGGGGCGGACTGGAGCTTGAAGCGGTAAACCCCTTGTCGTTTTCGGGCAATTTATACGAAGGGCTGTTACCGGATGTGGAATATGTTCCCCTTGACAACATCCCTGTCAGCGAATTCAGGGTGCTTAAACTTTCGCCGCAGGACGGGACATCGGAGCCGCAGATTGTCCCGAACAGTTGTGCGGAATTTCGATAAAAGAATTTCAAAAGCCCCTTAGCCGTTTTTATCTGTCTAAAGAAGAACGCAACATGTTTATTCAGATTAACAGCAAGCGATATTAATTGTATCTTTACAGCTATTTAGAGGCCAATCTAAAACTAAATACTGCTGATGAAAAGAATACTCATCTCACAAAAAGCAGACTGGATAAGAAAATGCAGGGATAAAACTGATAAGGACAAATACGAAATCACTTACGGCACCTTAAGTGATGAAAAAAACTTTGGTAATTACGATGCCGTTATCCCATTGTTTGAGCATGATTCCACCTACTTAAATAATCATGCACAAACTTTAAAAGGCATTAAGTTTAACATACCCAGTAACGATGTAATCCAGTTGTGCTACGACAAGAAACGGTTTCATAACTTCCTGACAAAAGAAGATTTTGGGAATTTTGTCCCGGAAATCTCCGATGAACTAAAGCCACCTTATATTTTAAAAAAGATATTCGATGAATGGGGGAGAAACTCTTATCTGATAAATTCGGTTACAGAAGAAGAAGCGCACAGGGAACGGCTGGTCTCCGGCAGTTTTTTCAAACAGCTTTATGTAAGTGGCCGGGAAGAACTGACAACTCATTTTATTTTTTCCAAAGGCAAGTTTCAATACATGCACTCATTGCTCTTTAAGTTTAAACCCTGCCGTTACGTCAAGGGAAGGCAGTTGCCACCATTTAAAAATGCATCTATTTCTGTGGTTAAAAATTCATTTGTCGACATCTTTACGCAAATACTTTCACGTTTAAATTACGAAGGCGTGGGTTGTATTGATTACAAAGTGAAGGACGGTAAGCCCCTGATCTTCGAAATAAATCCCCGTGTTGGCGGTTCTTTACCATTAGATGTTAACCGGTTTCTTGGTTGCTATCTTAAAAGTTTAAAATATTCCTTTCTGAGGAAGATGAGGTATACGGTTAGGCTTTATAAAGAATAAAATGTACTGTTGAAATTAAATAAACATCACAGGAGAAATAAAAGGTATTGAACAAACCGTAACTAATCAATGTGCCAAAAAACAATAACAAAAAGAGTTTAGGCGCAATTTTTAGAGTTCATTCGTGCCAGTTTCTTTAAATATCCCAACCCGCCCCGCCCCTTTAGGGTGGATTCAGGTGGAGTGACTGACGCAGATTAGTCAGGTTCTGCTGATTTTCCGACCATTAAAACTCTTCACCAGGCTTAGAAAGGCGTTTTTAAAAAACTTTACAACAGTCTTGTTTCCTGTCAACTGCATTACGCCATCTCACTAAAAAACCAGCTTATTAAACGTTTAATAAGCTGGTTTTTTTTCTTGTCAGCAAGCAGCTGTGGACAAAGCCTTCTTCCAAAAAAGAATCCTGCAAAGAAGCAGTTTTACCCTAAAAAATATAGGACAGGCCGATGTTGATGCCCAGCCACGAATAGCTTGGGTTATCTTTTGTGGCCGCAGCCCAGTTGTATTTAAAGTTAATGTTCACACCGGTAGTACCGCTGCCAAACGGAATGGCCACACCCACTTCGGGTGCGAGGCCGAAATGCCAGTCACGTCCCTCGAGGTAATAAATACCCATAAAGTTCCGTGATTCGATGTAGTAAGTACCCAAACCCAGGCCCACATAGGGCATGATGTTACCGGGCATAAAGTAATAATCCCACGAAGCCATAATGGGGATAAAATTGAGGTAGCGGCGTTTGTAGCCATAGATTTTTCCTGTTTCGCCAAGTTCTTCCGTTACCCATCCAAAACTTTGGTAAAAGGTTTGCCATCCGGCTTGTCCGCCGATGGTCATATTGTCAGTTACAAAGCCACGTCCCTCAATAGAGAAGCCCCTGAATGAAGGCTGGTCGATAAAGTCTTTGGTTGACCCCAGGGCAAAGCCCATGTCCCAGTCGAAGTTCCAGATACCCCCCCCCTGACCAAAGGAAGAAAGTCCGAAAAGCGTGATAAAAATACCGGTCAATAAAAATTTATTCTTTTTCATTTCTTTTCTTTTAAAGCGTTGTTTCTATTTCGTATTGATTTCGGGTGACAATTCAAAGGCTTTATTAATGCCCTTGGTTATCCGCGAAGCATCGGTGCTGGAACTGTTACTGAGCACACCATTAAGGGAGCCGGCCCAATATATTGGCGTAACCGTATCCCCATCAACAACCTCGTAATCAAGCGGGTTTGCCATCTCAATTAAAAGTGTCCCGGTGGTGTAGCTGCTGTAATAAGGTACTCCGCCCCAATAACCCGGGGGATAATATCCGGGATAGCCAGGATACCAGTAATCTGTTCCGCGTGATGATTTGTACCAGCCCCATCCCCAACCGGGATAATAGGGGTACCACCAGCCGACACTAACTGTTGTAACCGCAATAGCCGCAGCAGATACCCTGACATCAGGGGCTTCTTCGTTGTCGGCAAATACCCTTTCATATCCGTAAGCTGCCATATTTTCCGCAATGGTTTGGATAATTATTTCATTGTTAGCAATTAACGAATGATCGGATGTATCATCCCGGACCGGATAAACCGTATCGGACATAAAATATGTTTTCAACGTATCAAAGCGAGCTGTTTTCAAATGGGCTGTCATAACAATATCAGTTTCACTAACTGAAAGGCTGTCATTTGGGTAGCAGCCGTCAAGCAGGGCAATTCCCAAGGGGAAGACCAAAACCAAAGAGAGGTTCAATAACCATTTTTTCATTTTTCTGTTTTTAATTGTTTAGTAAATAAAACTGAAAAGCCGGCAAGATTTATGCCAGACTTCGTGCGCAAAATTAGACAAAAATCATTTGCCGGGTATTTTTTCTTTCTTTTCGAAGTTGAGGGTTGCACCAAGGAATACACTAATGGAATAATAATAGGAGTCCATGATGTATTTTCTTTCACCAAATAAAGGCAGTGGGCTGTCCGGGTCGATCTGGTCAACATCAGTAAAATCAGCTATCTGAAGCTGGTTGTTTTTGTAGCCGAAAGAGAATTGGGTTCCCGCCACCAGCAGGTGCCTTTTAAAGTGGAACTGGATTCCACCTGTAGCATGATAGATATTAAAGTCTGTTGTTTTTATTTTATTGTAAGATGACAACTCTTTTAAATCAAGGTTGTTCACATTGTTGAAGTCAGTACGAAGCCCCATCATTATCAGCAAGTCCTCCCTAAACTGCCACTGATAACCAAGTGCAATGTTTAAGACCGGATTGGCACCATAGGCAAACGAGAGCCATTCTTTATTATCAAGCCGGTCGTAAATGGGCTTGGAAGTAATTTGATCGTTAACAGTTGCCGTTATCATTTTATAAGGTTTTACGCGGGCAAAGTATTCTATTGTTGTGTAAAAACGTTGTTTCCGGTTTTCAAAGTTGTAGATCGTCCCAAGCGCAAGCGAAAACGGCAATTTATAATTTGCTTTAATCTCGGTTCCCTCCTGGGTGTCGAAAATAAAATAACTGTAAAGGGGTTCTTCCCCGTTAGAACTGTAAAACTCTTTTTGCATTCGCTCGGCATGTCTTCCGCTGGTAAAAATATTGAGTGGGGGAAGTGTGATATTTAAACCATAAGACCAGTTTCCTGATTTGTAAGACAAACCGATTTTAGAAACCAGCCTGATGTTGGTAAACTTTATTCTTTCGGAATAATTATTTTCCGCAACCAGGATGGGAAAATCATCGGGCAGTCCGGCAAGCGTATCAATCATTGGATAACGTGTGGCATCGAGCGCATTATAATAATTCAGGGTGGAGGAGGAAAAAAGAAGGCTTAGCCCCACCGAGAATTTTTCCGAGATTGAATACGAGCCACCAATCCCAATCCAACTGTCATCATAATCATTCACATAATTATAGGTAGAGGTAAATTTATTTACAACCGGAACGGGTGACATATCATTGTAAGATGTTTTGGCATAAGTTGCATTAAACCGCTGACGTATTCTCGTGAAAGTCGCCACCTCAAAACTCAGCTTATGGTTTGGCGAGACGAATGTCATCGAAAAAAACTGGGGTTGGACATAGAAATTTGTAACCGGGATATGCTCGCCTTCACTCACTGCATTGTAAAACGAATAGTGGTTTAATGTCAGAAAACTTGCGGCAAGGCTCACATTGGTCCCATTGGCAAATTCGTTAATGAGCGCAGGGTTGTAATAAATCGCGCTCGGGCCGGCATCGCCACCCACAACCGCACCCGACAAAAGCGAAGAGATGGAATTGTAACTTTGCGACCAGTAGTGGTTCAGCAGCTGGGCGTGTAAACCGGGGGTGAACTGAATAAAAATAACAAAGTAAAGTATCCGTAAAATATTCCGTGTTGCAGGCATGAAGAAAATTTGGTCTAAAATAAGAAAACCTGAAAACTTGCAAGCAGCTTTGTCCGAAGCTGAAAAATTGCCAGGCAGGTTTTAGCTTACGCAAAACCCTTTCGGAAAATGTTTACTCGATACCGGAAAAGTGTTTCATGAACTGAACACGTTCAAATGCCGCCGGATTTTCGGCTTTTTCAAGGCTCATCTTTCCTGTGAACTGTTCCAGTGACGTAAAACTTTTGCGGATCATCCAGTTTTCGAGCTCCTCAATCATTGCAGCTATTTCCTTGAAACCTTTTTTGTACAGCACCGAGGCAACCTGAACAGCTTTCGCGCCGGCAAGGAGCTGTTTAATCAGGGCACTGCCATTGTGCACGCCGGTAGAAGCTGCCAAATCACATTTCACATGTGCCGACATCATGGCTACCCAGCGCAATGATATGGACAAGTCGGCGGGCGAACTGAAAACAAACGAAGACTTGATCTCCATGTTTTCTATATCGAAGTCTGGTGAGAAAAAGCGGTTAAACAAGACGATCCCCTTAATCCCCGTCCAGGAAAGCCTGGTTATCATGCGTGCAAGCCCCGAAAAATAATAACTGATTTTAAGGGCAACCGGAATTTTTACGGCGGCAAGAATCTTTTCTGCAATCTCAAAATAAACGGCTTCGTTAGCAGCACCTTCTTTATCGGGGTCGGAAGGCAAAACAAATACATTCAGCTCAAGCGCATCGGCACCGGCAGCTTCCACCTTCTTGGCAAAGTCAACCCATTCGGCCCCCGAAACACAATTGATGGAAGCAATTACGGGAATGTCCACCGCTTTCTTACTATCGCTGATTAGTTCGAGGTAGTTGGCCACATCGTTTTCCCGGGTGTAATTACGGATGTAATCATCGGCTTCGGGATAGTAGTTGCCAAATTCCTGCTGCGCAAAAGTATGGCTTGCGGCGTGCATAATTTGTTCCTCAAACAAAGATTTCAGCACGACGGCACCGGCACCGTTCCGCGCAATTTCAATAATATTCTCGACAGAGTTTGTTAAGCCGGAACTTCCCACGATAATAGGGTTTTTCAGTTTCAGTCCCATGTATGTTGTCTCCAGGTTTATCATATTTTTTGCTTTAAAAAGATTGTGGTAAAAATAATAAATCATACATATTGAAAGGCAGTTCTGCTAATTAAAAACCGTTCTAAATTTAGTACAGACTACAGCAAAGATTTCTTTTGACCGGTATTGGCAGCAGTGTCCGCCAATCAGTACCAAGCTACATCTTTTGGCAAACTTTGAAGCAGTTATCCGGGAAAAAGCAAAGTGGTTTCACCATTATGTAAAAAATGGCTGCCTTTTCAGATGGAATTTGATAGTTTTGTGGCAAACAAATCCGGATTGAAGAAGATACTTGTCATACAAACGGCCTCGCTCGGCGATGTGATTCTGAGCACGCCGATACTGGAAAAACTCCACCATTTTTTTCCGGATGCCAAAATCGACTTCCTTCTAAAATACGGTTACGAAAGTCTTTTCCGCGGACACCCCTTTTTGCAGCGGGTGATGGTGTTGGACAAAACCGAGAAAAAAAATGCACATTTGGCTGAACTCATCCGGCTGGTCCGGGACCGACATTACGATGCAATCATCAACGTCCAACGGTTTGCTTCGTCGGGATTGGTTACTGCTTTTTCCGGGGCAAAACACAGGATAGGTTTTTCGAAAAACCCGTTGTCGTTGTTTTTCACCCGGCGGGTGAAACATCAAATTGGCGTTGAAAAAGACAATCCGCACGAAATTGAACGCAACCTCAGGCTCATTGCAGAACTTACCGATGAACACAGCGTTTTCCCGATGAAACTTTATCCGGGAAAACAGGATTTCGCCAAAGTATCGCAATTCAAAACAAAGAAATACATTACGGTGGCACCGGGATCGCTGTGGTTTACCAAGCAGTTTCCTGCCGAAAAATGGGTTGAGTTTGTTGCGGCACTGGAGGAAGGTTTAACGGTTTATTTTTTAGGTTCCCCCAAAGAAACCGGGCTGTGCGACCGGATTATCGAATCGTCACAACACCCAAACAGCCTGAACCTCTCGGGAAAACTCAGCTTTCTCGAATCGGCTGCCCTGCTCAGGGATGCACAGATGAACTACGTGAACGATTCGGCGCCCATGCACCTGGCATCTGCCATGAATGCACCTACCACGGCTGTTTTCTGCTCCACCGTCCCCGGCTTTGGGTTTGGCCCGATGGCTGAAAAATCATTTGTAGTGCAGGCTTCGGCAGGACTTTCCTGCCGGCCCTGTGGGCTGCATGGTTTGCACAAATGCCCAAAACAGCATTTTAATTGCGCACTGACCATTCAAAAAGAACAATTATTGAACACACTATGAACAATTTAGAAAAGGAAGTCAAGAAGTCGGTTGAACTGCTCCGCAACGGGAAAATCCTCCTCTACCCTACCGATACCATCTGGGGAATTGGATGCGATGCCACCAATAGCAAAGCCGTGCAGCGTATTTACAAAATAAAGGGCCGGGACGAAAACAAGAGCATGATTGTTCTGCTGGACTCGATTGACAAACTGAAACAATACATCGAGAAAGTACCACCCATTACTTACGACCTGATTCAAAACTCCGTTTCTCCCCTGACTATAGTTTATTCGGGTGCGAAGAACCTGGCAAAAAACCTTATCGCCCGCGATGGCACCATAGCCCTCAGGGTAGTGAGCGGTGAATATTGCCGTGCCGTGATACAACAGTTGGACCGGCCACTGGTCTCAACCTCGGCGAATATATCGGGAGAACCGTCAGCAAACTCTTTTTACCAGATCAACCCTGTCATCTTTAAGAAGGTTGACCATGTGGTGGAAATCTTCCGCGACCGGGTACGGGCCGTCAAACCCTCAACCATCATCAAGATTGAAGAAAACGGCCGGTTTATGGTTTTAAGGTCGTGAAGGGACTTGTCCTTGTCCTTTGAGTCATCCAGCTTGACCTGAAACCTCACAAAACAATTGCTCACTGTTCAAATGACAGAAGCAGTTTGGCACAGGCGATGTCCTTAGCCTATGTCGGCGGGACGGACAGAGCGGCACTGGTTAGTTGATAATAAATGGAAAAACCGAACCCTTCAACGGGTTTTCTCCAATTTCTTTAAAAAAGTGATGTTTTAAAACGGGCTGTCAAATTCTCCAAAAAACGGGGCGTTTTTATCTTTTTCAGCCAGTAGCGGATGTTCAATCTTCCAATCGATGTTCAAATTCGGGTCGTTCCACCTGAGGGCGCCCTCCGCAGCTTTGTTGTACACATTGGTACATTTGTAAAAAAACACCGTATCCGCTTCAAGCGTAACAAAGCCATGGGCAAAACCCGGCGGTATCCAGTACATCAATTTGTTTTCGCGGCTAAGCACCACCGAATCCCAATGCCCGTAGGTGGGTGACTTTTTACGTAAGTCAACGGCCACATCCAAAACAGACCCCTGAATAACGCGCACCAGTTTGCCCTGCGAAAAAGGGGGCTTCTGAAAGTGCAGCCCGCGAAGCACGCCTTTTCCCGACATGGATTCATTGTCCTGCACAAAGGTTTCATCAATACCGTACTTCCGAAAAACCGTTTTGTTGTAGGCTTCAAAAAAATAACCCCGCTTATCTTCAAACACCCTCGGTTTGATGATACATAAATCAAGGATGCCGGTTTTAATTATTTCCATTGCATGGATTTTTAAAGAAAACGAAATGCACTACCTTAACCTTTCTGATGAACGGATAAGCTTTTCATCATTCATTATCCCACGGTAAGCAAGCAGTAGAAACGCAAATGCAATAAGTGGCAGATAAGCACCTATGTCATATTGGGCTTCAATTCCTGATGCTTTTTCCAGTTCCACAACATAATAAAAGAAAAAAGTAGCGATAAGGACAAGAATAAGAATAATCACCAAGCGCACCATCTTCAATTGGCGCATCCGGTTTTTGAACATGAAAACGGAGGTGAAGGTAATGAAAAGGCTTAAGGCAGCAAGTACCAGATTTGGATAGATAAAATAAGAGGGCACATCCGGATTGCTGCCCGGGACTTTACTGAGCAACTGATAAATATACAAAACAAGCTGGTCTTTGTCGCCACCGATAAAGATAGCCAGCGGGAAAAAGAACATAGCCGCCAGTGCGATAGCGGCAAGTAAAAGGTAAACGGATTGGATCCTTTGAATCATTTTCTGGTTTTTTTTATTGTTTGCGGCAAAAATAAACAATAAGCCGGTGCAGAAAAAAGGCAACACCATTCACGACAGGAAAAAAAGAGGGTTTCCCTTCTGAAAATATTCAAATAAAAATCCATAAAAAACCCGAAACACCAAAAAAGTTGTATATTTGCCCCCTCCAGGGGGACACCCTGATTTAGATTTCTAGTAAGAAAAACTTTTACCCAATAAATTTTCATCTCCGCGTTATTTCAATAACCTTAGATTTTATTCAAAATTAATTACCGTAATTATGTACGACATTGTTGAGTTAAACAGCAAGAAAGTTGCTGAGTTAAAACAAATAGCCAACGATCTTCACATCCCCAAAACAGACAAGCTATTGAAGAAAGACCTGGTCTATAAGATTTTAGATTTTCAGGCACTGAACCCAAGCAAAGAAATGCTTGAGGCTGAACACAGAAAGGACAGCCGCCCCACCCAAAAAAGGAGGAACACGCCCCCCCCCACTTCGGACAAGCCGAAAAAAGATCAGGGCACACAAAATACAGAGACGCGCGGTCAAAGAAAACCGCGCCAAAGGACAAGGGTTACAGAAAGTGACAAAGCGGTTGCCAAACAGGAAAAACCTTCATTAACAGTCCTCAAGGACGAAAGTATCTCAGGGGGGGCATCAGAACAACCCCCCGCTAAGAAAGTTGATGAAAGACAACCTGCTAAAACTACTGAATCCGGTACTTCCGAGCAAAGCACCAATAAATGGGAAAGCAACCGCCGGCAGCAGCAACGCCCTCACGGAAACAGCGGGAACAGGGATGAGCGCAACAAAGAAAAACGTGAAGTCAGGAATACTGACAACCGAAATACTGATAGCCGGAAACCTCAGCCCAACAACGGGTCAAATGGTCAAAAGGACGAAAGAACCGAACAAGAACACAGGAAGCCCCGCCAGGAATTCCCCTTTGAATTTGAAGGGATGGTTACTGCCGAAGGTGTACTGGAAATCATGCCTGACGGTTATGGTTTTTTACGTTCATCGGATTATTTCTACCTGAATTCCCCCGACGACATTTATGTTTCGCAATCGCAGATTAAACTGTTTGGGCTGAAAACCGGCGACACCGTCAAGGGAAGTATCCGTCCACCCAAAGAAAGCGAAAAATACTTCCCTTTAATTAAGGTGGAAAAAATCAACGGAAAACTTCCAGAAGAAGTACGGGATCGTATTCCTTTTGACTTCTTAACACCGCTTTTTCCCGATACAAAATTTACAATTACCGGACACAAGGAAGAATCGATTTCTACCCGTGTCATGGATTTGTTCGCCCCTATCGGCAAAGGACAGCGCGGCCTGATTGTTTCTCAACCCAAAACGGGGAAAACTGTTTTGCTGAAAGAAATTGCCAACGCCATCGCTGCCAATCACCCCGAAGTTTATTTAATTATTTTGCTGATTGACGAACGTCCTGAAGAGGTTACCGATATGGCACGCAGCGTGAATGCCGAAGTAATTGCCTCTACTTTTGACGAACCGGCCGACAAGCATGTAAAGATTGCAAACCTCGTGCTGGAGAAAGCAAAAAGGCTCACAGAAAGCGGCCACGATGTGGTCATCCTCCTCGACTCGATTACCAGGCTGGCCAGGGCCTACAATACCATGTCGCCGGCATCCGGAAAAGTACTGTCCGGTGGTGTTGAAGCAAATGCGCTCCAAAAACCAAAACGTTTTTTCGGTGCTGCTCGGAATATCGAAAACGGCGGGTCGCTGACCATCCTCGCAACGGCATTGATTGACACCGGATCGAAAATGGACGAGGTTATTTTTGAGGAATTTAAAGGAACAGGAAACATGGAGTTGCAGCTCGACCGTAAACTGTCCAACAAAAGGATTTATCCGGCTATCGACATTGTGGCTTCAAGCACCAGGCGCGAAGACCTGCTGATCGACAAAGAAATGCTGCAAAGAATCTGGGTACTGCGCAACCTGCTTTCAGACATGAACCCGGTTGAAGCCATGCAGTTCCTTAAAGACAGGATGAAATTCACCCAGTCGAATGAAGAGTTTCTGATATCGATGAACAGCTAAATCTGCTTTGGGGGAAAACGAACATTTCCCACAATAAGCTTTTCAGGAAGATTTTTGACAAACCGGGGTTACTCATAACAGAAGCCCTGGTTTTGTTTTGCAGGGGGGGGCTGGCGAACGGTGCCATGCAAGCCGAGAATAATGACCGGGTTTACCGGGTCGTTGGACTGAATACTGACCGTCCGGTGCTGTACGCCGATATTCCCAACAGTTTTTACCTGTACAACAAGCCGCCCGCTCCCTCCCGGCGGGATGATGTCCTCGGGTGAAGAAATGACACGGCAACCATTTGAACTGGAAATCTTTCCGACAAACAAATCCTCAGAACCCATATTGGTAAAATAAAACGTATGGGTTACTTTTTTCCCACGGATCAGGTGACCAAAATTATAATTGTAATCATTGAAAACCATCCGTGGTACGGTATCAATAATCAAGCGGGTTTCAAACCTTGTTGTGTCCTCAATAATATCGGCCAGCAGGTAAAGGAACTTAAAGGCATTCTGCTTGTCATCGGTCTCAACCACTACCTCAACCTCAATAGGCCCGGTCGGCAGGTCTGTCAGGACGTCAAAATCAATGAAGGCCGTGGCTGATTGTCCCGGTTGAATAAGGCCTGGCATGTATCTGATTTCGATAAAGCGGCTGCTTTTTCCCCCTTTGAGTTCAATGGGTTTCTTGCCAAAATTGAACAATTCTATTTGTTGTTTGTAAATATCTCCCCGGACAACTTTTCCAATGACCGTTTCCAGGCTGTCAACCGAGAAGCCAATATTTCCAATCCTAAACGGGTAGGCCCTGATTAAAGACGAATCGGGAACTGTTTTTTGCCCCAGCACAATAAGCGACGCCATCAACAGCAAAATCAGAATATGTCCTTTTAAATATCTCAAATCAGGTTTTTCGCTAAATCATGTAAATCAATTCCATCAAAATTACCGGAACTCATTAGCAGGAATACGGTTCCGGCTTGTTTGTTCTCCAACAACCATTCCACCATCTCCCCGGCATCGTTAAAAACTTCGAGGCCCTCGTTTGCAAACAGCAACTTGACTTCCGCTTTTTGAAGTTCCGGCAACTTCTTCAGCCGCAGGGCATGCGGGTTAAAATAAACGCATGCCCGTTCTGTTTTGTCAAAACACCCCGCATACTGGCCGATAAAGTCCCGGTTCAGGCTGCTGAAAGTGTGCAGTTCCAGACAGGTCAGCAGTTGGTGCTCAGGAAACTGCTCGCGAACGGCACGCACGGTGGCACTGACTTTTGAAGGCGCATGTGCAAAGTCTTTGAACACCCTGCTTACGTTATTTTTCCCAATAAGTTCCAAGCGGTTCGCCGTTCCTTCAAAGCTTTGAATGGCATCGAAAAAGGCCCGGTCATCCACCCCGAGTTCGTTGCAAACTTTTTTCGCCCCGTTCAGGTTCATCAAATTGTGTTTGCCAAACACCTGCAAAGGCACCAAAGTATCTTTTACCACCAAAGAAGTTACGCCCTCATTGAGCCTGAACACGGGAAGGCCATAACTTATTTTCTTGAGGTCGTCCCGTTTTCCTGCAAGCAGTCCTCTCAATACGTCGTCCTCATTGGTGTAAATGAGTGTGCCCCCACTTTCCATCAGCTCAATAAACTGCTGAAACTGACCGGTATAATTCTCAAAAGTCGGGAACACATTGATGTGGTCCCAGGCAATGCCGCTCAGCAAAGCGATATGGGGCCTGTACCAATGAAATTTTGGCCGCCGGTCGATGGGTGAACTCAGGTACTCGTCGCCCTCAAAAATCATGATGGGGGCTTCATTGCTTAATTGCACCATGACGTCAAACCCCTTAAGTTTCGATCCCACGAGGTAATCAAACTTCATACCTGCCTTGCGCAAAACATGCATCACCATCCCCGTAATGGTCGTCTTCCCATGGCTTCCGCCAATAACAACTCTTTTTTTATCTTTTGCATGGAGGTACAAAAACTCGGGATAAGAATAAATATTCAGCCCGAGTTCCTGCGCCCTGAGCAATTCGGGATTATCGGGCCTGGCATGCATGCCAAGAATGACGGCGTCTGTTTTCTTGCTTAAATTTTCAGGAAACCAGCCTTCACGGGATGGCAGAAGCCCTTTTTCCGCCAGCCTGCTTTTGGAAGGCTCAAAAATTTCATCGTCCGACCCGCTCACGCTATGGCCATTTACTTGCAAAGCAATGGCCAGATTATGCATTGCACTCCCACCGATGGCAATAAAATGTATATTCATTTGGCCGCCAAAAATAGCTATTTTTTACCGTTCCCACAGACCTGGGAATAAACAATTCGGTACTGGTTTAAAATAAAATGAGTAATTTTATGAAAATTTTTAAATCCACCCTTGAACCGAGGGGTAAACCCAACAGTTCAGACAGAAGAATGATAATAGCAATAATACAACAGATAAAACCAACACGACAAAGACTATTGAAAACAGCTGACGGCTCAGGCAGGGAAGTAATTACTGTTTTCTGCTTGTCTTTACGAGAAAATTTAAATAGATGAAGATGAGAACATTTCTTCTTCCCGTTGATTTTTCGGCTACTACACTGGCAACCTGCAAACACGCCATTTACCTCGCAGGGCAGGAAAAAACACGGCTTTTTCTTTTTCATATTTATCCCGATCAGCTTATCGTGCCCGACTCAAGTATTCCGGCCGGCATAGACAGCGATGCCTTTTTTAATGTCGAGTTTATTGAAACCCTTCGGAAACAGGCTGAAGAGCAGATGAAAAAGCTGAAAGTTGTTGTTGATGGATTCCTTCGGGCCTGGGGTTTTGCCAATATAGAAGTTTCATCCCTCGTAACAGGTGGTGACCCGGAGTGGGAGATTCGCCGTATCTGCAAAGAAACCAATCCGGGGCTGATCGTGATGGGTACCGAAGGCGAAGGCCGAAAAGGGATATTGGAAGGAAGCATGGCCGAAAAAATAATGAACAGGGTTAAATTCCCGGTGGTTGCGGTTCCACAATCATTTGAAAAAGACCGTATCCGGAACATCATGTATGCCACCAATTTCAGCAACATGGACGTCCCCACACTTACCCGGGTTTTCAGCCTTTTGAAAAACCTCGAGTTTGTTGTTCATGTGGTTCATTTTCGATTTGATGAAAAAGATGAAAAGTGCAAGTTGCTGATGGAAGGCCTGGAGCGGGCCTTTGAAAAAGAAAGACTGGCAGGGAAAATCACTTTCAATTTAGTGCCGGCCACCGACAAGTTGGATGTATTGGCCACTTTTACCCAAAAATACGAGATTGACATGATCGCATTTCTTTCGCACAAGAAAAACTTCTTTCAAAATTTATTCTCTCAAAAAATCAGTAAAAAAGATTTCTTCAAACTGGAACTGCCCATGATGGCCTTGCACGAGTAAGGCGAATCAGCCGGGCTTCTTAATGGCACCGGCATACATCCGGAAAAGTTCCCTGCCCACTTTTTCCGATGAAAACAGCTCCTTTGCCCGGGCCTGAATAATTCGTTTGTCAAAGTTTAGCCCTCCGTCAAGGAAGTTTTGCAGCATGTTTGCCAGCATTTCTTCATCCCCTGCCGGGATCAATCGCCCATTGCTGCTGTTGACATACTCGGGAATGCCACCCACACTCGTTGCCACGACAGGAATACCCAAAGCAAAGCTTTCATTGATCACTACCGGAAAGTTTTCGTAATTACTGAAAACCACCATCAGGTCAGCTGCTGCCATTTCCCTGACGAGGTGGCCGCCTTCAAGCAGGCCGGTAAAAACGACCTTCGAACCGTCTATTCCCAGCGCAAGGGAATAGTTGCGCAAGCTTTCGAAATCCATCCCCTCGCCGACCAGCCGGAAGACAAAATCACTTCTTTTTCCGGACAACGATTTAACAACCCGAAGCAAGCCGCTGACATTCTTGGACCTGTCTTCGAAGCAACTGACATGGAGAAGGGTCTTTTTTGCCGTATCCCTTTTTACTGAATGTTCAGCTTGAAAAAACTGCCCGGAAACAACATTGGCCAAAACCCTGTAATTGCTGTTTTTCAGCCCGTGGCTTTTCATGGCGTCTGCCAGGTTTTGCGTCACTGTGGTAACTGCCGATGCATTTCTTACAACAAGTTTTGTCAGTATTTTTCGCAAACTGCCTTTAAAAGTTCCGGTCAGTGCCAGATAACGCGACCAATGCTCACTGATAACGAAAGGTTTCCCACAGCACCATTTGTAAAACAAGGCAATAAGTCCAAGACGGGTAAGAATGTGAATATGGACAAGGTCAAAGTCCCCCAACTGCTTTTTCACTTCCTTAATACCAAGGAAATTGGCTTTATAAAACCGAAAAGCCTTTATCGCTTTTGTAATTAATGGCAAGTTAAACCGGGGGTTAGTGTAGTAAACCTTCACCGTGGGCACGCCATTGATTTCAAGGGAATCAATATCGTAAACACCTTCGATTTTTTCATTTTCCACAACATGGGCATAAACAACACCAGGCTCACAAAAATTGTTGGCCGCCTCGGCATGACGTTGTATGAACAAACCGGGCATTGGGTCGTAGCGGTTGGGATACCACCGGACCAGGTATAAGACTTTGAGTTTCGTTTTTTCGCTGCCCTTCATTTATTCCGGTTTTTAAAAAAAATCATTTTCCCCCAATAGCCAACGGTGCGGTAAGCCAGCCCGCGAGTTGCTCTCCAAACGCCTGACAAAGTTAAGCGCATTTTTCAGACGTTGCGCCCCCCTGCCCTTCACAACGGCAAAGTTAAAGCCGGCATGCTGCAATTCCATTTTATACTGTTCAAAAAGGGACAGCCTGTCTTTCGGGTTTTTGCGCAAAGGGTCCGGCTCCCAATCAAGGTCTGGGTAACACAACAAGTACAGATCGTAGCGGTGCTCAATAAACATTTCCTCAATCCATTCGGGACATTCGTTAAATACGAACCGGCTCCATATTTTTGTTACCAGCATATCCGTATCGCAAAACAACAGCCCGCTCGCTTTTGCAGCAATCCCCTCCTCTGTTCTCAACTGTCCTTTTGCAATGGCAAGAATATCCCCGATGGTGTATTTCCCCTGTTTTCCGCCAAGGTATTCACGGGCAAACTCTGACACGTAATTTGCCTGGTAGTGGGCAGCAAGCTCTTTCGCCAGTTGCGATTTTCCCGTGGACTCGGGGCCGGTGATGGCAATTCTCTTCAGCATGGCCTATCCTGCTTTTTGGTTTTCAATGGCTTTTCTCCAGGAGAAGTATGCCATGATGGCAATCCCCAAAAAAACAGCATACTGGATTCCGGTGAAACCATAGCCTTTCACAAAATACAAGGGGATGGAAACAAGGTCGCCCACTATCCACAAAATCCAGTTTTCTATTTTTTTATTGGCCATCAGCCACATGGCTGAAAAGAAAATACCCGTGGTAAACGTATCAAGAAAAGGGGTGGCTGTTCTAAAGTCATCCAGGCTGCCCGAAGACAAGTGCTGCCAGGCATAAAGCACGCTTTCCCTGAAATTCAAACGGTTTGGCATCACATCATAATAACGGTAAACGGCAATGACAAATACGGTAGTGAACAAAAAGATACCAAATGCCTTCAGTTTGTCTTTGGTGCTTGTCCGGCTGATGCTGATGTGGGACTGTTTATCATCAATCACTTTGTGCCACATATACCAACCGTAAATGCTCATCAGGGTATAATAAACATTGATGATCAGATCACCATACAAAGCCCATTGCGAGAGCAGATAAACATAAATTGCCGTGCTGACAATGCCGGTTGGAAACACCAGTATGTTTTCCCGTCGGGCATAAACCACACTGACAACGCCAAACAGCGCAGCAAGAAATTCAAGAAGGATGTTGAATGTAGTAGCTGTTTGGTATGGTTGCAGGAAGAATTGAAGCAGTTCAGTCATCTAAACACTTTTGGTGTGGACTTGCAGATCGGCATTGATAATCTTCAGTATAAAAACCGAGTGCGGCAATTCAAATGCATCATGGATTTCCCGGGTCAATATTTCCATCACTTCAAAATACTTTCCAAATACCTGGGTGCTCATTCCGTTCGTCCTGACAGCAATGTTATCGTGTCCGTTCAGGCGGTCGATAAAACGTTTGATGTGGGGGATAAACTCATCATGGAGCGGATAATAACTAATTTCGACTGATGTGTTCATTTTATTCTCTTATTAAGATTTGTTCTATTTTATCAATTTTACAGTACATTAAGCCGTTGGTTTTTTTACTTTTGTACAAAACAAAGCAAAATGACAAAAAAAATCCTGATTGCTGTCGGTTTTTCCGGACTCACAGGCACTATTCTATTTGTACTGGTAAGAATTGTACTTAACACACCAGAGCTAAACTATGACTACTTTCAAACTGCAATCGTTATTCAATTCTTTCACACCCTGGTGTTGTTATCATTTGCATTTAAAAACCAGTACATTCGCGAGTCGCGGACAAAGATAGTCTATTACTTTTTTCTTTTCGGGATAGTTCTGTCCTGCATTCCTTTGTACCTGATTCATTTTACCGGTGCCACCGGGGTGATCAAAGAAATCTACTCCACCATTACAATTTTCAGTAGTGGCCTGTTGCTCGGGGGATGGGTTACCATTATTTACATGGGCCTGATGTACCGGTCGAAGAACAAGAAGCATTAGCCTTTCTAACGCATATCTACCACTTCTACATCTGGATAGTCTTCCGGGTTGAAGGTAAAGGTGTTTTCCGGCAGGTCGAGGTTGGGTGTCAGTTTCAGTATGTGATAAGTAAAAACGTTTCCGTTCTTGTCATAGATTGAAAAACTTTCAAGACTCTTGTTTTTCTGGTTTACGAGAAGGCTCATCTTTTCAAATTGTTTTCCATCGTTGGGGCGCAAATTAATGGCCTTCAGGTCTGCATTTTTGTATTTGTTATCCGTGTCGAACCGGGCTTTGTAATCGCTGTTGTAGGTAGTCAGAATCTTCGTTGGTGAGATATTTTCGTCATTACTTTCCAGGTCGCTCACCAGCACTTCTTCTGAATCCACCAGGTAGGTCCAGACAGTTTTCCCGTTTGAAATAATAATTTGCCCTTCCATTTCAATCCGGTAGTTGTCGCCTGAAATAAAGATAAGCCCCCCCCTTTTTTCGTTGATGTCCATTTCTTTATTGACCATGGTGTAGGAAATCTCCACCCTCATGTTTTTGTAGGAGGCCGTTTTGTTTACTACTTCTTCAAGGAGCTGCTCAGCTTTTTTTGCACTTTGCCCGAACAACATTCCGCCGGTAATCATAACAAGTACTACTAATATATTTTTCATTTTCTTTTAATTAATCTGTTCGTCATTTTTATTTAAATCTTTCAAAAACTGTTCCAAAGCCATTTCGTTGGCAACTTTCACCTCGCGTGCTTTGCTTCCTTCGAAGGGGCCAACGATACCGGCAGCTTCGAGCTGATCAATAATTCTTCCTGCGCGGTTGTAGCCCAGCTTCAGTTTGCGCTGTAAAAGCGAAGTGGAGCCTTGTTGGGTCTGGACGATGATTTGGGCCGCATCCTCAAAAAGTTCGTCACGGTCGTTCACATCAAAATCCGGTTTGGCATCCATTTCTTCATCGAAGTATTCTGGCAGGTGGTAAGCGTCGGGAAAGGCACGCTGCGAACCAATGTAGCTTGTCAGTTCAGATATTTCGGGGGTATCGATAAAGGCACACTGCAGGCGGATGAGGTCGCTGCCCGTGGACATGAGCATATCGCCCCTTCCCACCAATTGGTCAGCCCCGCCGGTATCGAGAATTGTGCGTGAATCTATTTTTGAGATCACACGAAAAGCAATCCGTGCGGGAAAGTTGGCTTTAATCGTCCCGGTGATGATGTTCACCGATGGCCTTTGCGTGGCAATAACGAGGTGAATCCCTACAGCCCGGGCCAATTGGGCAAGGCGGGTAATCGGCCCTTCGACCTCTTTTCCGGCCGTCATAATCAAATCAGCAAATTCGTCAACAACAAGGACAAAATATGGTAAATAGCGATGGCCGTGAACCGGGTTCAGTTTCCTGGCAATAAACTTCTGGTTGTATTCTTTTACATTGCGCACCTGTGCATCTTTCAGCAGTTCGTAGCGGTTGTCCATTTCGATGCCGAGTGAGTTCAGTGTCCTGACAACTTTGCGCGTATCGGTAATTATGGCCTCTTCCGAATCGGGCAGCTTGGCGAGGTAATGCCGTTCGATGCGTGAATACAAAGTCAATTCGACTTTCTTCGGGTCAACCATAATAAACTTCAATTCTGACGGGTGCTTCGTGTACAAAAGTGAGGCGATGATAGTATTCAGCCCCACCGATTTTCCCTGGCCGGTGGCTCCTGCCATAAGAATATGCGGCATTTTGGCAAGGTCGGCAACAAAGCTCTCGTTGGCAATGGTTTTTCCAATCCCGATGGGCAACTCATATTTATTGTTCAGGAAACGTTCCGAAGAAAGGATGGAGCGCATGGACACAATGTTCGGGTTCCGGTTGGGCACTTCAATGCCCACGGTGCCTTTTCCGGGTATGGGTGCAATTATCCGGATACCCATGGCCGACAGGCTCAGGGCGATGTCATCTTCCAGGTTCTTGATGCGTGAAATCCGCACCCCCGGAGCCGGGACAATCTCGTATAAAGTAACAGTAGGGCCAATTGTGGCCTTGATCCTTGTTATGCTGATGGAGTAGTGGTTCAGTGTTTCGACTATCCTGTTTTTGTTGGTCTCCAGTTCTTCTTTGTCGATGCTGATGTTCCCGTTGTCGTATTCAACAAGCAGGTCGAGCGGGGGCATCTTAAAGTCGGGCAAATCGAGGCGCGGGTCAAATTCCGTGTCTATCCCAAAATGGTCGCCCGGCTTGACCGATGGTTTGACCGTTTCTTCGACAACCGGTTTTTCAATCATCAGCTCTAATTCGGCCTCTTCTGCAACTTGCCCTTTCGCTTTTTCTTTGGTTTCGGCTTGCACCTCAATACTAAAATCATCAACAACATCGCCTATAGGCTCAGCGGGTTTCTCATCCTCCCGGCTTTCTTCTTCAAGCGCAAATTCCACCGGGTTGTATATATCTTCTTTGGGCAGGTTTTTAGCAGATTGGCTTTGTGAAATATCTTTTTCCTGAACGGGATTCTTTTTCTTTCGCGTAAATTTAAAGTCGATAAGTGCAAAGGTTGCCGGTACAAAAACCAGCAGGAAGACAACCCCCACCCGGCCAAGGTAAGCAGATACCCAGAGATTGAGTTGCTGTCCGGCAAAACCGCCAAGAATATTTTCGGGATGGGCCGGAAGAACCAGGTTGAGCAGCATGGGCAGCCAGAGCAGCCCCAGTACAAGAATCTGAAACCAGGGCCAGAGCTTAAACAGGCGGATATTCATTAGCAACTTAAACCCCAGCCCGAAAAGAATGAGCGAGAAGGTGAAAGCCCCGACACCGACACCATTGAGCACAAGAAAATGCGACAGCCATGCCCCAAAACGCCCGGTCCAGTTCTCAACTATCCGGGCATGATTGCTAAAATGACTGCTGAGGGTATTCGTGAAAACAGCACCCGGGTTGGCCTCAAACCAATTCACAAGAAAAGATGTAAACGCAAGCAACAGGTACATGGCGCTCAACAGGAAGAAAAAGCCGGGTACGCGCCTGATCCGCGGGTCGAAGCCTCCGGAAAGGCTTTTTCCGGTCTTCCGCTGCCTGACCGTAAGTTTTCTTCTTTTCTTAACGGTTTTCGTCTTGGGCTCTTTTAGTGTGTTCGCTTTGAGCTTGTTTGATTTAAGCGGCATTTGCTTTTGTAATTTAAAACAAAAGTAGTAATTATTGAGTACCCGAAGTCTGCCGGACTTTAAAAGATGGCAGGGTGGAATGTGTCAGAAATATCCTAATCAGAAAAGGGCTCCCGAACCCTGGCCAAAAAATTAACGGACAACCGAGAACAACCTGTTCCAGCGAATCTTCCCTTTGAAAAGTGATTTGTTGGCATCTAAGGAAAGCCAGACAAATTCAGCTTTTCCCACAACATGGTCTTCGGGCACAAACCCCCAATAGCGCGAATCGGCAGAATTGTGGCGGTTATCACCCATCATCCAATAGTAATCCATCCGCGGTGTATAAGAATTGGTTTCTTTTCCGTTGATGAAAATTTTCCCGTCACTGACTTTCAAATCATTTTCTTCATACGTGCGGATAAGCCGCTCGTAAAGCACAATATTTTTTGTGTTAAGTGTAATAGGGACACCTTTGGCAGGAATGTACAAAGGGCCGAAATTATCGCGGTTCCACTTGTAATTCGAATCGAAAGGAAATATTTCAGGATGCCATTTCCCTGCTTCTTCATTCAGCACATTTATCCGCTTCACTATGGGCAACCTCTCCAGTTCGCTGCGGGCTTCTTCGGTCAGTGCAAAGATGAACTGCCCTGGAATATTCGTCGGGCTCCGGTCGGTAATATCCAGCCTGCTCAGGATTTTCGGATTGATGCTGCTCCCGTCAGTTTGCACCCGGTACTGGAATTGCAATTTTTCAGGGTTTACCGCCTTGCTGCTGTTGAGGTAAACCTGCCGGTCGATTATCCGGAGGGTATCTCCCGGCATTCCAATCCCTCTTTTTACATAGTTTTCCCGCTTGTCAACCGGCCTGACAACAATCTCGCCAAAATTACGTTTGTCGCTCCACACCCTTTTCCGGCCATATTCCTTCACCAACGAATAATAACTGACGTTGCTTTGAAAGCGCGTAGAAACCGTATCGCCGGCAGGATAGTTAAATACAACCGCATCATTATGGTCAATCTTTCCGAATCCGGGAAAACGATAGTAGGGGAAATGAATCCATTCAACATAAGATTTCGTGGAAGTGGTAAGCGGGAGTGTATGGTGCACAAAGGGGAACGACAGCGGTGTATTCGGTATCTTGGGCCCGTAGGTTATCTTGCTCACAAAAAGGTAGTCGCCCACCAACAAGGATTTTTCCATCGAAGAAGTGGGAATGGTGTAGGCTTCCAGCAGAAAAGTGCGGATGATAGTGGCGGCAACGACTGCAAAAATAATGGCATCGGTCCACTCGCGCACGAAGCCCTTCTTTATTTCGGGCCGTTTATCAGGATCAACAAAAACCTCTTCGGTCTGTATGCCGAGATAAGGGAAATAGGCATAGGGAACAATCACCGCCAGAAATTGCTGTCCCAAACCAAACTTATTGAAACATTTGGCCATTTCCACCAGCATCAGCATATATACAAAAACATTAAGGAAGGGGACGAGCAGGAATACATACCACCACAAAGGTTTTTTAATAATTAACAGAAATACGTACAGGTTGTAAAACGGCACCAGGGTTTCCCATCCTTTCCGGCCGGCTTTTTCAAAAACCTTCCAGGCAAATACTGTCGGAATGGTAAACGAAAGCGGAAGTAGAATTAATAAATAAAGCATGTTACTTTCCCTTGATTAAACTGCTGCAAAATAGCAACTTTCGTTGCAGACAGTCGTTAAACTTTGTTAATTGGAATTGCGGATGCAAAACTAAAAAAATATCGAACAACAGGAGCGTGCTTGCTTGTAAGATTTAAGCAAAAACGAGGGCAAAAAGGCGATGGGTTAAGGCAGGCCCCCTTTACAGTTTCCACAAAGCCTTGCCAGGCTTACTTTGCATAATTAATGGAACGGGTTTCCCTGATAACTGTAATCTTGATTTGTCCCGGGTAGGTCATTTCTTCCTGAATCTTTCTTGACAATTCGTAGGAAAGTTTATCAGTTTCGGCATCGCTCACCTGGTCGGCGCCGACAATTACCCGCAACTCGCGCCCGGCCTGGATGGCGTATGCTTTTACAACACCGGGATAAGTCAGTGCCTGGCCTTCCAGCTTCTTGAGGCGCTGAATATAAGCTTCCACCACTTCGCGTCGGGCTCCCGGTCTTGCACCGGAAATCGCATCGCAAACCTGGATAATGGGCGAGATCAGCGTTTCCATTTCAATTTCATCGTGGTGGGCACCGATGGCATTGCAAACGTCAGGTTTTTCTTTGAATTTCTCGGCCAGTTTCATACCCAGCAGTGCATGGGGAAGTTCGGCTTCGTTTTCAGCAATTTTACCGATGTCGTGAAGCAATCCGGCACGCTTGGCTTTCTTGGGGTTCAGTCCCAGTTCAGAAGCCATGGTTGCACTCAGGTTGGCCACTTCGATGGAGTGTGCCAGCAGGTTCTGACCGTAAGAAGAGCGGTATTTCATCCTGCCGATCAGCTTGATCAATTCGTTGTGCATATTGTGTATTCCCAGGTCGATGATGGTACGCTTGCCCAATTCCACCATCTCCTTTTCGACTTCTTTTTTCGTCTTGGCAACAACTTCTTCAATTCTTGCGGGGTGAATTCGACCGTCGGTAACCAGCTTTTGGAGGGAAAGGGCGGCAATTTCGCGCCTCACGGGATCGAATCCGGAGAGGAGGATGGCATCGGGGCTGTCATCGATGATAATCTCGATTCCGGTCATGGCTTCCAGGGCCCGGATGTTCCTTCCTTCGCGGCCAATTATCCGGCCTTTAATCTCATCGCTGTCGATGTTGAACACGGTCACCGTATTTTCGATGGCATGTTCTGCTGCTGTACGCTGAATGGTCTCGACCACGATTTTCTTGGCTTTGCGGTCTGCGGTCAGTTCCGCCTCGTCAAGTATATCGCGAATAAGCACCATGGCCTCGCCTTTGGCTTCTTCGGTAAGCGATTCGATGATTTGTTCTTTGGCCTCCTCGGCAGAAAGCTGGCTGATGGTTTCTAATTTTCTGACCTGCTCGGCATGCATGCGGTCGGTCTCTTCCTGTTTCTTTTTGAGAATATCGAGTTGAATACTCAGGTTTTCACGCAAAGTATCGAGTTCTTTCTGCTTGCGGGCAGCCTCTTCGATTTTTTTTGACAAGGTGCTCTCGCGCTGACGAATCCTGTTTTCAGCGCCCTGAATCCGGTTGTTCTTTTCAACAATAATTTTTTCGTGCTCGCTCTTCAGTTGCAGGAACTTTTCTTTGGCCTGGAGGATCTTTTCTTTCTTGATGACCTCCCCTTTTTCCTTGGCTTCCCGCAACACATCTTCACTTTTTTTCAGCAAAGATTTTTTCAAAACGGTGTTGGCAAGCAACACACCCAGGCCCAGCGCAACTGCTGCTACTCCGGCATAAACTAATATTTCCATAACATCTTGGTTTTCCACCTGCACCCGTCCGGCCTGAGCAAAAAAAATGCCCGCAGTAATTCAGGAGTTATCAAACCCCAATCTGACACGTCTAGGGCTGCCAGCATCTTCGAACGTCCAGCGTTCCGTGTACACGGAATTACCTTGCGGTAACCAGGCCTGTTCTACGACACTATGAGCTTTTCCCTAATTGTTGTAATGTTGAGTTTACAAACTAGATGAATTACGCGGGCGTAGTTTTACTATTTTAAGAACGCTTTATGCTTTTTCGATGTGTGATACCAGCAAGGTATCAATCTCCAACAATTTATCTTCCAGTTCTCTTTCCCTGAATGATTTTTCATCTTCCAGACGTATTGAATTCGCAACACTTTGCAGCGCGATCATGGCAAACAAATCCTGACTGTCTTTGTATTCAAACGACTTTGAATACGCAATTATTGTTTTATTTAAAGATTCTGATGCCCTTCTTACTATTTGCTCTTCCTCCCGGTTCACCGACATCCTGTAAGGCCTTCCGGCAATTGTAAGTTTAATATTTTGATTTGTGTCCATTAAGCTGCTGCAAACTATCTGTTTAGTCGCTCATTACTTCAATACACTTTTCTATCTCCCCAATTAAATTGTCTAATCTTTCTTTGCCCTCTTCAACACCTAACTCAGACTCAATTGTGTGTGCAAGTGATATTTTAAATAATTCGTTTCTTTTAACTTCTAGTTCTTTTGTCAACGCCGCCACATTGCTGTTTAAGGCATTTATTCTTTGGTGCAATCCGGTGTTCTCCTTTCTTAGCTCGTCGTTCAATTCAATTAATTTCCTGACTTTATACTCAATTCCGGAAATCAACCGCTGTTCGTTTGCCATCTGAAGAAAACTGAATAACGCTACAAAAATAATCAAAATAGTGGAATGTCGAAAGATGGAATTTTATTATTTTTAAAACCTGTTAAATTTACAGTGCATCTGTCTAACTCAACGGCAAAGAAACAACTGCCATGAACGAAGAATTTCTTATCTACCTGTGGGCAAACCAACTGTTCCGCCCCGGCCTGACGACAACCAACGAAAGTGTTTCCATACAAAATCCGGGCCGTCGGAATACCGACAGCGGCCCTGATTTTTTCAATGCAAGAATCAAAATCGGGAACACCTCCTGGGCGGGAAATGTTGAAATTCACACCCGTTCCTCCGATTGGTTCAGGCACGGGCACCAACACGACCCGGCTTACAACAATATTATTCTGCACGTGGTTTTTGAGGATGACAAGCCGGTGGCAAGGCAGAACAACGAACTCATGCCAACCATTGTTTTGGATAAAAAATTTGATGAACGCATGTTCAGACAATACCAGGCATTTATCCGTTCAACAAAGTGGATCGCCTGTGAAGGCTCCATAGCAAAAACAAATCATTTTGAACGCCTTGCCTGGTTCGACACTTTGATGGCCGAACGGCTGGAAGAAAAAACAAAGCGCGTGTTTGGGGAACTGCATGTTTCAGGCTACGATTTCCATGAAGTCTTTTACAGGGAACTGGCGAGGAATTTCGGCTTCGGCACCAACGCGGCTGTTTTTGGTTCACTCGCCGTTTCGCTCCCCCTGAAAATACTGGCAAAACACAACAACAGCCTCTTGCAGATCGAAGCCCTGCTTTACGGACAGGCCGGATTGCTGAACACAAAGCTCACCGGCGATTATCCGGTTCGACTGTACAAAGAATATCTTTTCCTTTCTGAAAAATACAGGCTGAAACCCATCGATCCCTCACGCTGGAAGTTTATGCGGATGCGCCCCGCCAACTTCCCGACCATCCGGATTTCGCAATTTGCCAATGTGATTTACCGCTCGTCGGGCTTGCTGCACAAAATGCTTGAGGCAGACAAACTTCCCGACATTATTTCCCTGTTCAAAACCCAGGCCTCCTCCTACTGGACCGATCATTTTCGTTTTGGAAAAAAGACAAGCCCGAAAAATAAAATACTGGGCGATTCCTCCATCAACTTATTGCTCATCAATACCGTGGTTCCCTTCACCTTTGTTTACGGAAAACAAACTGCATCGGAAGCCATGACAGACAAGGCTTTACAATGGCTTGAAGAAATCAAAGCGGAAAACAACAACATCACCTGCAATTTTACAGACAGGGGCATCCGCCCGCGAAACGCCATGCAGTCGCAGGCGCTCATCCAGTTGAAAAACAATTATTGCGACAAAAAGCGCTGCCTCGATTGCAGGATTGGGTATTTGTTGCTGAAAAGTTGAAAGGTTTGAAGGTTGTTGGGAGACTGACAGACCCGCCGGGTTGGAAAGACAGTAATACAAACAATTGCCTTCCCTAAAAAAACGCTATTTTTACAGCCCAATCTTAACCTTATTTTCATGAAAACTTCCGTATTGATTTTATCCGTTGTCCTGCTGCTGATCAGTCTATTAGCCAGGGCCGGTGAAGGGGACACATTAATTGTGCAAACCATTGATTTTGAAACCCCTGTCCTGCCCGGGTGGAATTCCCCCCGCTCGGGAAAATACCTTTTCCCTTCCGACACGGCAAGTTTCTCGCAAATCCTGATGTACTACACACTCAAGTGCGACCCCAACCAAAACCCTGCCTGTGGCGAATGGGATTATACCACGCACACCAAAATATGGGAGCACACCGGACTGCTGGACTCCAACCTTTATTTTCACCCCAATTACGTGGTCAACAATGTTAGCCCCGACAGCTTTATGCTGATGAACGACACCTCTTTCTACTACCGGGCCAGTCTTGAATACACAAACCAAACCACCCCCACATCAATTGCCGCACCCGGTGCGGGCGGGCAGTTGTTCAACCTGCCGTTCGATGCCGCTTCGCCAGACGGGCGCGCACAGTTTATTTACACAGCGGCAGAATTACAGGCGGCAGGCTTGCAGGCCGGCGACATTACCGGAATTGAACTGAACATTGAAAGCGGCCAGTTCGACGTGGACCATTTTCAAATAAGAATGGCGCACATCGAAGCCGACACCCTGCCCGAAGACTCCTTAATCTCTTACAACCTGCAAACGGTTTTCGATAAAAACACCCAGCTAAGCACCGGTACTTTCGGGGCCGGCTTTGCATTTCCTTTTACCTGGAACGGCAGCACCAACATTCTGCTCGATTTGAGTTATGCCACACACACTGGCGTTGCAACTTTGGAAGCCGACCTTTCCACCACAGGGCAGAGCAGTGTTTCATCCGTCCCCGACTATTTTCTCGATTTCGAAGGCTGGGATTACCTCTCTGTGCCTGCCGAAGTTTTTCAAACGGTGGACAGCGCCATCACCATCGCATTCTGGCAGTATGGCAACGCAGTTGTACAGCCCATCAATTCTTCAATCTTTGAAGGCATGGACAGCGCTGGCAACCGCATTTTGAATTCACACCTCCCCTGGAGCAACAGCCGTATTTATTGGGATGCAGGATGGAACGACGGCTACGACCGTATTGACCGTGGCGCTCCAAGCCCGGCTGCTTTCGAAGGGCAATGGAACTACTGGGTATTCACAAAAGACGTTCGGTCCGGCCAAATGCGCATGTACCTGAACGGTGTGTTGTGGAACATCGGCTCATCAAAATACAGGCCGATGAACGGCATCACTGATTTCAGGATTGGTTCCAGGGCCATCAACAACGGCTATTACGCCGGGATGATTGACGAATTTCAGATTTGGGACACAGTGGTCGAATGGGATGTGATTAAACAGTGGATGAACAAAGACATTACACCGGACCACCCCAATTACAGCCATTTAAGGGCATACTACAAGATGAACGAAAGCGGCGGCTTTGAAGTGGCCGACAGCAGCCCCAATGGCTTTGACGCGACAGCCTTGTTCGGTTATCCGGAATGGAAAAACAACCGCGGGGCAAACCGTTTCAGGAATGCGGTTGAAAATACCAAACGCCCGCACCTCGTCTTTCAAAATGGCAATTATGATGCGGCATCCCTTGACTCTACTGTGGTGGTGGACACTTTCAGCCATGCGCCGGTCAACATCGTTTTTTACGGGCCCGACGATCCGCCCACACCGATAGACACCGCCACGAGGTGGCCTTCTTACTACAACAATTATGTGTACGATGCCGGTGGGGTTGCCACAGACTCCACCCTGGTAACGCCTGACAGCACCATTTACCGCATCGATATGCCTTATTACGGCGAACCCTACGAAGTAATTATTCCCTGGGAAATCGGACGGTTCATCACACCTTACGGAAACGGGCTCAGCCTCGGGGAAGGTTTTACCTGGGTGTACGATGTTACGGATTATGCTCCCATGTTGCGCGATTCGGTACACATTACGGCTGGCAATTTTCAGGAACTGCTCGACCTGAAATTTTACATGATTGAAGGTACGCCCCCGCGGGATGTTCAAAAAATCGAAAAGGTGTATTCGGGTTATTTCAACCTGAACAATTTTCCTGCCCTGGTCCCGCCCGACACAGTGTCCTTGCTGCCCGGTGCTTCAACGTTTAAAATCAAAACCCGCACTTCGGGGCACTTGTTCAGCAACCCCACCAATTGCGCCGAGTTTTGTTACAAAACGCACAATCTCCTCGTCAATGCTGTGGAAACAAGGGCATGGCAGATTATCCGCGAATGTTCTGACAATCCGCTCTACCCGCAGGGCGGAACCTGGATTTACGACCGTGCCGGCTGGTGCCCCGGGCTGAAGGTCGATGAGCAGGATATTGAAATTACCGGTTTTATCACCGGCGACACGGCCATCATCGATTACAATTCGCAAGCCGACCAGTACGGCGCTTATTCGCTGGAAGTGCAACTGTTTTCTTACGGAGCGCCCAATTTCACGTTTGATGCCGCCGTTGACGAAGTCGTCGCACCCAACAAGCTGAAACGTTACGGACGTTTTAACCCTTCGGCTTCGGCACCCATCGTGGTCATTCAAAACCGTGGGGGTGAACCATTAACGGAACTGACAATCACTTACGGCCCGCAGGGAACACAGAAAACCTTTAGCTGGAACGGGAACCTCGCATTTATGGAAAAGGAAACGGTTGAATTACAGGCCTTCGACTGGGAAGACTGGGATGTGGGGAATGGCAAGTTCACTGTTGAAGTGAGTGCGCCCAACGGCTCGGTGGATGAAAATCCGGGTAACGATACCTATTCTACAGATTATGACTTACCGGTGATTTATCCCGGGACATTTGTCATTCATTTCAAAACAAACAAAGCGGCTTACCAGAACCGCTACGAAATCCTGACCAACACGGGGTTTCAGATTTGGGAAAAGAAAAACTTTGAGAACCAGACACTTTACGTTGATACCATTACATTGCTGAACGGCGCTTACGATTTTTACCTTTGGGACAGCGGCGACAACGGCATCTCTTTTTGGGCCAATAACGAAGGAAACGGCTACCTGAAATTTTATGACCTGAACGGTGAACTCATCCAGAATTTTAACGGCGACTTTGGCGACCGGATTTACAACAGTTTCTATGCCGACATGTACCTTGGCAACCAGGAGCATGTGTCCAGCCAATTGGGTTTCGACATCCTTCCCAACCCCAACAATGGCCGTTTTGTGGTTTCCTATGCCCTGGAAAAAGAAGCGGAAATCACACTGAACATCTACAGCAGTTCCGGTCAGGAAATCAGCAAGCGGAAAGTAATGGGGAAACGCCGGGGCAAACTGCAAATTGCCCTTGCGGATCTCCCACCCGGAATTTACTACTGTATTTTGAGTTCCGGGAAAAACAGCCTCAGCAAGAAATTTGTTGTGAGCAGGTAGCCCAAACCCGCCGGGTAGTTTTTTCCCGTCGGGTTGATCAAACCAGAAATACGGCACTTCGGCAATATTCCCTATACTTTTCTCTTGCCCTGCACAAGCCGGAAACCCTGTTTAAAATCATCTCTAAATAATTTCAATTTTCCCTCTTTTCAGAGCACATTTTTAATATTTTTGTCAGTTAATCGAAGCATATAGATAAATGCGGTTTAAAATAGGCGACAAAGTCAATTTTTTGAATGAAAACGGGGGGGGAACAATTACCGCCATCGTTGACCAGCGGTTGGTGAAAATAGAAACCGGCGATGGCTTCGAGATGCCGGTTTTGTCGTCTGATTTAATCCTGGATTTCAGGGCACAACCCCCCGAAGAGAAATATGAGGTTTCCGGTTTTGCGGCTACAACAAAAGCGAGCGAACCTGAAACCGAAACTGCCGAAGAATTCATCACCGAAATTAATCCCTGGGGAAGCATTCAAGAAGAAAAAGGGATTTACCTTGCCTTCGAGCCCCACGAGCAACAATGGCTGCTGACCGGGGAAATAGATGTCCACCTAATCAACCACACGGAGAACGATATTTTATACAGCCTTTTCATGCAAAGGGACGGGCAAATCAAAGGCATCGACTTCAGTTCTGTCCCCAAAAACTCAAAAATTGTCATTGACACCATTGGCCGCGACCATATTGAGCACTGGACGAAAGGCTATTTGCAGGTCTTGCTGCACAGCGATCTTCCCGAAAAAATCTACCTTCCCGTACACACGGTCATCGACATAAAGGCCAACCGTTTTTTTAAGGAAGGGAGTTTCCAGCCAAACACCCTGATACAGGGAAAAGCGCTGATCATCAGCATCGCCACACTCTCCGAACTGCAGGCAGCCACCGATACGGAACTCGAACGCAAATACGGCCAGAAGATGAAGGCCGCCATTGCCGAACCGGTAAAAGAAAAACCATTGATCGACAAACACAGGACTGACATGGACACGGCCGTAATTGACCTGCACATTGGCGAAGTGGTTGACAACATCGCCGGTTTGTCGAGCCGCGACATGTTTAACATTCAACTGGATTATTTCAGAAAGACACTGGAAAGCGCCATCAAAAACGATTACCGGAAAATAACTTACATCCATGGCGTTGGCAATGGCGTGCTGAAAAATGCCATCATCAACGAAATGGAAAACTACGATGCACTGGAAAACAGGATGGCATCAATAAGCAAGTTTGGTGTTGGCGCCGTAGATGTTTTGATTAAACCGAATGACTGAATACCAATCAGAATTTAACAGAAAACCAACGATTTCAATATAAACAATTAACCATTACAAAAATGAAAAAAATAACATCCATACTTTTTTCCATGCAGACCATGGGCATGTTGATCCTGATTTTTGCGGCTTCCATTGGTACGGCAACATTTATCGAGAACGATTATGGCGCCACGGCGGCAAAAGCCGTTGTTTACAATACAACCTGGTTTAACATCCTGATGCTGCTGTTGTCCATTAACCTGGTAGCCAATATTTTCATTTATAAAATGTACACCTGGGAAAAATTCACCGTTTTTCTTTTCCATATTTCTTTTTTGGTCGTCTTGTTTGGTTCAGCTATCACGCGGTTTGTGAGTTATGAAGGGATGATGAGCATTCGCGAAGGACAAACCTCCAACAGCATGCTCACCGATCAGGCCTTTGTTTCCATTACGCTGAGCAACAACAACGAAACCGTAAGCCATGACGAGAAAACCAAGCTATCGGTGCTGACACCCAATGCGTTCAAAAGTAAAATAGAGATTGGCGACAAAAACTTTCGCTTTAAGACGGTAAAATATGTGCCCAATGCCAGGGAGGTGCTTACTGAACTGCAACAGGGTGGCGACCCCTATATTGTTCTGGTTGCCTCCCGGGAAAATGCCGGAAGAATGACTTACCAAATCAAAAATGAAAGCAGCATTAAACCGGGTGCACACAGCATCCACTTTGGGAGCACACCCGAACCTGATGCCATAAACATCCGCTATTCCAACGGGGCGCTCGAAATTCTCCCCTTAGACACATTGTTTACCATGTCGATGGCCGGCGGCCCCAGCGAAGCGCTGATTCCCGGAAACTGGTATCCCTTTAACATGAGAATGCTCTATCGCACCAGCGGGTTAAGTATCGTTTTGACTAATTTTTACGAAAGTGCCGGTACTGACTTTGTGCCCTACACCGGTAATGAGGGCAGGTTGATGGATGCCCTGGTCGTGGAGGTGAGTTCCGGCAGCGAAACCAAACAAGTTGCGCTCCGGGGAGGGAAAGGTTTCAAAGGAGTGAGCAAATCCTTTTCGCTTAACGGAACCGACATCCGGATGACTTTTGGATCGAAAGAGATTGTACTTCCCTTCTCGCTGACTTTAAAAGACTTTCAGCTCGAACGCTATCCCGGTTCCATGAGCCCCTCCTCCTATGCCAGTGAAGTTACCCTGGAGGATGAACGCAACAACATCAGGAAAGACCACCGGATCTTTATGAACAATGTGCTGAATTATGGTGGCTACCGCTTTTTCCAGTCATCCTACGACACGGACGAGAAAGGGACTGTTCTCTCAGTCAATCACGATTACTGGGGAACTTTGTTCACTTACATCGGATACGGAATAATGACACTTGGCATGTTTCTTTCGCTGTTCAGCCGCTCAACCCGGTTTGCCCAGATGGGAAAAGTTATCCGCAACAAAACCATCAAAACCAAAAATGTAACAGCAGCGCTACTTGTCCTGCTTATGTTTTCAGCATCCGGACTTTACAGCCAGCAGCACGGGCACCTCGACACGGACAAAGTTCCCGTGGTTGACAAACAACTGGCCGAAAACTTTGGCAGCCTGCTCGTTCAGGCACACGACGGCCGGTTAAAACCCATCAATACCCTCTCAAGTGAACTACTGCGGAAACTTACACGCAAAGACAAACTGCTCGGGATGAATGCCGACCAGGTATTTCTCGGCATGCTCAGCGAGCCATTGTACTGGCAACAGGTAGCCCTGATCAAAGTCAAAAACCCGCAATTGCAGGGAATACTTGGTATTGAAGGTAAATACGCTTCCTACCTCGATTTTATCGACATGGGCAACAACACCTACAAACTCAGCGAACTCGTTTCGGCGGCCTACGCCAAGAAACCTTCTCAAAGAAGCATGCTTGACAAGGACGTGATGAAAGTTGACGAGCGGCTCAACATCAGTTTTATGATTTACAAAGGTGAATTCCTTAAAATCCTGCCCAACCCCAACGATCCTTATGCTACCTGGCATACACCCAGCGCACACCTGCATGGACTGAGCGCTGAAGATTCGCTCTATCAAAGCACGGTTGTCGCCGATTTATTAATCAGCGTGAGAGAAAACGACGTACAGCGAGCCAACGAACTGGTGAACAGCATTGCTGCTTACCAAAAGAAATTCGGTGCCGAGATTTATCCGCCGGAAAGCAAAACCCAAATGGAAATTACCTACAACCGGATGTCCATTTTCGATAACCTGAGCCTGGTGTATGGTCTTTTGGGGATGATTATGATCATCCTTGTTTTTGTTGATTTATTCCGCAACTCTAAAATTATCGGGGTAATCGTCAAAGGTATAATTGTTCTCGTCATTGTGGGCTTTATCTTTCAAACGGCAGGATTGGCCCTAAGGTGGTACATTTCGGGACACGCACCCTGGAGCGACGGTTACGAATCTCTGATTTACATTGCCTGGGTAACACTGCTTGCCGGACTTGTTTTCTCCAAGCGCTCCAATATGACCATTGCTGCCACAACCATTCTCACTTCAATTATTCTGATGGTAGCCCATTTAAGCTGGATGGACCCCGAGATCACGAACCTTGTTCCGGTACTGAAATCTTATTGGCTTACCATCCATGTGTCCATCATTACAGCCAGTTACGGCTTCCTTGCCCTGGGCATGCTGCTCGGCTTTTTCAACCTGTTGTTGATGGCCCTCAAAAACAAGAAGAATGCAGAGATGCTTGAGTTACGGATTAAAAACCTGAGCGCCATTAACGAGCGTGCCCTGACCATTGGCCTGTACATGCTTACCATCGGTACTTTCCTTGGCGGTGTTTGGGCCAACGAAAGCTGGGGGCGCTACTGGGGCTGGGACCCCAAAGAAACCTGGGCTTTGGTGAGTGTACTGTTGTATTCTTTCATCCTGCACATGCGGTTTATCCCGGGGGTAAAGGGAAATTACGCCTTCAACTTCGCTTCCCTCATTGGTTACTTTTCCATATTAATGACATACTTTGGTGTCAATTATTACCTGTCGGGACTGCATTCCTACGCATCGGGCGATCCGGTCCCAATACCTGATTTCGTTTATTACACATTGGCAGTCATTGCTGTTTTGGCAATTTGGGCGTACATCAATGAAAGGAAGTTTGTAAAAGAAGAACCCGCATTATAGGTCAGGTATCGCAGATTTTTTTAGCTTTGTGAAGTTGCTAAACACGAAGTACTGATGAGAATACTGATTTTGAATGGCCCCAGCCTGAATTTACTGGGTCAGCGTGAAACCGATGTTTATGGTAAACTTTCGTTTGAAGATTACCTCGATGAGCTAATTGCAGATTTCACGGAATTCGAAATCAGTTATTTTCAGTCAAATATCGAGGGGGAAATCATTGATAAATTACAGACTGCCAACCTTGAGTTTAATGCCATAATTTTAAACGCCGGTGCCTATTCGCATACTTCCATCGCCATTGCCGATGCCATCAAAGCCATCGACACGCCGGTTATCGAAGTGCACATCTCAAATATTATGGCACGTGAGGATTTCAGGCATGTTTCTTATCTTGCGCCCAATTGTACCGGTTCAATCATTGGCTTCGGCCTTGAGTCCTATCGTCTGGCGCTATTGCATTTCAGGTAGGTTTTACTTTTTATTCAATGAATAACGATTAATCAATCCTTTCCAAATCTTTTACGGCAGCGTATTGCGGCTCAATAACCTATTTGTGCAATGGCTTGCAAGGCCATCAACTGGACTTACCCTCCTCGTCCAAGTCTTCCAGCCAGGCCGGTGCGCCGGCAGGCCTGAACTTTTGCTGCCAAAAAAGACTAACTTTGCTTCATGTTCACTTTGCAGGACTATTTGTTTGCAACCCACAAAGACCACCCCGGCAGCTACGAAACCATAACCGGCGAAACCGGCAATATTGTTGAGAAGTTAAGTTTTGACCCCTGCCTGCCCGTCCGGAATGAAATGGAGGCGGGGGGAAGAAGACACAACCCAACAGACTGGACATTTAACAATATGCCCAATTCCTATTTGTTCGACCGTGGTTATACAGGCCACGAACATCTCGACAACTTTGACCTGGTAAACATGAACGGCCCCGTGTTTACGACCCCGTATTCAGCTATTTTACAAGCCCCGACCCTGTAATTGGAATTCCAGGCAACACACAGGGCTTTAACCTTTATACTTATGCCCTCAACAACCCGCTAAAATATACCGATCCGAGTGGTTATATGATTACGGAGATTGCTGACATTGGAGGCGGCCCTTCATACTCTATTTACGAAACTGTAATTAATTTAGCAATAGGCGGTGCACTCAATGATGCTACCAGCTTTTATGCCGGAGTATTTGCCGGCACTTTTGATGCCGCTATTGCAAACGGGGCAAGTCTTGAAGCCGCAGCAAACCTTGCATTGGCAAGCGCAAACAGCGCCTTTGCTACAAGTGAGTTTTCTTCGGACAACCCGTTTAAAGGCGCACAAAAAGCATACAGCGCATGATGTTTGCATTTAAAAACTATAGCTCAGGCAATGCCTTTGGCCGCCCGGGATATAATAACAGTCAGTTGGCAAAACATGGTATTGATGTGGGGGCAAAAATGATGACATCATCATCTTATTCTGCCGATGGGCAGATTAACTTCGACTTTTCGAAAACTGCTGTCGAGTCAGCCATGAGTGGAACAGGGACGGCAATGGGCATGGGCAAAAACGCAAATGCCGCAAGCAGCTATACCGCCGTGATTACACTGGATGAAGCGGAGGTTTTAGCTCCGGCATCAATGGTAATGGTTCTTACACGTTCACGAGGAAATCCAATCTTTTTTGGTATAGGATTGGGGTTATTCTTAAGGGAAGTTTATGATGGTTTTGCTAAATGGAACCCGGGTTATTCCCATAAAAAAAGAGAAGACTGGAGAAACTCTGAAAAAGCACGAAAACAGAGCTCAGAACACTTAAACATTCAAAGTAGAAATGGCATGAAAAATGATATTTTTGGAAACGGGCCAAATGGTGGCCCACCTCTGGGAATGCTCCCATCTGCATATTTTGGCATGAGGGCTATACAATTAATATACCAATACTTTGATAATACAGATGTAAAAATGCCACAGAAACCGGTAGATAACGGTGAACAACAAATATCACCAACTAATAATTAAGTTATGGATTACAACAGTTTTTTTAGCCAAATTGAAAAGCTCTTTTTTAGTGATGATTATCAAGCGGTGGTAAACCTGTGGGAAGAGAACCAACACCATTTTGTGCTTGATTACACAAAAGAATATGATGGTGAAATATTGGAAGCGATTAAAGTGAGTTACTATGAACTTGGGTTTGTGGCGAAAAGTTTAAACTTGATTAATGAGCAATTTAGGTTGCTGCCAAAGCTACAGATTTCACTGCCGGAAAAGGATAAGAAATTAAATTACTATTTTAACGATAAGATGTCTATTTTATTAGAAATGAACAAACTAATAAGTTATTACAGAATGAAGCGTCAGTACTTACTCATTTGGGGAAATAAAGAATATGAAAATCATCTAACTGATATTGAAATTCTTTTTTACAAAAAATATGTCAAATTCAACAACTATCTCTTTTTCTTCCTGATAGTACTTGTTCTACTTTCGTTTTCAGCTAACTTTTTAGACTATCATGTGGATAAAACTATTCAAATGATTTACGAAATTTTAACATGGGCAGGGTTAGTTTATGTAGTAGTTCTAAAAGTGTTCAGTAAAAAAGCTTATGGATGGTTTGTCAAAATATTCAGGCGTTTGTTTCCCCCAAAAAGTAATTATGATACAGATTACCTTAAAGCTTTAATTGGGAAGGAGTAAACAAAGCACACACATCTGGCGTGTCTTCCAGATAGACCTGTGCGGGGGAGAGACTGGTGCCATGCTAATTCTTCCAAATTTTCCAAACTCACACTACTCGGGCGCGAATGTTTCGCGTCCGTTTATATCCGTAGATTTGCATTCCGCACGCATTACACCTGTCCGACCTTTGGCGGAAATGCGCGCGAGCGGGTGGGCTTTTACTTTACTAATCCTTAGATGTTTTTCCCGCTCAAATCTTCGGGTTACGGCTGGTACTGATAACTGCCAGGACTTCAAGCGCACTGCTTTCATCATTGATGTAGAAATGCACCTGGTACGGGAATTTCTTTATCAAAACACAACGGATTTCTTTATAGCGGATAGTATATATCTGTGGGTTTTTATTTAGGGAGTTAATTTGTTTTATGGTAGAACTTTGAAACCTTTTGCCAAGTCCTGCCTGTTGTTCATTGTACCAGTCGGTAATTTACTGAAAATCTGCAAGGGCTTCAGGTTCAATTTTAACTTTGTACTTTTTCATCAGGCTTTCAGCGTTTCTTTAGCTTCGTCCCAATCCAATAGCCTGTCCGGTTTTTTTCTCACCTTATCAAAACGGCTCATCACCAGTTTTTGGTGAGATTCAGGAATATCCAAATTTTCCTGTTCTTTTTTTAGAGCATAATCGAGCATGCTTTTAATGGCATTAATCAAGCTGATATCGTTTACCTGTTTAAACTGCTCAATAATAAGCGCTTTTTGAGCCTGTACGTTCATTATGATTATTTTTTATTGTATTCTGAAATCTAATTATTCACAAAAATACGAAACATAAATTATCTAATCAAATAATAATTTGTTTGGCGATTAAGAACAAATATTTTTTCGCTTTTTGAATTGCCGAAAGGATATTTTTTAAGTTTGCGCTTCTTGAAATCAACAACCGGCACGATGCAAAAAATAGGGATACGTTACGAAGACAAATACATGATGGAGCGCCGGGCTGCCCTTGTGCCGGCGCATGTAAAGGAATTAGTCGAAAAAGGGATAAGGGTTGAAGTAGTCAAATCGGCCAAGCGGATTTTTGAAGATGCCGAATACGCGGAAGCGGGCGCTGAGCTTGTTGATGAAATCACCGATTCCGGAATCGTGATCGGCGTGAAGGAAATGCCACTGAATTATTTCAAGGAAAACAAAACCTATATTTTTTTCAGTCACACCATCAAAGGACAAGAATACAATATGCCCTTGCTGAAAAATATGATGGAAAGTAAAATAAACCTTGTAGATTACGAAAGGATTACCGACGAAAAGGGCAGGCGTTTGATTTTTTTCGGACGTTTCGCCGGACTGGCCGGGATGATCAATTCGTTGTGGTCGCTGGGACAACGCTGGAAGGAACAGGGCATTGAAACACCTTTCATGCAAATCCGGCAAACCCATCACTACAACTCGCTTGACGAAGCCAAAGAAGTTGTCAAAAAGGTGGGGGAAGAAATAAAGAACAACGGTCTTCCTGCAGAGGTCTCCCCTATTGTTGTCGGCATTACCGGTTACGGAAATGTGTCGCAGGGTGCACAGGAAATATTGGAATTGCTTCCTGTGAAGGAGATTAGTCCGTCAGAATTGCTTCAATTGCCGGATGCAGAAAATCAGTCGAAAAACCTGATTTACAAAGTTGTTTTTAAGGAAGAGCACCTTTCCAGACCCCTTGAACCCGGCAAGGAGTTCATCCTGCAGGAATACTACGATCACCCTGAAAGATTCGAAAGCCAGTTTGAACAGTACATCCCACACCTGACCGTGCTGATGAACTGCATGTACTGGGACGATCGTTACCCACGGATAGTGACCAAAGATTACCTTGAAAAGGTATTTAAAGAAAGTCGGCCCAAACTCACGGTTATTGGCGATGTTACCTGCGACCCGGACGGCTCCATCGAATGTACCCACAAAGGCACTGAAATTGAAGATCCGGTTTTTGTGTACAATCCGTTCAGCCGCGAACCTGCAATGGGCTTTAAGGGCGACGGAGTTCTGGTGATGGCTGTAGATATTCTGCCCAGCGAACTGCCCCGCGAATCTTCCCAAACATTTAGCGATGCCCTTGTTGGCTTTATCCCTGACATTGCTTCTGCAAACTACGACACTTCGTTTGGAGAGATGGAAATACCGGCCCCGGTTAAACGGGCAATGATTTTATTTAAAGGGGAATTAACTCCTGATTACAAGTATTTAGAAGAATATCTCTAAACATTTTAAACGCGTAAGAACCAAACAACAATGAAAAATATTTTAATCCTTGGCGCCGGTTTGTCAACCAACAGCCTTATCAATTATTTACTGGATCATGCAAGCGAATATGGTTGGCATATTACTGTTGGCGACATCAACGAAAAAGCTGCCCGGCGGAAAGTCAACGGGCACCCCAACGGCGCGGCGGTAATCTTCGACATCAACGACGATATGGAAAGCTGGCGTACCATTGCCAAAGCTGACGTTGTTATTTCGATGTTGCCCGCCTTTATGCACCATCTCGTTGCCAACAAATGCATCGACCTGCGCAAACCCATGCTCACCGCTTCTTATGCCACAGATGAGTTAAAAGCCCTGAATGAAAAAGCTGTCAAGGCCGGAATCCCGATATTGATGGAGCTGGGTCTTGACCCGGGCATCGACCACATGTCGGCCATGAAAGTGATCAACAGAATCCAAAATGAAGGCGGAAAGCTGACTTCCTTTTATTCTTTTACCGGTGGTCTGGTTGCACCTGAATACGACAACAACCCCTGGAATTACAAGCTTACCTGGAACCCGCGGAATGTAGTGATGGCCGGAAACGGGGTTTCAAAATTTATGCGCAACGGCCGTTACAAATACATTCCTTACCATCGCTTGTTCGACCGCACCATGACACGGAAAATCCTCAATTATGGTGAGTTTGAGGTTTATACCAACCGCGACTCGTTGAAATACCGCGAGGTTTACGGGCTGAAAGACATCCCCTCGATGTACCGCGGAACCATCCGCAGGCCGGGCTTCTCGAAAGCATGGAATGTTTTTGTGAGGTTAGGGCTTACCGAAGACACATACATCCTCGAGGATTCTGAAAACATGACTTACCGCCAGTTCGTTAATGCCTTTCTCAAATACGAACCGCAGGTCCCGGTAGAGATTAAATTGCAGGAATATTGCCGGCATGCTGCCGATCCCGTAGTGTTCGAGAAGTTAAAATGGCTGGGCATTTTTGACGATCGCAAAGTCGGCCTGAAAAATGCCACACCGGCACAAATCCTTCAGAAACTGCTGGAGGAAAAATGGAAAATGGACCCACAGGACAAGGACATGATCATCATGCAGCACGAATTCAAATACACCATCGGAAACGAAGACAAAATGACAGTATCGGCCATGGCAATTAAAGGAAAAAACCAGGAAGAAACAGCCATGGCAATGACTGTCGGTTTTCCACTTGGCATCGCGACCAAACTATTGATGTTGGGTAAGATTAAACACAAAGGTGTGATATTACCCATTCATAAAGATATTTACCAACCTGTTTTGGCAGAGTTAAAAACCTTTGGAATAAGCTTTGAAGAGAAGGAATACATGATGGGATAGGGTGAGAAAGTTGAAAGCCTGTCTGCCGCGGGCAGCTTGAAAGTTGGGGTTATGCCTAAAGCTGTGGGTACTTAATAATTCAAATTATGAAATATTTACTCTTCATCGTCCTGATCGGGATTGCCATTTACTATGCGATGAAATGGCAATCGCCCGCACAAAAGAAAACTGCAAATAGAAAAAGCGGAAATCCTTACCAGTCTGACAATTCTTCTGCCAAGCAATCAAATACGGATAGTGGCCCGTACACCAATCAGGGCTCTGTAAACCAGGGTGGTGGAAATGGCACAAATTATGCCAAATGGATAGGCGGTGGGCTCGGCTGGGCGTTTGGTGGTCCCATTGGTGGGATTTTGGGTTTTATGATGGGCTCGATGTTTGGCGGACAAAGTGGCGACCGTGCTGTTTATGGCAAGACACAAACCGGCGATTTTAAAATCAGCTTGCTTGTCCTCACCGCAGCCGTAATGAAAGCTGATGGAAGCGTAAAGCGATCGGAACTCAATTATGTGAAACAATTTCTTGTCAATAATTTTGGTCAGCAAATGGCTGCTCAGTACACCCAAGCGCTTGGAGAAATTCTGAAACAGGAATTGAATGTGCAGGAGGTAAGCGCGCAGATTGGAAAGTACATGGATTATTCATCAAGACTGATGCTTGTTCAATATTTATTTGGGATTGCCTTGTCAGATGGTAAGCACGATCCATCCGAAGTGGAACTTATCAATACCATCGCCGGATTTATGGGTATTGGAGTGAAGGACTATGAATCCATCAAAGCCATGTTCATCAAGGAAACAGATAGTGCTTATAAGATACTGGAGGTTTCCCCCTCTGCCACCGATGATGAAATCAAAAAAGCCTTTCGCGAACTGGCCAAAAAATACCATCCCGACAAAGTGGCCCATCTCGGGGAAGAGATCAAAAAAGCTGCCGAAGTCAAGTTCACCACCTTAAACGCTGCCTACGAAGCCGTAAAGCAGGAGCGGGGGATGAATTAATTTTCTGCGCTGCACCCATTGAAAAAGCGCTCTTTATGGAGACGATAATAATTGCTGATAACCGCGAAAGAACTTCCGGTATTCCGGAAATACTTACTGAAAAAAAGATTCATGTTTCCATGAAGCAGCTTGTTGCAGGCGATTACATTATTGATGATGAAATTGTCATTGAAAGAAAAGCAAGCAGCGATTTTGTCCAGTCCATCATCAACGGGCGTCTGTTCAGCCAATGCGCCCGATTAAGAAAAACGCTGATGATACCTTTGATTATTGTTGAAGGCAACCCTTACAAAACAAGGCACGACATTAATCCCGAAGCAATTAAAGGGGCTTTGTTATCCGTCAGTCTGCGCTGGCAAATCCCAATTATCCGGTCATCAGGCAGGGAAGATACCGCAGAATTAATGATAATGGCTTTAAACCAGCACAATAACCCGCCCGTTTTCATCGCCAGGAAAGCTACAGTACCTCGAAAGAAACAAAACCAGATGCATTTTTTTATCGAGGGCCTTCCCGGTGTAGGGCCTGCTTTGGCCCAGCGGCTTCTGGCATATTTCAGCACTATCGAGCAAATGATTCTTGCCGACATTAAAACACTGAAAAACGTTGAGGGGATCGGAAAGACAAAGGCTACAAAGTTGTACGACCTGTTCAGGAGTAAGAGCTACAGCAATGTTTGAGTAGGATTTTTTTATCGACTCAACCCATAAATGATAGCCGACCATTTCATCCCCGGCTCAAATATCCGTGCTGCAATTTCAGCAAAGCCGATTTCGTTGAAAAGGTTGTTTGGTGCCAGATTAAATGGCAGAAGGCTTACCGAAGCAACAAAACCCGACCCGCCGGGTTTTGTTTCAACCCGGCGGGTCAAGATAAAGATCAATCATGAAACCGCCACGAAATTCCAAAGTAAAAACGCGCATCACGGGCGGGATAATGGGGGGCTAAATAATAGGTATAATTGCCCAAATAGCTGGTCAGGTTAGCAGCCTTGAAGAACAGGCGCGCAGTTTTAACTTGCAGGGTAACATAAAAATCGGCAAAAACATAATTGCCAATTTTCTTTTCATTTTGGATGTGAAATGCCCTTAGTTCCGGCATGTAGGCATCCGCATAAAACAAAGTAAAGTAGTTGAACTGAAAACCGGTCTGGAGTGTTCCGGCCTTCTTAAAAACCGTACTTTTGAAATACAAATCCATTACGCCAAAAAAATCAGGCAAACGAATGGCTTCGGGTTTGGAGGTTGTTTGGTAAACCAGCCGGGTGTTGATGCCAAATTTACCGATGGGCAAATTGCCTTTTACATAAATTTTTAATACAGAAGCCGGTGTCCCGATTTGTTCGGGCTTTACCGAATCGTTCAGGTAGGTGAAGTTAGTGAAAGAGGAAAAATCGACACCTGCTTTCAAGGCCTTGAATTGGTAGGCACCTGACAAAACCATGATGGTTTCTTTTTTCAAATCATTCTTCCATCGGAAGCGGTTCGATTGGTATTCGCTGTAAAACCAGGAAGGGGTGCGCCCGCTCATGTTCAGCCCAAAATGAAGCTCCCCGATATTTCTTTCCGATGTACCCAAAAACTGGTCGAGTTTTGCCGAAATCCGGTAATCGCCATTGTTGTATCCACCCAGAACAATGCGCCCGTCAGCCGTCAAATGCGAACTTTTAAATAGTTTTAGAGAAATACCGCCAAAGGGCGTGATTTGATTATAGGTTGTTTTTACCGAATCGTATGGGAGGAGTTGTTGAATATTGTCGTGGTCGGCACCAAAATAGATGAAAAAAACTTTGCTCAATGCATCATCGTTATAGCCGATACTTGACCATTTTATGCGGTTGTGAATCAATTGCTGAAAGAGTGAATCGTAGGTTGCCGACGAATCAATGGGTGGTGCATAAGGTTGGTAAAAGCTGACCAGGGGGTTGTCGTCATTATAAATCCGTTTATTCTGACGAAACTGGAACGCCCAGGAAATATTTCCGGCATCAATCTTCCGTTTCACTGAATCTTTGGTAGATTTTGGTTTTAACAGATTGAAATACTGCTCAATATACATTCCCGATTCTGTAATCCGGTTCCGTGCATTGCTCGAATCAAGTATGATGGGAATAATTCGCCGGTTTGATTCCACATTGTCCTCAAAAACACTGTCGAAGCGGATGCCGCCGTTTTCTTCGACTACTATCTTATTGCGCAGATAATTGGCAACCAGTCCGTAGCGTTTGTTCGGTGTATAATACTGTGTGGTGAAATAGTATTTTTTGTCATTGCTCTTGCTGCGTTCATAAGGCCCCGGTGAATTAATGACCGAAATATCCAGCCCGATACTAAAACCTTTGAATATTTCGCGGTTCAGCAATACCGATAGTGTCTGCTCCTTTTTCGAACCCAAAACATATTGGATTTCAGAAAAGGGAACAAATAGTTTATAATATTTAACCTGACTATTTGTGTAACTGTATCTTGCAAATTGAATATTTTCAAATTGGTATCCAACCGATAGGGCAGGGGTGAAGGCAAAATTTTTGTGAGCCAACCCAATATTACTTAAGGTTGAATAAACCCCGTTTTGATGAAAAAGCGGGTCGTATTGTTGAAAGTACAAAGTGCTGGTGTCGATTTCATGAAACGCTTCAGATTTCAGACTGTCCAGTGTACCAAAGAAGAATTGTACATCTGTTGAGTCGATCTGGGTTGTTAAACGGAAAGCAGATTTCTGTTGCTTATCGCTTTTTTCAGGTGTTCCTGCCTGGAGGATCACCAAAGAAGAGTCGCCTGCATCAACGAGGGTGTCGGTCTGGGCAAAAGTCAGGCCCTGCAGCAGGCAGGTCAAAGCAACGAAGATTACGAAATGTTTCCTGACTTTCAAGTGCGCGGGATTTAGGCTTGTTGAAAAATCAAAAGTAAGAAAAAACAACTATTTACAAAATGCAATATTTTTTCAAGACTTCTATGCTTTTCTTCCTCATTTTTAGTATATTTGTGGGTTGTTTACAATTACTGTTATTTAATTAACAGTATTGCAGATTGTTACAGAAAATGAATTGACATTTAAGGACAATAGGCAAAAGAAAATCTGCCAGGATTTTGTTTTTTACGTATTGCCCCTGTTTATTAACCAAATAAAAAGGAGGTAAATCATGAATCACTTTCACAAGTTTTTATTAATCGGTTTTGTGCTTGCACTTTTAAGCCCGGAACCGGGAATTGCACAATCGCAGTTAGACTGTTCACTTTGCCACAGCACAGTCCACGGTAACTGGGTGTTAAGCCATCATGCCGATACACAGAACGATGTTGCCGGCGAACTGGCGGAAGAATGGGCGGGAGTGCCGCCTGACTCGGTGATCAATGGGCAGGAGGCGGAGGATTGCATTGCTTGCCACAGCGCCACATCAATTACAGCCAACGGCGGTATGACCGAGGTTCAGACAATGGACTATTTTTTCTCCACCACCGACGGTGTTTTCACCGATTCGACTGATGCGTTGCACACTGACGAATGGCAACACAATGCTTGCATCGCATGCCATAATGTTCCTGAAGACCATCCGGCTACGGCATCCGTGCTGGCTGTTTTCAACTCACCAACAGCGCAGTACCTTCCTGTTGACAATGCATCCATGCTTTGCGGGCAGTGCCACGGAACACTCAGGTATCCTGATACAGACCACAGGCGACTGGATGCCTGGCTAATCAGCAAGCACGGGCATGGCGGGCAGGCAGATATTGCAGGTGAACTCGCAGAGGCATTTGCTGGCAGTACAACCGAAGAAGTTGTTGCAGATGAAAACTGTATCGCTTGCCATGCCCCGACTTCGGTTTTGTTAAATGGAGGAATCTCGGAGGCAGAAGCGCTGAACGCGCTTTTTACGACGGAAGACGGTTTAATCACGGAAAACACCGTTCCCAAGAACATTGAAAGCTGGCCTGAAGTTTCATGTACAGCCTGCCACAACCAGCATCATCCCGAGGCTGTTTCCTATTTTAATTCGGAAACAAAGGAGTACGAAGAAATGAACTCGGTACAGGACCTATGCGGAATGTGCCACGGTAACCTGCGTTTTCCCGAAACGGACCATTTGAGCTACAACATTGAGCTGGGAACCGGCGGGATGGGAATTCCCGACCGGCAAACCATGCCGGGAATACAGTGTGTTGATTGCCACATGTATGCCGGTGAGGTTGATGGCAGCCTGGCAGCGATGTATGCCGGTCACTCCTGGAAGGTTTTTGTTGATGGGGGAGATCGCGGACTGACAGCCTCCTGCACTGTCTGCCATAGCTCCATGACGGTTTTCGAAGCGGAGGAAACAATAAGTGCCTGGCAAGATGACTTCGCCCAACTGGATGCCATCGCCGGATTGAAAGTAAGCAAAGCAGACTCTGCCTTGGCGAACAGCACGGATTCAACCCTGATCAAAATGCTTGAAGAAGCTGAATACAACCTGGCTTTTGTCGAGTCCGACGAAAGCGGTGGTGTGCACAACCATCTGTACACCATGGCACTCCTTCAGGATGCCATCGACAAGTCGGAGCAGATACTTTCAGGAATTTTCGATTTTACTTCTCCCGGAAACAGGCTTGTCCTGCTTCAGAATTATCCGAACCCGTTCAGTGAAACCACGAACATTGAATACAAATTGCCGGATCAGGCCCTTGTTACCATTGAACTGTTCAACTTCAATGGGAAAAAGATCGGGATGCTGCTTGAGAATGTGGAGGAACCGGCTGGCCTTCATACTGTAAAGCTTAATGCCGCGGATCTCCCGAACGGAATTTACTTTTGCAGTTTAAAAGCCGGACTATCGGTAAGGACAATAAAAATGGTTTTGATGCATTAAGGTACTGCTCATTTGCCAACGCATTCTCCGCAGCCCTTACGGTTAAAAAAAGAGCACAAAAAAAGCCTGCCCCAAATAAATGGGTCAGGCTTTTTTAAGGGTTGGCGACGACCTACTTTTCCATCCGTCAGCTGACGGACAGTATCATTCCCGATAGCTATCGGGAGGGGCAGGCTAAAATAAAAAAACCCCGGAGCAAAAAGCAAGGGGGTTTTTTTTAAGGGTTGGCGACGACCTACTTTTCCACCTGGTATGGCAGTATCATCGGCGCGGGCAGGCTTAACTTCTCTGTTCGGAATGGGAAGAGGTGGACCTTGCCGCAATAGTCACCCTAAGATC
>JAKIVD010000042.1 GCA_021647205.1 Bacteroidales bacterium | reverse complement strand
TTCCTGTGATCAGTCTCAACTTTTGTTAAGACCCAGTCATCACCAAAATCCAATAATAAATTGAAAAAATCTTTTGTGAAATCCATACCCAAAATTATAATTTACCCACAAAGTTTGCAGTAGAACCTTAAACAGTAAGAAAGTACATCAATCCACGGCAATAAATAGCGTCCGGGTTTTTGCAGAAAATAAAGGTAATCCTTCTCTGCAATGAACAGTTTATCATTACCAATTGCTTTGTTTAAAATATGGTAGGTTTCTCCGAATTGGAGTTTTTCATAATGGTTTGTGGTTTTTGGATAAAATACCATTTTCGTGAATTTGTCTTGTAAAATTAGCTTTATTTTTTTTAATGTTTGGATGTTGCTCTGTTTTTTTCTTTCTTATTCCACCTTTCAGGTACTGCCTGCGCACAAGCCCACGCTTTCGACCTGAAAGGAGAAGGGGGAGGCGTCCCCTGTCCTTTCAGGTGGCGCCGCTCCCGGAACAAAGTGGAGGGAGTGGCCTCCTGAAAGGTCGAAGAAAAAGTAATGTATTTCGATTAACACCTTCCATCTTTCCACCTTTCAGGTGCTGCCTGCCCGCTGGTCCCCGCTTTCGACCTGAAAGGAGAAGAGAGACAAGCCACTCCAACAATTGCACAAATAGTGCAAGCATTAGAAACAATGGTGCAAGGCGTTTCACGGGTTTTGGGTTTTATTTGTTTTAAACATTATTAAAACAAACCACCATGAAAACACTTGTTACTTTATTGGCGTGCATTTTATCGGTTTCCACACTTTTTGCCCAAAAGTTTATCCGGGAATTCTACATCGAACTGCCGGGGCTGGGCAACTATGCCCAGGCAACTGCCATTCTTTCCACCGAAGACGGAAACCTGCTTATTGCAGGGCCCAGCAACTCCAGTTCAAGCATCGGCACGATGTTTTACATGAAAACCGATACTTCCGGAAATGTGCTCTGGACAACTTTTGCCGAAGAACAGTTCAACAGTACCGCACAGTATGCAAGCAAACTGCTGGAGGACAAGGACAACAACTATGTCATGGCAGGTCGTTACGGGCCCTACGAAGGCAACACCTATTTTACAAAAATCTCTCCCGGAGGACAAATCATAAAAACCACGGTAAGTAACGGAGAAAACGGTTATGAATCGGGTTACGATGCCGAACAGACCGCTGACGGCGGCTACCTGGTCGCCGCACAGAAATCTACTTACGGGACGGGCATCTCAATGGCCCTGCGAAAATTAGACGCTTCAGGCGGTTTTAAATGGGATACAAGTTTTGTGCAACCCGACGACTCCTATTTGAAAGGCAGGTTTCTGGGTATGGACAAAATCAATGACTCAACATTTGTGCTTACCGGACAGCGTGAATATACTCCGGGCAGTGCCGAAGACCTGGATGTTTTACTGGCCAAAGTACAGTTGAGCGGTGATACGGCTTTTCTTATGAAGCTGAAAATTTTTCAGGAAGACGGCAGCAAAGAGTCCGGACACGACATCCTTATTTTACCGGATGATCAGGGTTATATTATTTGCGGAACCGGGCCAGATCCGAGTTTTCCGGATTATACTGACGGCATCATCATGCGTACCGATACCGCCGGTAACCTGATCTGGAAAAAATCCTATACCCGTGCACTGAATTCAAACACCACTTTTTTAAAGATATTGCGCGACGGTGATGACAACATATTGGCTCTGGCACAAACACAAGCCGGCTCCAGCGATGCTTCGCTGTTAAAATATTCTCCGGAGGGCGAGCTTTTGCAGAAAACACATTTTGATTTCGGGCTGAATGAAACCGCCTACGACCTTGCCATCAACCCGGAAGGGAAAATCTTTATCAGCGTGGGCACTTTATACTTTTCTGACCACCCTTTGGCGCTGCTGTTAAAAGTGAAAGATGTTTGCCCGCTGATAACACCCGAAGCTGTCCTTGACAATACGACGCCGGACATCGGTTCCGATATCGTGGTGAGCCTCTCCAATACAAACGAGGCCTGGGAATACAGCCTCATACAGATCAGCGGAAACACGACACTTGAAACCACTATGGGAAACGGTGGCGATTTTAATTTTACCGTTGGCGGCCTAGGCAACGATGATGTTGCCGACGGGCTTGTGGTCTCGGTTATTGAACCCGGTGTGGATTGCATCAAATACTCCGACACCCTCTTTCTGCAATTTGTTGACGGCATTGAAGATATTTATCAAAACAGTTTACGCATAGCGCCCAACCCCGGTCACGATTTCATCACCATCACCGATAAGGAACACAAACTGGCGAAACTAACCGTTTACAACATCAACGGACAATTCGTCCTTGAAGAGAACGCCCTTTCGGAACACAACAGGATCAACCTGTCAGCACTGCCCAAAGGCATGTATATTTTCAGGATTACCTACCGGGAAGGCGTGCAGGTGTTCAGGAAAGTGGTAAAGGATTGATCTTTAACCGTCTCTCAGGGGCCGGAAGGGAAAGCCCGCAACCCTGCAACCCCGCCATAAATGGCGGGGAAACTGAATGAGATAACAAGCTTATGAAAACAATCAGTTACCCTGTCCTTCAGGGCAGGGATATGAAACCAATCAGTTACCCTGTCCTTCAGGGCAGGGATATAAAACCAATCAGTTACCCGTCCCGATCCCTCGGGATTTATGGCCGGGGCTTAAAAACCCAAAAGTTATGAAAAGAACCATCATCATTCTGGCAATCACCCTGCTTACCGCCGCCGCTTTCAGCCAGGTAGCCATCAACACCGACGGCAGCAGTCCAAACGCTTCAGCAATGCTGGATGTGAAATCAACAACAAGTGGCATACTGATACCGCGGATGACGGCAGCTCAGGCTTCTGCTATCCCCAGTCCGGAAGAGGGACTTTTGGTTTGGGGTACCGATGCCAAGAGTTTCCTGTATTACAAATCCGGCACTTGGCATTACCTGACCAGTGAATTTGCCAGACAAATTGCCGATCTTGATTTTGACACAAAAATCACAAGTGGGAATGGTTTGGATCCGGATGATGACCTGATAAAAATTTATTGTGGCAACAGCACTTTGGAAAGTTTCATTATTGATACATTTCGGATTGCCCCTCAAAGCAATAGCATTTTTATTGGGAGAACAGCGGGAGGACAGTTTTCTGACAGGGAAAATGTTGCTTTGGGCGATTCGGCACTGTACAATAATGGGAATGGGGCTACAGCTGATATTAATGCAAGCGCCAACACTGCCGTTGGTTCAAAGGCTATGTTTGCCAATACGACCGGTTATTGGAATACAGCCATTGGTACTTATGCGCTTAAAAATAATACATCCGGATATGACAATTCTGCTTTCGGGAGTTATGCGTTATATTTAAACACAACAGGCTATGACAATACGGCTGTAGGAAATGCTTCGCTTCGTTCCAATACCACAGGGAATTTCAATACGGCAAGTGGACGTCACTCTCTTTATGCCAATGACTCAGGTTCCATGAATACAGCCATGGGTGCTTATGCGCTTAGAGATAATATATCCGGAAACAATAATTCTGCTTTGGGGGGTTATGCGTTGGCTTTAAACACAACAGGAAACAACAATACGGCTATAGGAAGAGCATCTCTTTTATTCAATACCAGTGGTAATCGAAATACAGCCGTTGGTTATTATTCGCTTCTCAATAATAAAACCGGATATGATAATTCTGCTCTCGGGGGTTATGCGTTGTTTTCAAATGCGTCCGGTTATGAAAACACAGCCATAGGTTATTATAGTATGTATCGGGATTCTACCGGTTCAATGAATACGGCTTTAGGGGCTCATTCTCTACAAAATAACTATTTTTCCCATTACAATGTTGCTGTCGGTTACAATGCATGTTATAGTGATTCGTCCGGTTCATGGAATGTAGGCATTGGCCCATGGGTCATGGAAAGCAACATCACCGGACACTCCAATGTAGCAGTCGGCACAAATGCCTTGTACAGCAATACCGACCGTTCCAACCTGGTGGCCATCGGCGATTCGGCTTTGTTTCACAACGGAGTGGGGGCCACCTTTTTTTATGAAGCTTTAAAAAATACGGCTGTTGGCTCCAAAGCTTTGTTTTCAAACACAAGCGGATGGAGTAATACAGCAAATGGTTTTGAAGCGCTTTATTCCAATACAACCGGATCTGACAATACAGGTATAGGATATTATGCACTTAATCAAAACACATCAGGAACTTCTAATACGGCAAATGGGGCTTACGCACTTTATAAAAACACAAGCGGAAGTGAGAATATTGCAAATGGATATGAGGCCCTTCGCAACAACACAACCGGATATTGGAATACAGCAAATGGATATCAGGCCCTTCGTAACAACACAACCGGATATTGGAATACAGCAAATGGATATCAGGCCCTTCGTAACAACACAACCGGAGATTGGAATACAGCAAACGGAGCTTACGCACTTTTATCAAACACAACCGGAAGCAACAACATAGCAAATGGTTATCAAGCACTATCTATCTGCACGACCGGCCATTCCAATATCGCCATTGGTTCAAGCGCATTATACAGCAACACCGACCGCTCCAACCTTGTGGCTGTTGGTGATTCGGCGTTGTATAACAACGGGATAGGAGCATCTGCAGGCTGGGAAGCTGTTAACAATACGGCCATTGGTTCCAAAGCGCTTTATAAAAATACAAAAGGGGGCTCCAATACAAGCATTGGCTATCATGCATTGTATGCCAATACCGTAGGCTATAAAAACACTGCCGTCGGTTATCTTTCCCTTGACAACAACATCGGCGGATATCAGAATACAGCCTATGGTTCCGGCACACTTCACAATGTTACTTCAGGGAATAACAATACCGCCATCGGATTCAATGCTTACAGTACGGGCTCCTACAGCAACTCAACAGCAGTTGGTTATAATACGGCCATCAGCGGTGATAACCAGATACATCTTGGGAACACCAGCATAACCGAAATAAAAGGACAGGTTTTGTTTACTACCTACTCCGACGGCAGGGTCAAAGATAATGTTCGCGAAAATGTTAAAGGGCTGGAATTTATTAAAAGATTGCGTCCGGTAACTTATCATTTTAATGTGGACAGGCAAAACGCATTGATGGGTGTTACAGACGATAATGCCTCTGAAGAAAAATATGCCATCGAAGAAATCGAATTCAGCGGTTTTATTGCCCAGGAAGTGGAAAAAGCAGCCCGGGAATCAGACTACAATTTTAGCGGGGTTACGGCACCAAAAAACAACAAGGACCTGTACGGAATCTCCTACGCCGGATTCGTCGTACCACTGGTGAAAGCCGTGCAGGAGCTTGCGGCTGATAAGGAAGCTCAACAAGCACTTCTTGAACAGCAACAGCAAACCATAGAACAACTAAAAGCCGAGATCAAACAAATAAAAGAACTGATAAAAGGAGAATAGGAAGGGGGTTGAACCCCGTCCTAAAGGACGAGGAAACTGATAGCGTTCTTAATATAATGTAGTGAAACAAATCAGTTACCCCGCCATTTATGGCAGGGCCAAAAACAAAAAAACCATGAAAAAAACAATCATCCTTCTAACAATCATACTGCTTTCTGTCGCCGCTTTCAGCCAGGTAGCCATCAACACCGATGGCAGCAGCCCCGACGGCTCGGCCATGCTCGATATAAAATCCACCAGCATGGGCATGCTGGTGCCGCGCATGACCACCGCCCAGCGGACCGGCATTACCTCACCGGCCAACGGCCTGCTGGTTTACGATACCGGCACCCAAAGTTTCTGGTTTTATCAGAACAGCGCCTGGAAAGAGCTGCGTGCGGGCAATATACCCGGCCTTGCCGATGCAGACGGGGACACTAAAATAGAGGTTGAAGCCACTCCCGACGAAGATGTTGTCCGGTTTTATGCCCTCAATGTCAATTCCTTCAGCATGGACTCCATGCGGATCGAGCCGGCACACAACAGTCTTTTCATCGGCAAAGGTACAGGCGGTCTGTTTACCGACAGGTATAACATTGCCATCGGCGATTCGGCTTTGGTCAGCAACGGAAGTGCCTCCACTGACATTTACGATTCAAGATTTAACATTGCCATCGGGTCAAGGGCTTTGAAGGCCAACTCCAGAGGAATATACAACACGGCAGTCGGTTCCTACGCGCTTTCCAACAATACTACAGCTTCATCCAATACGGCCCTGGGCTTTGCCACGCTGGCCAGCAATGATGACGGAATCGGGAACAGTGCCACCGGTTATCAGGCACTGTCATCAAATACTACCGGAAACATGAATGTGGCCGTGGGCTATGATGCACTACGGAAGAACTCAACCGGCAGCTCGAATGTAGCCATAGGAGTGGATGCCTTACAAGCCAATGTCACCCGCTCCAACCTGGTGGCCATCGGCGACTCGGCTTTGTTTCATAACGGCGAGGGGACCACCTATGATGCTGAAGCTGTGGGAAATACTGCTGTTGGCTCCAAAGCTTTGTTTTCAAACACAACCGGATTGGGTAATACAGCAAATGGTTTTGAAGCGCTTTATTCCAATACAACAGGGGATAATAATGTAGCCAACGGTTATGATGCGCTCTACCTGAATACGGAAGGGTTTTCCAATGTTGCCATTGGGGAAGAAGCGCTTTATTCCAACACAATTGGATATGCGAACAATGCTATTGGTGGTCATTCGTTACGCAATAACACCGTAGGTAATCACAATATAGCCATCGGCATGAATTCGAGTTGTTTTAATACAACAGGCCATGAAAACACGGCTATCGGACATGCAGCCCTTCGTTCCAATACCAGTGGTTATGAAAATACAGCGGTCGGTTATTACAGTATGTTTCAGGATTCAACCGGTTCGAGGAATACAGCTTTAGGGGCTTTTTCTTTGCGAAATAATTATTCTTCCCATTACAATGTTGCAGTCGGTTACTTCGCATGTTATAGCGACTCAACCGGTTCATGGAATGTAGGCATTGGCCCCTGGGCCATGGAAAGCAATATCACCGGATACTCCAATGTCGCCATCGGCCCGAAAGCATTATACAACAGCACCGACCGCTCCAATCTGGTGGCCATCGGCGATTCGGCTTTGTTTCATAACGGCGAGGGGGCCACCGATGTTGGTGAAGCTGTGGAAAATACTGCTGTTGGCTCGAAAGCCCTCTTCTCAAACAATACCGGGTATATTAATAGTGCCATCGGCTCCCAAACACTTTACCATAATCTTTCAGGCAACCACAATACAGCGATTGGCTCATTCGGGCTTTTTAACAATACAACCGGAAGCTATAACACAAGCGTTGGTGTAAGTACGATGAGCAGTAATACGACAGGCTCTTATAATACTGCTTTGGGGAATAAAGCCCTTCATTCAAATATTGAAGGAGACAGCAATACGGCAGTTGGCTATTCTGCACTTGCACTCAACACCGGAGGGCAAAACAATACGGCTATAGGAAAATCCGCTCTTTTTTCGAATACAAGCGGGGATGGGAACGTGGCAAATGGGGCTCGCGCACTTGCATCCAACACTACCGGCCATTCCAATATCGCCATTGGCCCAAAAGCCTTATACAGCAACACTACCCACTCCAACCTGGTAGCCGTAGGCGATTCGGCGCTTTACAATAACCTCATGTCGGGCAATGTGGCCGTGGGCTCTAAAGCACTTTACAGCAATACAATCGGCTGGGACAATACAGCCATAGGCCTGCAAGCACTCTATTTAAATTCCACAACAAATTCAAACACCGCGGTAGGTGCAATGGCTCTCAATTTAAATAGCGGTAGTTATAATACAGCAACAGGTGCAGATGCTCTGAAATCAAATTATACAGGTGGCTGGAATACGGCTGCCGGAGCATCTGCTCTTGAAAATAACAATGTCGGAAATTATAATACTGCTGTTGGAAACGGAGCACTGCTCTTAAACACAGACGGAAATGCCAATGTAGCTGTCGGGATGAATGCGCTGCAATCAAATTCTTTAGGTAGCGATAATACATCAATTGGGTACAACTCTTTAGAGAACAATACCGGACATAAAAATACTGCAATCGGCTCACAAGCACTTTTTGAAAACAAAGCCGGAAGCAATGCTACAGCCATTGGAACGAATGCAATGTATTATGGAAATAACACAACAACACCCTTCGTAAATGCAAATGTAGCTGTTGGTTATGAGGCGCTTAAAGGTTCCACGGTTCCATCAAACAATACTGGAAACAGCAATACTGCCATAGGTTATCAAGCTATCGCATCGAATTCCAGCGGAAGCTTCAATACAGCAGTTGGAGACAGGGCTTTATATTTAGTTTCATCAGGAAGCAGTAATGCAGCTTTTGGTGAACGGGCCCTTTTTTCGGTTTCTACTGGCAGTAAAAATACTGCCATTGGCCACCAGGCTTTGCAAAACACTACCGGAAGTGACAACACCGCAGTCGGACGCTGGGCTTTACATAACCTGACCAGCGGAAATGGCAATACCTTAATCGGTGACAATGGTTGGCCCTATGGAACAACTTCCTATTCAAATTATACAGGTATTGGGTACAGTGTAGGGAGTAATGTTACCGATCCTTCAAACCGCGTTGAAATCGGCAATACCAGCGTAACCTGGATAGGCGGGCAGGTTGGTTGGAGCACATACAGCGACGGGCGGATCAAAGAAAATATCCGGAAAGATGTACCCGGACTTGACTTTGTGATGAAACTCAATCCCGTAACTTACAAGCTGAATATCCGCCGTCAGAACGCTTTATATTACGGAGATAAAGATGTTCCCGACTGGCCCGGCAAGTACGACATCGAAAAGATGCGTATCACCGGTTTCATCGCCCAGGAAGTGGAGCAGGCCGCCCTGGAATGCAACTATGATTTCAGCGGTGTAACCCCCGCAAAAACCGAGAATGAGCTTTACAGTGTCAGCTATTCGCAGTTTGTTGTCCCCCTGGTGAAGGCCGTGCAGGAACA
>JAKIVD010000041.1 GCA_021647205.1 Bacteroidales bacterium | reverse complement strand
GGGAGAGTGGGGGAGGGGGCGAGGGGGCGATGGGGCGATGGGGCGATGGGGCGATGGGGAGAAATTCAGGGAATCGTACAACAAAATGAAAATTGATGCCATTCAGGATAAAAAAAGATGATGGAGAAGATAAAAACACATCGGGAGTTGAAAGTTTTTCAGCTTTCATTTGAGGCGGGAATGGAAGTTTTTGAGATGACAAAACAATTTCCAGTAGAGGAAAGATATTCGCTTACTGATCAGGTTCGCCGATCATCCCGTTCTGTATCAGGAAATATTGCTGAGGCATTTCGAAAAAGAAGATATCCAAAACATTTTATCTCAAAATTGTCTGACTCAGAAGGCGAAGCTGCCGAAACACAGGTTTGGCTTGACTATGCTCAGGAATGCAGTTACATTGACAGCCAGCTGCATGATAAACTGAATGATAAATACGACCATATTATTGCCATGATAGTTAAAATGATGAGCGCTCCCGGGAACTGGTCATTATAATTCAGCCTTTTCCCCGTCCCCTTTCGCACTCCCGTCACCCCATCGCCCCTTCGCCCCATCGCCCCATCGCCCACTCTCCCCGTCGCCCAGTCTCCCCGTCGCCCTCTCGCTTTTTCACTCCCCGTCGCCCTCTCGCCATTTTCTTTCACCTAATAAATATGCCTGACCAGTCGTGGCCCTAAAAGGAGAGTTAGATGATAGGGGAACATCTTCCAGATTGAAGCCAGCCATTGATATTTTTTCAATCCCGGTGCCCGGTTAAGTTCGTAAGTAAACAAGGGTTTGTCTGTTACCGGCCAGTGCTTTTTGTAGCGGTGGACACTTTCAGAACCGGTACTCCTGCCCATCGAATAAACAGAGCCCCTGTTTTCGATGGCAAATTGAACCATCTGCCAATGCAGGTGATCGGAAACGAGGTATTTTTTAAAAGCCCTGTTGGTCGCAAACCAGGTGTTCTCATAAAAACCAAAGTACGACATCAGAAAAGCAGCGCCGACAGTTTTTCCGTTGATGGTGGAAATAAAGATTCTTGCTTCGCCGCTTTGGTCGCTTAGGAGGAGGGAGCGAAAAAAGGACTTGGCATAAACAGGGGAACCAAGCCGGTGCATGTTGCGTGCATAAACCTGGTAGAATTCATCCAGCAATTCCGCCCTGCCATGCTTCGCTTCCAAACCGTTTTTCATTGTTTTCCGAAGCTTGCGTCTCAAATTGGGAGACAAAAGTCCCCACATTTTTTCTTTGTCATCAGCTAAATAAATCATGCTGGAAACCTTGTTGCTTTTCACGCTCCCATCAAATTTCATCATACTGCGGATGAACAGTTTTTCAGCCGGTGAAACCGGTTGCTTCTCCGTGTTGTTTTGTTTTTCGGTTTGAAAAGCCAGAAATCCCGGTGAAGGTTTTTCTTTGCGTACAAGCCGGATAAGTTCCAATGCGGTTGTCCCGGTATTGAACAGGGCCTTGTTCTTCGGTTGAATAAATCCACCGTATGAAAAATGCGGCAGGCTCACAAAACAACGTCCCGAATCAATCAGCGGAAAAATACCGACCGGTTTATTTTCGTCGTACAACAGAAAATAATAGGCCTTCCAGTCAAAATAAGCGGTATAGAAATTCAGCAGGGAGGGATGAAAGGAATGGGGGACTAAGGATGACTGTTCGCGGGCAAAACTGTTCCATTGCGCCGCACCTTCATCGGGCGGTATGCTTTTCAGGCGCCCCATTAAAAATCATAATAAAAATTGCGGAGGGAAGTTCTTAAGGCAATGTAAATGTAAGAAGTATTCACTGTTTCCTTGTCATTTGCCGAACTGCGGTTGGTGTAGCCAAGGGCGATATTGAAGTTGTAGGCAGGGTTAATCAGGTAGCTTACAGAAATATCGTTGTACAAAACCGTTGTTTCAAGGCCTTGCCCCACATAGTTTCCATATTCGTTTTCCCTAGTAGTGTAGGGTTTGTAAATATTTTTCCCGAAATTCTTTCCGTCGTAATCCAGGCCATAAAGGGCGTACTGAAATTCATACCTGAAATAAAAGCGTTTGATGTTGTAATTGACAATGGAAACCCATTCCCAAAAATTCGCACCCATCGGGTGGGCCAGTGGCTGATTATAATGCCCGTAGTTTTTCAGCGGGAGACTTTGAGAATACGTATAGGGGCGTACCCAATTGTATTCCGTCTGGAAATAAAGTCCTTTTAAGCGAAAGGGGTCGTAAGTTTTAAAGCCCAGCTGGAAGCCCTGCTTGTTTCCCCACCAGCCGTTGCCGGCAGTTACTTCTTCCAGTTTGAATTCGTCCAGGATCAACTGGCCGTAAAAAACATTGTGCCGGCCCACAATTACACTCAGGTTCAGTCCCAACAGGGCATTGTCAGGCGACCCGGTACTGAATTCAACCGGACGTAAAAAGATTACCGGGTTCAGGTATTGCAAATCGAAGCCACGGTAATTCCCGAGGCTGTCCGTCGTTTGCCAGACAATGACATCGAAAAAACTCAGGTTCACCCTTTTGGAGATGGCCCAGCTCAGGTAATGTACCGTGCTGTATTTACGGGCGTATCCAACATCCGGGATGTTTTCGTTGATGTCGATGTACTGGTTGTAAAGCACCGTATATTTGATGTTCCAGAAATTAAGTGTTGCCTTCAGAAATAAATTGTTGAAAGCATTGTCAGACAACAACAAGGAGCGGTAGCCGTCGCCGAGAAAGTTTTTCCCGTGCCCCAGCTGAATGCTGAAATACTTTTCCGCATGAAACGCAATATAGCCGGTAGCCGATGCAAAGTCAAAACCACCTCCCTTAAAACCCCTTACTTTTCCCTGCCCCGGTACAACGCGCACGCTCCGGATATAAGTGTCGAGGTAATTCGCAAAGACGGCCTGGTTTTCGTAAAAACTGCTGTAAAAGGTGAACCCCCTGCCGATCCTGCCCTTTACTTCAAAGCCACGGGTATTGACCCAGGTTGATTTTTCCTCATTGGTTTCGCGTCCCATTGAAAAATTCATCAAAGGGTTGAGCACGACATCAAAGTCAGGGCGGTGAAGGGCAACCACATTGTCGTTCAGGAATTTATCCCAGGCTTTTTGTTTCCATTTTTTCGGGATTTTTTTTCTCAGGCGGTTCAATTGTGCGATGGAATCGTAATTGAAAGCCTGCTCCAATTCATTCCGCTGCCAGGGCTGGATGGAAGTATGAAAGCGGTATGCTGAAGAATAAACGGCTTTTTGTAATTCGAAATTGTAATCGCGGTTGAGCGGAAGGTAAAGGTCTTGTCCCTGTACCACGCTTAGAAAGAGTATTGAGGTAAAAAGTGAAAGTATTTTTCTTTTCATGGAAAAAGTTGTTGAGTAAAGCTACAAAGATAGGGGAAAGCGGAAATCGGAGGGTTTAATTTTTCATCGGCGCCAGCCCGCACCATCACCTCTGAACCCCCTCGGGGAAGAGAACCGGCCAGTGGTGGCCCCTTAATGCTAAACGATTAGCTGTTTGTGGTACAGAACTACTGCCATATTTCACTCAGGACTAAACGAAGACGTTTATTAAATGGCTTTTCTTTTCTTCTTTAACAGCGCATAGGGTATGTATGAAAGCAACATCGCCAAAGCAATAAGAATAAGGGTAAGTTGAAAAATCCTTAACCAGGACAACAAAAGTGAGATAACAACAAACCCAACATTCACCAAAAGAATAATGCTTGTTGATTTCCGGTGACTTCCGGTCAATTCGAGCAGGTGGTGGTGGACGTGTCGCTTGTCAGGTAAAAATGGCGATTGACCTTTCATTATCCGGATAATGGACACCCTTACTGTATCGAAAATGGGGACAATCAAGACGCCGATGGAAACTGCCGGCGCTGCCGGAATTTTGTACGGCCCCGAATAGCTTCCGTTCAGGTCATTGAACTTAATGGCCAGGACAGCAATAACAAGGCCAATGAGCAGTGAGCCAATATCCCCCATAAAAATCTTGTGTTTGACGGAGAAGAGGTTGAAGCGCAAAAATGCCAGTAAGGAGCCGGTAAGCGCAAAGGACAGAATTGACAACTGGGTGTGGCCGGCGAGATAAAACCAAAGTCCGAAAGACAGGCTGGCCAAAACACCAATACTACCTGCCAGGCCATCAATACCGTCGATTAAATTAAAAGCATTTACAATGGCAATAATAACAAAGATGCTCAATAAATCGCTTCCATAAAAGCCAATATCCGTAACCCCCATGAAACCGTACAAACCATGCAAGCGGATATTTCCCAGGTCGACAATAATCGTAGCGGCAAACAATTGGGCAACAAACTTGGTCAGGGGGGCAACCGCTATTATATCATCTTTCAGGCCGATGAAAAAGATGACAATAATGGCAGCAATCACATACTGAACATAAGGGATGTCGGGGATGTACAGGAAAATCATAATGCTTATGATAAAGCCGGCAAAAATTGCCATCCCGCCCAGGGTCGGGGTTTTCACACTATGCGAAGTACGGCCGTTGGGTTCGTCAAAAAGGTGTTTGGCACGCGCTACATCAACCAATGATGGTATGGCAATATAGGTAATAACAAAAGCAAATAAGAAACCAATAAGGGGGACCAGGTCCGGAAAGTAAAATAAATTTCGCATTTTGTTAAGCTTGCTGTTTTGTACTTACAAAAGTATGATAAAAGCAACTAACTTCACACATCAGCCTTTTTGTTTTCGCCATTCATCAAATCAAATACAACTGCATTTTCCCAATCAAACTGACCGACTGCCTTTTCCATGGTTACAAAGTCAAATTCCCTGACCAGCTTATCCAGTTTTTTTCGTGAGCTGTTTGTCCCAATGCGGTATTTTAGTTTGACGAAGGCATGGTTGTTTAAATAGTTGTGAATCCCATTGTCAAAATCACGCGGATGATAATAGGCCATCTCATATTTTGAGGCCCTGAACATTTTTTGAATAAAACTGTAGGGATATACCCTGAAGTATCCACTCCCACTGTAGATTAAGTGATTACCGAGAAAGTTAAAGGTGCGTGTCGGAAACTCGCGGAGTTCAAATCCGTTGCCTTTTAAAACAAAGGGCTCATTAGGTATCCTGCCTGAAAAGCCCATAAACAGCCCCGATTTGAAAGAGCTGTCGTTTTCGATCCCCAAATCGTGAAGGATTTCGAAAGCCCACAAAGTATTTTTATTCATAGAAAACCCCGGGGCACGGTAGGTCGTTATTTTGCTGCCTGTCAGGTTCTCTAAAATATCGATTACGCGTTTTGTATCCGTAAAAAAAGTTTCCGGGTTCAGGTTTGATATCTTGTTGTGCATGTACGAATGCGCGGCTACCTCGTGGCCGGCTTCGTGGATGGATTTGATGAGCTGTGGGTATTTTTCGGCTACCCAGCCGAGACAGAAAAAAGTGGCCCTTAACTGATGGCGGGACAGAAAATCCAAGACCCATTGGGTATTGCTCTCCACCCTGTGATTTAATTTGTTCCATAGTTCGGGTTTGTTTTCATAGGCGGGATGAAAAATATGAAACCAGTCTTCTATATCAAAACTCAGGATGTACAACAGATTGGATTAAATGAGGCTGCAAAGTTAGGGAATTTGATGAGGGGAGGAAAGTAATTCTTCCTCAGAATTGAACGAAAAAAACAACACCCGTTTATTTCTGAGGCACCCATGCGAAGGACTTGGCGCAGGCGTGGCCTGTCCGCCGCTTCGCTTTGGCAGGCAGACCGAAAGAATCGGGTTGTTATGGAACAGGGGGACACCTACTGTTGTACCAGGCTCTCGCGGATGCCTCGCATCCTCAGAACTAAACGGGGAAGGTAACCCCCCTCTGACTCCCCCCAGGGGGGAGAACCACCGGCCTTGTTTCTCAGGGCTGTTTTTTTATTCATCTTTAAAGTTCACTATTGCCTCTACACATCGCTTTGCGGTTTTTCCGTCCCACAATTCAGGGCGTTGAGGACTTCTCAATAATTGAAGGGTTTTGTAGTATTCATTTCTGATGCGTTCCACATTGTTACCGACGAGTACCGAAGCGCCCCCATTTTCGCGCAAGGTTATTGGCCTTTCGGTATTCCAGCGCAGGGTGAGGCAGGGCGTACCAAGCACACAACTTTCTTCCTGTAAACCACCACTGTCCGTCAAAATAAGTTTTGCTCCCATATTTAGTTTCAGCATTTCATGGTAACCAACAGGATGCAATAAAATAACCTTTTTATTTTTGATAATGTCTTCCCACAATCCGAACTCTTTCAACCGGCTTTGGGTGCGGGGATGGATGGGCCAGATAAGAAACATATCTTCTGTAATTTCATTTGATAAAAACTCGATGAGCAGCTGAAGTATTTCTTTGGTGTCAACGTTCGAAGGACGGTGCATGGTCATAAGGGCAAAAGGGCGAAGGGGCGAAGGGGCGATTTGTCCGTCAATAAGATTATCCTTTATTATATTGTCTAATGACAAATTCCCTGCATTTTCCCTGTTCGTTTCCAGTGTATCGATCATGATGTTGCCCACGAAAGCTATTTTGTTTTCAGGAACGCCTTCCTTTCGGAGGTTTTCTCCCGAAAGCCTGTCGGGAATAAGCAGCAAATCCGACAAGCGGTCGGTAACAAGGCGGTTGACCTCTTCAGGCATGGTCATGTCCCGGCTGCGCAAACCGGCTTCAATATGACAAACTTTTATGTTTAGTTTTTTGGCTGTAACACTGCATGCCAATGTCGCATTTACATCACCAACAACCACGACCCAGTCAGGGTTTTCCGCTACCAAAACTTTTTCAAAAGCAATCATCGTTTGACCAACTTGTTCGGCATGCGAGCCCGAGCCAATCCCCAGGTTAATATCGGCATCGGGGATGTTCAGTGCTTTGAAAAAAGCTTTCGACATCCGGTCGTCGTAATGCTGGCCGGTGTGGACGAGGAGGTGGTTGACCCCCTCTGTCCTTCGGACATCTCCCCCTTTGGGGTTAACCTCCCCCACCCTTTGGGCACCCCCTCCAGAGGAGGAAATTCCATCCGCAATAATCGTTTCATTGTACTGTTGGATTGCCCGGATGAAGGGGGCAATTTTCATAAAGTTGGGCCGCGCACCTACTACGGAGATAATTTTCATGGTTGGGTCTTAAGATTTTCTTTTTTATCCATTTCAGGCAATTCTCTCCCCATTGCAAAGTTTGACCAGGAATATTTTCCTGTCGAAACCGGGTTACCAGGCAAATACCTGATGAATACTAAAACAGGCCGGGTCGTACATCACTTCTTCCTCTCCTGATGGGTTGGGCATGTCGCGGGAATCGGGTCTTCATGAAACAGTGCGCTTATCGTTGTTCCAGGCGCTCGCGGCATGCCAGCCCGCAAACTCACCCGATAATGCCTCAGCGCTGAACGTACAGTTTTAACTCACATACCACTTATACATTTTCTCAACCCCTTCTTCAATATCAATTTTATGGTGCCATCCCAGGTTGTGCAACTTACCCACATCTGTAAGTTTGCGCATGGTGCCGTCCGGTTTTTCGGTATTGAAATACAATTCCCCTTTAAATCCTACTTGCTTTTTAACCAATTCTGCAAGTTGTTTTATGCTGATTTCTTTGCCGGTACCAATGTTAATGTGCGTGTTTCTGATTTCTGTTTTACGGGCTTTAAACTCTTCAATTGTTGTACAGTTTTCAGCCAGGCCGGAAGCAGATGGTACAATGGATAATTTAACCAGATCAATAAAGTCAACATTTTCCATTACATAAACGCATGCAGCTGCCATTTCCTCACTCCACAAAAATTCGCGCATAGGCTTGCCTGAGCCCCAGATTTCCACCCTGACAGTATCATTATGTGCCGGGGTGTTGGGGTGTTGAGGGGGCTTCGTAATTCCATAAGCTTTCAGTTTTTCAAGAATATCAGCCTCTTCGGCCTTGCCATCTACGCCTTCTACAGGACGTTTGTTAAGGTCATCACGCACTGCCTCCCAGTTGTTTTGTTCAAGACATTTCCCCAGATGAACCTTCCGGATCAAAGCGGGCAGTACATGACTTTTTTCCAAATCAAAATTATCATTCGGGCCATAAAGATTGGTCGGCATGACGGAGATAAAGTTTGTTCCGTATTGTAAATTGTAGCTTTCGCAAACTTTTATTCCGGCTATCTTGGCGATGGCATAAGGTTCGTTTGAGTATTCCAGGGGGGAGGTCAACAATGCGTCCTCCTGCATGGGCTGAGGGCTTTCCCTGGGATAAATACAGGTACTCCCAAGGAATAGCAGTTTTTTAACCCCATTCCGGTAGGCCTGATCGATGATGTTGTTTTGAATCATCAGGTTATCAAAAATAAACTCGGCCCTGTAGGTGTTGTTCGCAATAATGCCCCCTACTTTTGCCGCGGCCAGGATGACGTATTCCGGTTTTGCCCCTTCAAAAAAAGTCTTTACCGATTGGGTATTCCTTAGGTCAAGTTCTTCAATAGTTTTGCCAATAATATTTGTATATCCCTTGTTTTTAAGGGCTTTTACAAGGGCGGAGCCAACAAGCCCGGTGTGGCCGGCGACATATATCTTTGAATTTCTTTGCATTGTTAATGATTTTATGTTTGCTGTTTTTTTATTTGTATAATAATTGAATTAGGTAAAGATTACGCGGATTGGTGCGGATTACACAGATATTGTATTGATCATCCTTTTCCATAATAAACTTTTCTGCCCAAAATTAACTAACAGGCCTACTTCCATTGAAGTTGCTTTTAAATAATTAAGTAACTGCCTTTTCATCATCTTTACGCAAAAAACTTACGGCTTTCAATTCAAGAACAATTTTTTCATAACAAACGAAATCAGCAACAAAGTATTTTTTTAGCTTTTCATTATTGAAAACAATGTTCAATTTTTGATGCCGCTTGTATGGTATTTTATCTTTGATAAATTGCTTTTCCAGCGCTTCCTGATAAACCGATTCCAGAAATCCACTGCCCAGGCTCGAGTGTACTTTCATGCAAGCTCCAGTAATTTTATAGGTTTCTTCCTCATAAAGTAACTTGTCCATCCTGAATTAAATGATGAAACAACCCCTAATCCGTGTAATCCGTTATAATCTGCATAATCCACGCTTTACTCAAAATAGTTCATTGTCCTGAACCCACCTTCCTTCAAATAGGCCTCTTTTTTCATCAGTTGAATATCTGATCGCATCATGTCTTCCACCAGGCCTTTCAGGTCGTATTCCGGTTTCCAGCCCAGTTTTTGGTGAGCTTTGGTTGGATCTCCGATAAGCAGGTCAACTTCTGTTGGCCGGAAGTAGCGGGGGTCGACTTCTACGACAGAGAGCG
>JAKIVD010000040.1 GCA_021647205.1 Bacteroidales bacterium | reverse complement strand
ATAGTGAACAGTCTGTTTGTGAAGGTGACACTGTTGTGGTATCACCCCTTGTATTGGAAGGTAGTGGTGAGCTCAATTACTTTTGGGAAGGCCCTGATAATTTTTCAAGTAACAAAAGACAGCTTATTATCTTAGGAATTAATCCCAACCAAGATGGAAATTACAAACTAACAGTTACAGATACTGTGAATTGCATCGAAAGCAAAACCATTGACATCACCGTAAACCCCTTTCCTGAAATTGCATTTGCCGATTACGATACAATCTGGGCAGAACCCGGCTATCTGCTCGAAGCCGGAAACGGTGCCGAATATTACTTCTGGAATACAGGAGAAATAACCGAAGCCATCCAAATCGACAGCATGGGGCATTATGTTGTGGAAGTCATTTCTTACGAGGGTTGCAAATCATCCGATGCCGTACAAGTCCTTTGGGGTGGGGGAACTCCCTTCTACCTACCCAATGCTTTTACCCCCAATGGAGACGGACTGAACGATATTTTCAAAGCCATCCCCAAATACGATTATGTGAGCAAATATCAACTTACTATTTTCAACCGCTGGGGGCAACAAATCTTCGAATGCAACGACATCGATTGTGGTTGGGATGGAAACTACAACGGCAAAGCCAGTCCCAATGGTGCCTACATTTACAAAATTGTTTACGAAGAAATCAGCCGGCCCGGACAAAGCAAAACCCTTGAGGGGACGGTGGTGCTTGTGCGGTAGGGGTCGAAGTTTGTAACTTCGACCAGTGGGGGGAAAAGTTAACTCAACTTGTCTGCGTTTGTAACGCGGATAGATTTATAACGCATTTTAGCGTCCTCGTTGCAAACGAGGACGAAGAAAGTGGTACGATAAAATCCCATATCTTTACAATTTTGTACAAATACAACATGATGAACAAGGAAAATATTGACAACAGATGGCAACAGCGATTCATCAATTTCAACAAAGCTTTTCAGCAATTAGAAAGATTTATTCAGGAAGAAGAATTAAATGAAATGGAAAAGCAAGGTTTAATTAAAGCTTTTGAATACACTTATGAATTAGCCTGGAAAACCCTGCAAGACTTATTAAAAGACAAAGGATACGCTGACATATTGGGACCCAGGCCGGTGATTGAACAAAGCTTTCAGGATGGATATATTATTGATGGAAAAGCATGGATGCGCATGCACAAAAGTCGGAATTTAACCAGCCATACTTATGATGAGGAAGCTGCAAAAGAAATTATTGAAGATATAAGAAAAGTTTACTTTTTTCTGTTAAGGGAGATTCATATTCGGCTGGAAGAAGAAAAGATGCGGTAAGCAAAATGTTGATTTGAATGGTAGAAAACAAAAAATACGGTCTGTTGAAATCCGACTTGAACAATGTGGTTTCCATTTTGAATAAAAACAAAAAGATTTCGGGGGTCATTTTATTTGGTTCACGGGCCAAAGGAAACTTTAAGGAGGGTTCCGATGTTGACCTTGCATTAAAAGGAACGGCCTTAAACCTAAACGACATCATTGACCTTTCACTGGAAATCGATCAATTGTTTTTACCCTATAAATTTGATTTGATTATCTTCGACAGAATCAAAGAAGCAGCATTAATCGAACACATTAACCGGGTTGGTATCGTGCTGTACGAAAGAATGTTGAAGGAAGCCTGATTACAACTTCGTTGCCAGCACCCCCACCTTTTTGTATTTTTTCACATTTCCGTCCAGGTCGAAAACCTCGATATAAAAAACGTAAATCCCGACCGGGGCTTTGGAATTATCATCACGGATACCATCCCAATTGATGACGCCGCTTGTTCCCAAATATTCGTTGTTCACCAATTGACGGGCCGCTTGTCCGTTGGCATCAAAAATTTGCACCGTCATTACATAACCGGGCTGGGCGAACTGATAATGAATACCGATGATGTCGTCGTAACCATCATTGTCAGGGGAGAATATTTCGGGAATGAGTACAATTTCCTCATCACTATTTTCCGGTGGGATAAATTGCGAATTCTGAAATGCCGGTGTACCAAAGCCCGCGCTTTCGGCTGCCGAATGCCAGTTGGTTTCGTCCTGTGTTGGCGAATCGAAACGGGTACGCTCCAGTGAAACCCCGTCCACATAATTCAGGAGTGGATAATGCATATCTTCCGAATAATTGAAGGCATCGATTATTTGTGATGCAGAAACCAACAGGACAGTTCCGTCATCATTATTGTAAGAAGGAAAAGGATCGACTTTTAAAAAGCCATCGGGATTTGTGGTTGAATACTGCTTTTTGACCGCCTCCGGCGAGGAAGTCAGCAAAAGGTAATCGCCCGGAATAAACAGGCTTTGGATGTCGGATATGGTGTAAAAACTGGTGTCCGGTGGATTGGGCGGTGTGTTTTTTACCGTCCCCAATTGCAGTGATTTCAGGTCGATTACCTTGTCGGAATGGTTGTAAATTTCCACATAATCCACCCCATTTGTCCAGGGGTTGAACAGCACTTCGTTGATGAGAATATCATTAGAACCGGCGCTGGCGGGAATACCAAAGGAGACTGTCGTGTCTGCTGTCATTTCCAGTCCCAAACAATTTTGAAGTTGTTTACTGATCGTCAATTGAAAAATAATGCCCGCTTCAAATTCATTTTCAAAAAGCAATTCCACCTTTTCGGGTTCTTCTTCAAAAGCAAGAACTGATGCAGGGTTTCCAACAGACTGGTCCACAGAATAAGCTGTTTTACCACCCAACTTTTCCGCATCCATCTTTTGGGTAAAAAACAGCTGCAAAGTGTTGTTATCCGGCATTTCGAAACGGGAGAGCGCCGGAAGGAATACCACTTCGCTCCGTACCGAATTTTCTGCTCCGGGACTGCCCCCTTTGATGTCGTTGGAAGCCGTCCAGTTTTCCCTCCCCGAACACACATTTTCCGGGTTTATCTGCTCCAGCGACCAGCCACCCTCTTCCTTATCGGGATTGTTGTACCAGGTGTCGGTATAATTTACACTTGAAATGAGCACCCCCTCCTTATCGCGCAATACCAGCGACTGCCCCGAATTGGTCAGCGAGAAACTGCTAAAGCCATAAAAAGGGCCATAAATCCCAAGCAATGCTTCGGCTTCATTTTTGGCCAGGATGAGGTAACCATTGGGTGCAATCACCACCTTTTCAAAAAGCTTTTCGGAAGAACCAATGGTCAGCGTCCAGCCACTCAGGTCGATGATATTATCGGTTTGGTTGAAGAGTTCGAGGTATTCATATTCTGGCAAACCGACAGAGGGTGTGGGGTCGGCCATTATTTCGTTAATCACCACATCAAAGGGCTGCGGATGGTAAAATGTGAAGGGCATTTCGACGGGCTGCATTGCATTGCCCGACAGGTCTTCCACATTAGAAACAGCCAATAAATAACTTTGTCCGTTTCCGAAAGTGCCCGAAAATTTCAAATGAACAATCGTCGGGTCGGACGCATCCAGGCTGGCCTGATCCGGGTTTCCGAAACCCTGATTTAATTGATAATTGGTGAGCGTTTCCACGCTTTCTTTGCTCACGGTTTCGTCAAATTGCAACTTCAGTGTATTTTCTGAATCAGGAACCACTGAAAGCAAAACAGGTGGTGTATTATCCACAATTATCTCGCCGGTATAAACCTCATCAAAATAAAACTTTGTGCTGTTGCTTACCGTGTATTTGCAGTAAAAACCGATGTAAGCGGTTGATGTAAATGTGTTGTCGGAGCCTTCGCCCTGGGGTGTAAAATTTTCACCGCCCGTGGGGTCGGCAAAAACTTTCCAGTTGCCCTGTGCATCGCGGATGACTTTAATGCGAAGGGTAAAAGAAGAAGCAATCAGGCCCTCTGTCCCCCGGCAAACCGACTGCAAATCATTGCCGCTCTGGCGGAAGAGTTCGATGGCATCGTTGCTGCCCGATTCGCCCAGTTGCAGGAAATAACCGTTCAGTGGCTGGGTGATGTCCTGTTGATTGCTCACGAGGTAAATGCGTGCGTTGTTGTTGGAAGAAGGGCTGAACGAAAGCTTTACCCAAAACCGCCATTCGGTATTGAGCGCCATCGCATTCGGGGTCGACAAAAAAGCTTCCCTTTCTTCGTTGTCGTTCAATTGAAGTTGTTTGTTATCGTTTACTTTAAAATAGCTTTCGGTACCCGTCCATGTCGGGTTTTGGGTGAAATCGCCATCTGAGAAATCGTCGGTAACTTGTGCATTTAACAAATGTGGAAATACAAATAATGCCAACATAATAAATGCTATCGGGAAGCGTTTTTGTTGATAAACATTTTTCAAAATAACATAGCTTTAATTTGACCAAATTTTCTATTTCTTGCTAACTCCTTTGCCTGTAAGGCATCAATTATTGTAAGTATAAGACTTTACAATAATCAGAACCGCTACACGGTGCTATTATTCGGCTGATAATTACCATATTTTAATAATTTTGCATCCCTTTATAATCAGCAAGTAAATATACTAAAAAATGAAAATTGCGATAGTTGGTGCCAGCGGCCTGGTGGGCAGGGAAATGATAAAAGTGTTGGAGGAGAGACATTTTCAACTTACGGAATTTTTTCCTGTTGCATCCCAAAAATCTGTTGGCACACAAATTGATTTCCAGGGGAAAGCATGGACAGTCATTTCGCCGGAAGAAGCTGTTGCAGCAAAACCGGACATCGCCATTTTTTCTGCCGGTGCTGTCGTTTCGCGTGAATGGGCTCCCCGTTTTGCCGAAGCAGGAACAACCGTTATCGACAACTCTTCAGCCTGGCGGATGGATGAAAATGTACCGCTCATCGTTCCTGAAGTCAATGGCCCTGTTTTGACAAAAGCGCACAAAATTATTGCCAACCCCAACTGCTCGACCATCCAATTGGTGATGGCACTATCGCCTTTGCACAAAAAGTACGGTATCAAACGCGTGGTAGTTTCTACCTATCAGGCGGTAAGTGGCAGCGGGGCAAAAGGTACAACTCAGCTTACAAACGAGCGAAAGGGTGTTGAAGGAGAAAAAGCATATCCCCATCAAATCGACCTGAATGTATTGCCCCATGCCGGCGATTTCGGGGAAGACGGTTACACCACCGAAGAAATAAAACTGGTGAATGAAACCAATAAAATTCTTGATGCCAACATCCGGCTCACGGCAACTGCTGTCAGGGTTCCGGTCATGACCGGCCATTCGGAAGCTGTGAATATTGAATTTGAAAACGATTTCGTCATCGAAGAAATCAAACGCTTTTTGGGCACCATGCCCGGGGTGGTGGTTTTTGATTTTCCGGAAGCAGGATTGTATCCGACACCACTGCTGTCTGCCGGAAAAGATGAGGTGATGGTGGGCCGCATCCGCAGGGATTTTTCGCAGGACAACACACTGAATCTTTGGATTGTTGCTGACAATTTAAGAAAAGGTGCAGCCACCAATGCGGTGCAAATTGCGGAGAGGATAAGTGCCCTGAGTACTTGGAGTGCCTAAAGTTGAGAGTACTTGGAGTGCCTAAAGTTGAGAGTACTTAGAGTGCCTTGAGTTGGGAGTGATTGAAAACAGATGATAAAGAGAATGCCATGGACAATAAAGAATTTGCAAAGCAATTAGAAAAAAGGACGAAAACATTTGCAATTGATATTATTAAACTTTCATCATCTTTGCCTTTTACACCTGAAGGGAAAGTGATAAGAAATCAAATCACAAAATCAGGAACAAGTATTGGTGCCAACTATCGGGAAGCAAACCGGGCGAGAGGCAAAGCAGACTTCACCAATAAAATCAAGATAAGTGAAAGTGAAGCAAGTGAAACCGCTTTCTGGTTAGAAATAATTGATGAACTCAATTGGTCTGAAAAACAAAAAGTTCAATCAATACTCTCTGAAGCAAACGAAATACTTGCTCTTTTTACATCTGTAGCGACAAAACTTAAACTCTAGGCACTTTTAACTTTAGTGCTCTCTAGGCACTCTAAACTCTAAGTATTTCAAATGAAAATTTACAACTGCATAAAAGATTTTAAACCCGTACCCAATCCGGTGGTTACCATTGGCACCTTTGACGGTGTGCACCTCGGGCATCAGGCTGTTTTTGACCAAATGAAACGGGAAGCCAAAAAGATAAAGGGTGAAACCGTTGTGATTACCTTTTTTCCGCATCCCCGCATTGTACTTGGCCTGAACAGCAAAAACCTGAAATTCATCAATACCCAGGAGAAAAAAATCAACCGGATTGAAGCCGCCGGTATCGACCATTTGGTCATTGTTTCCTTCACCAAACAGTTTGCAGGATTATCGTCAGAAGATTTCCTGCGCGATTTGGTTATCGGGAAAATCAAACCGGCAAAAGTCATCATCGGTTACGACCATCACTTTGGCAAAAACAGGGAAGGCAGTTTTGAATTGTTGTTGAAGATGGGAAATGATTTTGGCTTTGAAGTGGACGAAGTAGAAGCCCGCCTGGCCGGCGGAACAACGGTCAGTTCTACCAAAATCCGTAAACTGCTCGAAGCAGGGGAAGTTTGTCAGGCTAACGAACTGCTGGGTTATGAGTACTCCATCACCGGAAAAGTAGTCAAAGGGAAATCCATCGGACGAAAACTCGGTTTTCCGACAGCCAATATCGAAATTGCCGACGAATACAAATTAATCGCTGCCGATGGTGTGTATGCCTGCCGGGTTTACTGGATGGGAAATGCTTATAAAGGCATGAGCAACATCGGTTTCCGGCCTACCATCGACCATGGCGAACTGACCATTGAAGTCAATATTTTTGATTTTAACCAAACGATTTACGGGGAAGAAATCACCATTTCGTTTGTTGAACGCATGCGCGACGAAAAGAAATTTGAAAGCCTCGAGGCCCTGACGGCCCAGCTGGTAAAAGACAAAAAAGCGGCGCTTGAATTACTGTAATTCGGTAAATTGTCAGGAAGAATGAAAAGCAATAATTAAACAAAATCTATTAACCAATCAAATTAATTAAAAATGAGAAAAAATGTAATCATTACATTGGTGTTTGCCATTGTATTCAGTTTCAGCGCATCTGCCCAGTTTGGCATCCAGCGAAGCATCCGTAATAAATACGCCAAAGAAGGCCGCGACCATGCCAAAAAAGAAGCTGACAAAGGAAAAGACAAGGCCGAAGATGCAGGCATGGAACAAGCCGACAAAGGGCTCGACAAAGCAAGCGATGCGGCTCAGCCCGGTATCGAAAAAGCAGAAGAAGGTGAAGAAAAAGCGGAAGAATACACCCTGTTCGGCATCAGTAAATACAACGAATTTGTGGAGGGTTACGAAGCAGATGTGGCCAGCAAAGACCCGGCAGATTATAAAAAGTATGCTTTCGAAACAGCGATTGTCGAATATGCTATCGAAGGCCATGATAAAGGAACCAAATTGGTTTACATTGATATGGGCGGCTACAAAATGGCCGAATACATCACCCTTAAAAAGAAGAAGAAAGAGGAAAAGACAACCGCCATTCTCATCGGGGCCGATATCATCAGCATCGATTATGATGAAAAACAAGCGGTTAAAGTACACAACCCCATGGCCTATTACCTCGCCAATCCCAAGCGCGACTGGGTTGAAACCGGCGAAAACCTCCTGATTAAACTGGGATTTGAAAAAACCGGCAAAGAAACCATTATGGACAGGGAGTGCGATGTTTGGAAAAATGGGAAACACAAACTTTGGGTTTGGAATGGCCTCACCCTGAAATCGGTTGACGGCAAAGATGTGGAAACAGCCACCGACATCAAAATTGATGCTGACGTTCCGCAGGATAAATTTGAAGTGCCCGAAGGTTTCGCATACGAAATTATCGGGGCAGAAGATTTATTCCCTGAAATTGATGAAGATGAAGCCAGGGCTGCCCTGGAGGAGGACGATGAAATAAGCGATGAAATGCTGGACAAAATCGAAAACATGTCCTATTCAGAATTCAAAGCCTGGGCACGGGAATTAGATCCGGACATGAACGAAGAAGAAATGAAGCAGAGTTATTTGTACCTCAGGCAAAGGGCCAAGCAAAGGCATAAGTAATGCAAATACCCGTTTCCCTGCCCTGAAGGACAGGGAAACTCATGCATGAAAGAAGCAATTACAATATTTATCAGTTACTCAGTGATTCAGCACTGAGGCAAACCGCAGATTATCTTATTTTTGCGCTTCATTTTGAACCAAAATTAAATTCATTATTCATAAAACCAATGTTTTCGGCCCATGCCAAAGCAGGTTTAAAATTCAATAAATATGAGAAAAACAGTTCTGTTATTAATTGTAATCGCGGCCCTGATCTTTGTGAACAACAAGGCCAATGCCTGTACCAATTACCTCATCACCAAAGGGGCTTCCGTTGACGGCTCCACCATGATCTCTTACGCTGCCGATTCGCACGTGCTTTACGGCGAATTATACCACTGGCCTGCCGGAACCTGGCCCGAGGGAACCATGATGGACGTTTACGAGTGGGATACGGGGAAATTCCTCGGACAGATCGAACAGGCCCCCGTTACCTACAATGTGGTGGGCAACATGAACGAACACCAGGTGGCCATCGGCGAAACCACCTACGGCGGACTGGACACCCTGGCAAAGCAAAGCGGTGCCATCGTTGACTACGGCAGCCTGATCTACATCACCCTGCAAAGGGCAAAATCGGCCAGGGAAGCCATCAAGTTCATGCATGAGCTGGTTAGTCGCTACGGTTACTACAGCAGCGGAGAGTCGTTCTCCATTTCCGATAAAAATGAGGTCTGGATCATGGACCTGATCGGAAAAGGTGAACTCGGAAAAGGCGCTGTCTGGGTAGCCCGGCTGATTCCTGACGGTTACGTTTCGGGGCATGCCAACCAGGCACGCATCACCACCTTCCCGCTGGAAAAAGAAAAAAATTCGATCTCGTCCAAAGATATCGACAAAATATTTGATGACGGGATTGATTGTGTTTATGCCGAAGACGTCATTTCGTTTGCCAAAGAACACGGGCTTTACAAAGGCAAAGACAAAGAGTTTTCATTTTCTGATGTTTATGCCCCTGTTGGATTTGGCGGTGCCCGCTTTTGTGAAATCCGCGTTTGGACCATGTTCAACAAAGTTGCCCCCGGAATGGACGAATACTGGGATTATGTGAAAGGCGACATCGAACACCCCAAACCACATAAGGAAGGCGAACCCATCACCCCCGAAAACTATGCCAATAACCGCATGCCGTTGTGGGTGAAAGCCGAAAACAAAGTAAGTGTGCAGGATATGTTTGCTTTTATGCGCGACCACCTGGAAGGCACCGAACTGGACATGAGCAAGGATGTGGGTGCCGGCCCCTTTGCCGTACCTTACCGCTGGCGCCCGCTGACCTGGAAAGTTGACGGCGTGGCTTACTGCAACGAGCGTGCAACAGCCACCCAGCAAACCGGCTTTTCATTTATTGCCCAGTCGCGCTCCTGGTTGCCCGATGCCATTGGCGGTATCATCTGGTGGGGCGTTGACGATGCTTCGGGTACGGTTTACATGCCCATGTACGCCAGCATCACCACCATCCCCCACAACTTTGCTGTTGGCAATGGCGGGATGATGGAATGGTCGGAAACCTCCGGTTTCTGGATTTTTAACCAGGTGCAGAATCTGGCTTATACCCGTTACA
>JAKIVD010000006.1 GCA_021647205.1 Bacteroidales bacterium | reverse complement strand
GGTTGTGGAAAATTTGTATTTTTATGCATGGGGGCGGTTTTGTTTTTTTACACCTCAAAGATATTAAATATCAATGAGATAACAAGGTGATCGCCCCCTTTTATTCGCTTTTTGTGAATTATTCAGGCTAGATTTATGAATTTAAAAGTGCCATCTATATTTTTATCAAGAGGCTTTGCATAAATATTCACAGGGTTTGGAAAATACCAGCGTAAACCTTCAGGCGGGGTTTCTTCAAAATGAAATCGCACATAAATTGCAGCTTGTTTGGCAGCATCAGATATACCAACGTAGTGTTGTCCATCACAAGTTCCACCATAATCCCCATATTTCCAATCATATTCCGGGTGCAACATTCCGGGTGTGTCATTTCCAATCCATGTGGAAACAACAACGGAATCGTAGTTTGTTGTTGGTTCCAGGTCAACGACAAGCAGTTTTTGGTTGGTAAAAGGTGCATACACATAATAATGTGTTTGTACGGCTACCAAAATATCATTGTAGTATTTGCCAGACACATCGGTCATTGCCAAGCTGTCGTTTGCATCAATGGGGATGGCGATGATGGTGTCGTAGATTTTTATTTCAGAAACATCAACATAGCTGTAACAATAATCGAAGTTTAAAGTAGATTCCCAGTCAAGAATAGCATCGAGAACATATTCTTTTTCGCTACTTCTCAGGCCGTGATTGTTTTTGTAATATTCCATATTAGCTTTAAAATCAAGGATGTGTTGGGTGACTATATTGGATTCATCATCTAATCCTGATACAACAGGGTCTTTTACATCGGCTGTTTTCTGACAACTCACCACCACTACAAGGGCAATGGTAAAAAAGATGGCAGTACTAAGAACAGTAAGAAATTTTTTGTTTTTCATAATGATTGTGTTTTTGGTGTTAGTTTAATTTGTAATTGCTTTTGCGCAGGCTGTTCCTGTACAAAAACTTCTACTAATTAGTACCAAAAATATCTCTTTATACCCCCATTTACAATAAAAAATGGGGGGGTCTGCTTAACAGGAGGTTACAAGTTCTATTTATTTAGATTCTAAATAAGCAGTTTTAAAAAAGTAAATCAATGCAATGTAATGTAACTTCTCAGACAACAATATGTATTTTAAGCCACAGGTTAAAATCTATTGAATCAAATGATGGTGCAATGTAATCATAGCCCAAGTCCTGCCTGCACACTGGGCCCGGCTCGACGAAGAAGTTGCCCGTTTGCATTTGGACAAACTGGGAGTAAAACTGACCAAACTTACCAAAGAGCAAGCAGAATATCTTGGCATGAGCCAGGATGGCCCTTACAAGCCTGATCATTATAGGTATTAATCAGTACAATGTATTAGAAATTTAAAAGCGCTTTCAGAAATGAGGGCACTTTTTTAATTATCAGCCCTGAAGCCCGGGTATTTCATCTATAAAGCCAACCATATACAGAGGTAAAGAGAGTAGATTGTATGTAACTGGTTTTACGGTATTGCCAAATTTTAGTGATACGTTTGCTTCTGTCAGACTGGGCAAGTCAGTATTGAACCGGATGGCAAAATCCTTTTGTTTTTCCGCCACAAAAACCTGCAACGATTTTAGTGAACCTGTTTTACCTGCCTTTACTTCTATCGGGATTACCTTATTCTCAATTTCCACAAGGTAATCAATTTCAGCGCTTGCGTCCCGTTTCTCCCTATTCCAGTAAAACAATCGCCTGTCAATAAAAAATGGTTGGCGGCATAACAATTGCTGGCCGATAAACTGCTCTGCAAGCGTACCTTCATTTAAAAGCATAAGATTACCCAAGTCCCTCAATCTCACTTTCAGGATATGAGAAGCAAGCCCGATATCAAAAAAAAGTGGCTTAAAGACGTCTTCTTTTAGATTGTTTTCCAAAGGAATTGCGGCAGAAGAGGTAGCCATAATCCGGTGTACAATACGGCTCATTTCCAACTTTGTAAAAGCTTGTTTGAGGTAAATTGATTTTACAGAGCGGTCGATATTTACATATTTAACCTTATTGCCAATGCCACGGGGAACATAACGAAAAACCCTTCTGAGGTATTCAGCTTGGTTATTCTTTGTGTATTTTGTAAAATCAAGCTCCATCGATGTTAAAATACTTTCGTGTACCCTTTCCACCTCAAGCAAATCGGATGTTTCAAAGTATGTTTTTACGGCTTCGGGCATCCCCCCCACGAAAAAATAAGTGCGCAATAATTTTAAAAGTTTTTCATGAATAAGGTGTGTAATCGTTTTGTCAGTATTGAATAAAGACAAATAATTGACCAGTAGATTTTCTCCACCTGCTATAAGAAACTCCTTAAAGCTTAAAGGATGAACATATAAAAACTCGACACGACCCACCGGCATCGAATAGTTCATCTCATTCAAAACGTGGTCGAGTAAGGAACCTGCTGCAATCAGAAACAATTCCGGAACTTTCTCATAAAAATACCTCAATGCAGGAATTGCTTCCGGACAAGCCTGAATTTCATCCAGAAAAAGCAATGTTTTTTCAGGTTCAATTTTTGTCCTGAACTCAAAGCTTAAGTTTTCAAGAATAGTTTTTACATCGTTTGTTTGAAAAAGGACTTTAAATTCAGGGTTTTCTTCAAAGTTTATCCTGATAAACAAGTCAAAATCTGAGGCAAACTGCTCTACAAGGAAAGTTTTACCAACCTGTCTTGCCCCTCGAATGATTAATGGTTTTCTGTTTTTACGCGCTTTCCAGTCTTGTAAGAAATCGGATGCTTCCCTGTACATGCTACAATTTTTCAACAAAGATAGCGATAAATATCCAAAACAGATACCTGTTTCGTCAGATATTAGATATTATAGATACCTGTTTGGTCTGAATTTCTGATATCCTATCAACAAGAAGACGATCTTTTTCAAATAGAAAACAGCTGAAATACTTCGGTGAATTGAAAAATACGTTTGGAATAGAGGGAGGGTCTAATTATAAACATGCAACAGCGCTCCGTCGTAAACGGCATTGTAACGGATCAGCGAATAGTGGCCCTGGCCTTCGAACAGTGTACCGTCGAGCAATTGGTACACATTCCCGTTGCAGGTATCTTTTACAAAAGGATAGAAATCGTTAATAATTAACTTGGTGCAGCCGAGCTTGTCATCACAGCACTTGAAAGGTTCATTCGGGGGTTGCCTTTCGTAAGCTTTAAACTCATTCACGTCGTAACGGTAAACAATAACGCCCATACTGGGGTAAGGGACAATTATTCCGGGAACTTCATCAAGATACAGCCAGCCGCCGACCGTATTCAATTCAAGAAACTGTGTGGAATTCGGGTCAATGGTCAGGTTGATGACCACATCGGGAATGTTGGGGTTGATATTTCCTTTATTACAGGAGGAAGCAGTAAGCAGCCCTGCAAACAAAAGGGGCAAAAAGTGTGAAATAATTTTTTTCATCTTCTGCGAAGGTCGCCTCTTTTTTACAAACTATCTGCAAAAAAACGCAATTAATTTGAGAAAATTAGGTTACCCAAAAGAAATATGTTTTTCATTTGCATAAACAGACAGTTGGTAATGCGCTATTTTCACAGATTCTTTTTCCCGCTTTTCTTGTTGTTATCTGTCAGCACCCTGACTTTTACCGGTTGCCGTACCAGTGAAGTGGGCAATGAACAGGTCAGGGAGTTGGAAAAGGTGGAAAACCAGGAGCAGAAAGCTTATCAGAAAGAGTATGAGCAAGCCGTGAAAAAGCATCAGAAAATGCAGTCGGAAAGCACGAAACAAATGATGAAGCAAAGCAAAAAGCAGCAAAAGAAACTGAACAAAGACAGGCAGCGGTCGCTTTGGGACAGAATTTTCAGACGAAAATGCAACACCGGCCCTGGCAAGGGGTAGCCTGTCTGCTTGTCAATCATTCAATCCTTTTCAAATATTCCCGCCCGCAGGTCTTTCACCGAACCATCCGCCATTTACATTTTTTAACATAAACTTTAAAAACTTTTTACCTTAAAAACGTTTCCATGGTTTATAAATTGATATTTTTGCCGTTTGGAAAAGCAGGAATTCAATAATGATATGATGAAACTGAACAGCCAGATTATTCTCTTTACCTTGATCTACTTTATCATTGGTTCAGGAAACGCACAGGAAATAAAAGTTTTTTCGTTGGAAGAGGCCACGGCCTTCGGTTTGGAAAACAACTATGAAATCATCAATTCGGAAAAAGATGTGGAAGCCGCCAAAGCCAGGGTCCTCGAATCGACAGCCTTGGGGCTGCCACAGCTAAATGCTTCCATCAATTACACCGACAACCTTGCCCGTCCCACTTTTATCCTGCCGGGGGAGTTTACAGGCAATCCCGGGCAGGACGTGGAGATTCAGTTCGGCACCAAATATGATGCAACTTTAGGTGCTGAAGCGAGCCAGCTAATATTTAGCGGGCAGTACCTTGTCGGCTTAAAAGCTGCCAAGAAATTTCTCGAAAAAACAACTGTCGATTTCTTTAAGAACAAACTCGCGGTCAGGCAAAAAATTGCCGAGTCCTATTACAATGTGCTGGCTACCGGGGAAGCCCTGAGAATAATCGACACCACCCTGGCCATTACGAAAGACCTGGCCGACGAAACACGGCAGGTTTATGAAGTGGGCTTTGCCGAGGACATTGATGTTGACCAGCTTGACCTGCTGGTTGCCGACCTGGAGGCATCGCAAACTTTCTTTCAAAATCAATTGGTCATTACCCATGCCTTCCTTAAGTTTTACCTCGGACTTACCGAGAACGACAGCCTTGTTTTGACGGACGATATTGCGATGCTGATTGAAAACCGGATGAAGACCGATGTTTTATCCAAACCTTTCAATTACAACCAGCACGTTGATTACGTTTCGCTGAACAGGCAAAAAGAGCTGACGGGCTTGCAAGTCGATCTGGAAAAATCGGCTTACCTTCCCACTTTATCGGCAAAAATTAATTTTCAGACGCAGGCACAGCGCGAGACCTGGGACTTTTTTAGCTCCAGCGGACAATGGTACAACAGTTCCGCTTTTGGTGTGTCGATGCAAATCCCCATCCTGTCAAGTGGCGAAAGAAGGGCAAAGGTAAAGCAGGCCCGAATTGCTTTCGAACAGGTAGAAGTGCTCGAAAAACAATTGAGGACAAGCCTGAACCTTGAATACCAGACTGCCCGTAATGAATACCTCAATGCACACAGTATTTACCTGAACAAAGACAAAAACCGGAAGGTGTCAGAAAAAATCTACCTAAAAACAACGGAGAAATTTAAGGAGGGAATGGCAAGCAGCCTTGATATCCTGAACACGCAAAACCAGTTTTTAAACTCGCAAAGAGACTACATCAATGCTGCCAATGCCTTGTTGAAGGCAGGTCTGGACCTCGAAATGATTTTAACCAGGGTCAATGAAAATTAATGATGATGAATAAAAGAGAAGAAATTGCCGGAAAAGTTTGTGAACTGTACAGAGAATATGGGATTAAAAGTGTTACCATGGACGACGTTGCAAGGCAATTGTCCATTTCGAAGAAAACGCTCTACGAGTATTTTAGGGACAAAAAAGATTTGGTGGTTGGTGTGATGGAATCCATTGCCCGCAACAAGGCCATCGACCTCAGTATCCCCCGGAAAGAGAACGTAAATGCAATTGAAGAACTTTTTTACTATTACAAAATGCAGGTGCAAATGATCAGAGACCATAAACCTGCTTTTATTTACGACCTGAAAAAGTATTACCCTGATTTGTACCGGCAATTCCAGGAAGTGAAACGGGCACGTATTCTTGACAGTGTGCAAACCAACCTGATAAAAGGAAAGAAAGAAGGACTCTACCGCGATGATCTGGACGAAAGCGTGATTGCCCGCCTGAACCTGATGCGGATTGAAGGCATTATGAATTCGGGGACCTTCAGCTTTAAGGAAGTCGTTTCCACCGATTTCTTTTCCGGGATTTTCAGGTACCATGTTTACGGAATTGTCAGTGACGAAGGCCGTAGAATTTTTGAAAAGGAACTCAACAAATTAAACATTCTGTAAAAAATGAAAAAACTCTTTATAATAATAATTGCCGCCGGATTTTTGTTTTCCTGCTCGAACGGGAAAAAAAACGAAGGTTCCGTAAAAGAGCAAATTGCAGCCTATGAAAAAGAACTGGCTGAAATAAACGGCAAAATCGAAGAGCTAAAGCAACAACTGGCAGACGAACCGGATGAAACCACCCACCAAAAAATAAAAACCGCCGTAAAAACAATGACGATCCGAAAGCAGCCGTTTTCGCATTTTTTTGAAGCCACCGGCGAATTGGAAAGTGTAAGCGAAGCTTTCGTCAGCCCCGAAGTCAGCGGTCAGGTTACCGAACTCAATGTTGTTGAAGGACAGTGGGTGAAGAAAGGGCAGTTGTTGGCCAAATTGAACACCACTATTGTTGAGAAAAATATTTCAGAGGTGAAAACCCAGTTAAACCTGGCCGAGATTATCTTCAACAAACAAAAAGAGCTTTGGGACAAAAACATCGGATCGGAACGCCAGTACCTCGAAGCTAAAAACAACTACGAGGGCCTGCAAAATAAACTCAGCACACTCCAGGCCCAGTACAATATGTCTATCATCCGTTCCCCTATCAGCGGGTATGTCGAGCAAATCATCCTGAAAAAAGGGGAAATGGCCACCCCGGGCATGCAACTCATGCAAATTGTCAACATCGACCAACTCTATGTAACAACAAAACTTTCTGAGGCTTACCTGTCGGCCGTACACATTGGCGATACGGTCGAAATCCGTTTTCCTTCCTTTCCGAAACTGGTCTTAAAGAAAGCCATCCACCGCATCAGCAACGTGCTTAACAAACAAAACAGGACTTTCATCGTCCAGGTAAAAATTAACAACCCCAACGGATTGCTGAAACCGAATTTGCTGGCCACCATCCGCATCAACGATTACAATTCGCCCGCCAGCATTGTCATCCCTTCCATCCTGATTAAAGAAGACATGAAAGGCAGCTATCTTTTTGTTGCCGAAAAGAACGGACAGGAATGGACAGCCCGGAAAAAATACGTGGAAACCGGCATTTCTGACAGCAATAAAACGGAAGTGCTTTCAGGCCTCAGCGAAGGGCAATATGTTATCACAGATGGGTACAGCAATGTTTCCGATGGCATGTCGATTAGGATGACTTAAGCTGACACCCCCTCAGGGATTGCAAGCTGAAAAAGCGAACGCACTGGAAGAATGAATTAACGAATGCGCAACATGACAACAAAAGAAGACAACAAAGTTGTTCGAAATTTCTGGCTCTCCACCTGGGCCATCAACAATAAGAACACGGTTTACTTAATCATTGCCGTTACCATTGTTTTCGGGCTTTATTCCTACGTATCCTTGCCCAAGGAACTGTTTCCCGAAATCAATATCCCAACGGTGATGGTGCAGACTATTTATCCCGGAAACCCGCCGGCAGATATCGAAAACCTGATTTCGCGGCCACTGGAAAAAGAAGTCGAATCGGTGAAAGGCATCAAAGAACTCACCTCTGTTTCGGGACAGGATGCTTCTACCCTTTTTATTGAGTTCCAGACAAATGTTGACATTAAAACTGCCTTGCAGGACGTTAAAGATGCCGTTGACAAAGCGAAAAAAGATTTGCCCGACGATTTGCTTGACGACCCACTTGTTGAAGACATTGACTTTTCTGAATTCCCCGTCATTAATGTGAACCTTTCGGGAAGCTTTAGTGTGAGCGAACTGAAAGATTATGCCGAAGACCTGAAAGAAGAGTTCGAGACAATCTACGAAGTATCGAAAGTAAACCTTACCGGGATTACCGAGCGCGAAGTTACCCTCAACCTCGACCCGTTTAAAATGAGTGTGCTACAGGTGAGCTTTACCGATGTGGAAGATGCCGTGAAGTTTGAAAACATTTCCATGTCGGGGGGGGAGGTGCTCCTCGGGAAAATAAGGCGCACTGTCCGGCTAATTGGTGAATTTACCAAACCCGATGAAATTGAAAACATCATCGTTAAGAGGGAGAAAGGAAACATTGTTTACCTGCGCGATATCGGAACGGTAGATTATGGTTTTAAAGAGCGCGACAGTTATGCTTACCTTGATAAAAACCCTGTTGTTTCGATGCAGGTAGTAAAAAAAAGTGGCGAAAACCTCTTGTCCACCGTTGCGCAGGTTGACGATATCCTGAAAGAAGCCCGCCGCACAAAAGTTATCCCCGAAAACCTGGTCATCACCATCACCAACGACCAGTCTGACATGATCAAAAACCAACTGACCAATCTGGAGAACAGCATCATCATGGGGATTATTTTCGTGGTCGTTATTCTTTTTCTTTTCCTGGGTACCCGTAACTCGCTCTTTGTGGGTTTTGCCATTCCCATGTCCATGTTCCTTTCGTTTTTAATCATGGGGATGATGGACTTCCGCATCAATATGATCGTGCTTTTTTCGTTGATCCTGGCCCTTGGGATGTTGGTCGATAACGCCATAGTTGTAACCGAAAACATGTTCCGGTTTGCCGACAAAGGCTATCCGGTGCGCGAAGCGGCACGGCAGGGGACGGGAGAGGTGGCCATGCCCATTATCTCTTCAACGGCAACAACACTTGCCGCATTTTTTCCTTTGTTGTTCTGGCGCAGCATCATGGGCGAGTTTATGTCGTACCTGCCGCTTACCCTGATAATAGTGCTGGCTTCTTCCTTGTTTGTTGCCCTGGTGATAGTGCCGGTTATTTTTACGGTCTTTTACAAAAAGGGGGCGAACATCACCTTGCCCAAATCCAAACCAAGCCTTATTGTTGCCGGCCTGCTCTTGCTTCTTGCCGCTTTCTTTTTTATAACAGGCACTACTTGGCTGGGCACTTTACTTGTTCTGTTTGCTTTTATCGGGTTGCTTAACGTGGCATTTTTAAGCCGCTTGTCGCTCTGGTTTCAGAAAGTTGCCCTGGTTTGGCTGGAGAACACCTACCTTAAATTTATTCGTTTTGGTTTAAAGAAAGCTACCCCTTACCTGCTCATTGGCGGGACTTTTGTGTTGATGTTTGTCACTATTGCCTTCTATTTTTCGAGCAACCCGAAGATTGAGTTTTTCCCTTCCTCCGATCCCAAGCTCATCAACATACTGGTTGAAATGCCCATCAGTACCGACATTGAGGTTACCGACTCGGTGATGAAAGTGCTCGAAGGGCGGGTCTTCAACATACTGGAGCCGAATATCGATTTGGTTTCTTCGCTCTTGACCATTACCGGAAATGGTGCCGTAGGCCAGAATGAAGGCTTTACCGGAAGGGGCGGCGGACCAAACAAAGGGCTGATTACAATCAATTTCGTTGATTTTGAGGACAGGCATGGTGTGAGCACGCTTGATATTCTTGACGAATTGGCTGACAGCCTGGTGGGCGCTTATGCCGGTGTTATTATTGAAGTTGAGAAACAAAAAGAAGGGCCGCCTACTGGTAAGCAAATCAACCTGGAAATAAGTGGAAAAGATTTCAAAACCCTTTTGTTTTTGACCGACACCATTCGGACGGTGTTTAATGAATCCGGTATTGAAGGGATAGAAGGTCTGCAAATAGACCTGGATGTGGGCAAACCCGAACTGCTGATAGAAATCGACCGCGAAAAAACCAGGCGCTACGGGCTCTCAACCGGTCAAATCGGCGACGCCATCAGGACAGCTTTGTTCGGAAAAGAAATTTCCGACTTCAAGGATGGGGAAAACGAATATAAAATCAGGATGAAACTTGACGACAAATACCGTTACAACATTGCCAACCTGATGAACCAGCGCATAACCTTCCGGAGCGCGTCTTCCGGCAAAATTGTTCAGGTCCCCATTTCGGCGGTGGCTGGTTTTAAATACAGCTCTACCTACGGGGCCATTACAAGAAAAGACCGCAAGCGTGTGATTACCATTGCCTCCAATGTTTTGCAGGGCTATAATGCCAATGAAATCAATGAAGAACTGAAAAAAATCATGCGCACTTTCGATATGCCCGCAGGTTATCATTATCAATTTACCGGCGAGCAGCAAGAACAGGATGAGTCGATGGCTTTTCTTGAAAAAGCGATGCTTATTGCGCTCTCCCTCATTATGATCATCCTGGTTTCCCAGTTTAATTCGTTTGTCAAGCCGGGCATCATCATGTTCAGTGTTGTACTCAGTACCATTGGTGTATTTGGCGGACTTGCCACTTTTAAAATGGACTTTATCGTCATCATGACCGGCATCGGGATTATTTCACTGGCCGGTGTGGTGGTCAACAATGCCATTGTCCTTATCGACTACATTGGCCTGCTGAAACAGCGGCGGAAAAAAGAACTCGGCATCGGCGAAAACGATGAGCTCCCCATGCACGAAGCGAAGGAATGTATTGTGCAGGCCGGAAAAACACGTTTGCGCCCTGTGCTGCTGACAGCCATTACTACCATTCTCGGGCTTTTCCCGCTCGCCACCGGCTTGAACATCGACTTTATTTCGTTTTTCAACACCTTTAACCCGCACATTTACTTTGGCGGCGACAATGCTGTTTTCTGGGGGCCGATGAGCTGGACGGTCATCTTCGGGCTGAGTTTTGCCACATTCCTTACACTGGTGATCGTTCCGGCCATGTACCATGCACTTTATGCAGGGAAAGTTGGCCTGCAACGCTTGTTTAGCCGGGGAGAACAGGCCTGAGCAGTTTGGTTCCCCGCCCCCCCCACCGAAACGGGCGGTGTGCAGTCAATTCCCTTGTGTGATTTCTCCGCATTGTTCTGCCATGACAAAGAGTACATCCTGCGGCTAATCTTATTTGGGATTCTTCATTTTTTACTTTGCTCCGCTCCGTTTTGTTTCTTACTTTTGAACTGAAATTTTAGGCGGACGAAATCTCCATTCACAAACGGCTTAACCCGTCGGCTCACGCACCAGAATGATTACTTCAAAAATTTAAACGGATGAAACAGAAAATGTCTTTGAATATTAACTTTTTTGAAGGCTATCACCTGTTGTCTGTTACCAGTACTTTAAAAGATTACACCCTGGCCTTTTTCATCAACCGGCAGCTTAACCTGCGTTTAAGAAAGTACGGCGATTTGCGGCTTTCTGCGAACGGTGGCACTTATTCATGGTACTACTTCAAAGTGGGGAACAAATACCTGAGTTGTTATCTCATTGGCAATAACCATCCCAAACAAAAACTGCTGCCGGCTTTACAGCACTTTGATTATTTTTTCCTGCTGAAAGATACCACAAACCGCGAACAGGTTCGTTCCATGGCCGCTGCCATCCGCAAAATAAAAAATGTAATAGGGGTTTTTGAACAGGACATTTCAGGTATTAAAGGAATGGATGTGTTGATTGAATGCAACGAATTCCACGAAATGGAGCAGGTAATTGCACCGCTTAAAAAGCTTAAAAACAAAAAACAGGTTTTTACGTTTAATGAGTATGAAGCGTGGTAAAAAATTAAGTGATTACGCAAAATTTTACAGCGAAGGCGACTTGTTCGGGAAACTGAAAAAAGTTTCGGGAAGCCTGGGCAATCACTTGTTGTATTACGTTTTTATACTTTACTTCCTGATGGCAGACAAAACTATCCCGGTAAAAGTAAGACTGGCCTTTGCCGCCGCACTGGGCTATTTTATTTTACCTGCCGATTTGGTCACCGATTTCTTGCCCGTCATTGGCTATACCGACGATATTGCGCTCCTGACATTTGCCATCAACAATGCAAGAGCGTACATTAGTCCGGAAATCAAAGAAAAAGCGAAAACAATGCAGGACGCAATCCTTGGCTCCGATAAGCTCACCGAAAATGATGGGGAAGAGAAGGAATAAAACGCCGGGCTGGTAATTATTCTGCCGAAACGAACTGCCTTAAAAACCGGAGGTCATTCTCAAAGAACAAACGCAAGTCATTGATCTGGTATTTCAGCATTGCAATCCGTTCAATGCCCATCCCGAAAGCAAATCCCGTAAATTTCTTACTGTCGATACGACAGGCTTCCAGCACATTGGGATCGACCATCCCGCAGCCGAGAATCTCTACCCAGCCGGTGTACTTGCAAATATTGCAGCCTTTCCCCCCACAAATATTACACGAAATATCCATCTCTGCCGAAGGTTCGGTAAAGGGGAAGTAAGACGGGCGGAAACGTGTTTTGGTCGTTTCGCCAAACATTTCTTTGGCAAAATAAAACAGGGTGTGTTTCAGGTCGGCGAAAGAAACATCCGTATCGATATAAAGCCCCTCAACCTGGTGAAAAATACAATGTGCCCGGGCAGAAATGGCTTCGTTGCGGAAAACCCTGCCGGGGGAAATGGTCCGGATAGGGGCTTCGCTGCTCTCCATAACCCTAACCTGTACCGAAGAAGTGTGGGTGCGCAGGGCGATGTCGGGGTCTTTTTCGATGAAAAAAGTGTCCTGCATGTCGCGCGCCGGGTGGTTGGGCGGGAAATTTAACGCCGTAAAATTGTGAAAGTCGTCTTCAATTTCGGGCCCTTCGGAAACAGTAAACCCGATACGTGAAAAAATATCGATGATTTCGTTGCGCACAATCGACAATGGATGGCGTGTCCCCGGCGAACCGGTTGCAGGTAAACTGAGGTCCAGACCCGATGCTTGCTTGTCAGTCTGGTTTTCCAGCAATTGCTTTAAGGTTATTATCTTTTCCTGAACGGCTGTTTTCAGGGAGTTGATGAGTTGCCCCATCTCTTTTCTGTCTTCGGGGGCAACGAGCTTAAAATCGGCGAACAAGAGCGGAACCAAACCTTTTTTGCTCAGAAACTTTATCCTGAAAGCTTCGAGTTGTTCCAGGCTGTTTGCCTCGAAAGACTGAACCTCCGTTAAATATTTTTCAATTTTATTTTTCATGGTTTACTCCGGAATCTCAATAGTCATTGTAATGGGAACGACTGGATTATCGCCCCGGCCGGTTTCTGTACCGGCAATTTTGTCAATCACATCGAAACCATCCAGCACTTCACCAAAAACAGTATAATTGCCATCAAGATGGGGTGTGCCATTATCATTTTGTACAATGTAAAACTGACAGCCCGAAGATCTTTTTTCAGGGTTTATCTGGTCTCCCTGCCGTGCTGCTGCCAAAGCGCCCTTTTTGTGTTTATGGTTGGGAAGAATCTCTGCAGGGATTGTGTAACCGGGGTCAACTTTCCCGTCTTTATTGTGGCCACCCTGGATCATAAAATTATTGATAACGCGGTGAAAGGGGGAATCTTCGTACCAGCCTTCATTTATCAATTTGATAAAATTATCGCGGTGCAGGGGGGTGTCATTGTACAGTTTGGCGGTAATGTCACCCATTGTTGTATGGAAAACCACCAGGGTTTCAGGTTTTGTTGATTGAGACATCAGTTGAATGCTTAAAATTAAACTTGCAATTAACAGTATTTTTTTCATGCTTGAAATAAATTAAAAATGAACGGGCAAAGTTAGAAAAAATGAGCTGATACAAGAGTGTCTGGCAGGAAGTTTAGAAAATGACAAGAGTTTAAGTCAAGAGGGGGATAGGATAATTGAAAAGAAATTCCTCCGGTCAATATAATTAAACGTTAAAAGTGTGGTGCGGGAGAAAAGAACAATGAAAGTTTTTAAACAAAACGATTCAAGGGAGAACTAAAAATTCTAATTTTAGAAATTATTTTGAGAATGACAATATGGAAGTAAAAAACAGTCTGCTGGCTATCCTGGTTATTATCTTTTCCAGCGTTTGTGTTTTACAAGGTCAGGATACGGTTAGCTATATTTTTCTGGGTCATTTAAAGCAAAGCAGCCCTCCGGGTGATAAAGTAGATTATCGGGTTGAGCAAATGGATTTTTCTGTTTATAACGGTGTTTGGCTGGGCGGTGATGTTTGTGGGGAAGCCATGCTGAATTATTCGACTGTACAATACATTGACAGTATTTTCGATTTGGGAAACCCGGAAACGCACTGGGCACTCGGTAATCACGATGCCCGAAATGGCAACTGGGAGTGGTACCGTAAGTTTTCCGGAAGGAATACTTATTACGCTTTTTCGAGTCATGGCATAACACGCATCGTAATGAACACCAACATTCTGCCTGTAGATTGCGAAATGCTGGACAATCAAAATACGATTATTGAAAATGTTTGTGATACGGTTCAGCAGTCTGACTATCTCATATTAATCATGCATCATGGCCTTTGGAAGAATGTGCCCGGCCTGCCGTATCCCGGTGCATACGCCCATAGCGATTTGGAATTCTGGAATTCGAATTGCTATGATGTGAACAGCACTTTTTTAAACCATGTTTACCCTTTACTTATTAAAGTAAAGAACAAAGGGATAAAAGTTATTTGCATTTTAGGGGACATGGGTGCCGGGGCAAAGACATTTGAGATGTTTTCTGATGACGGTATCCTTTTTCTGGGCTGCGGCTTGTACCACAACGAACCAGATGATATGGTATTGATTTTGAACAAGATTGGCGATACCCTGAAATATGGTTTTCACAACCTTGATTCACTACTGCTTGCACAGTAAACTATTAGTGAACCAATAATTTTCCCATAAAAAACTGCCCTTCTTTATCTGGACGTGATATCCTGTAAAAGTACATTCCGGAAGCAAGGTGTTCTACGCTGAACCGATAATCCGGGGAACGCAATTCATACGATCGCACAAGGCTTCCGTCCATGGCCACCAAGTCCATTTTGTAATGAGTTGAACCCCCGCTCAACTTTAGCTGGCCCGAATGAGTTGCAGGGTTAGGATAAATGAGGCTCGTGGTGGAAAAACAGTCACCCGTATCGTTCAATAAGTTTTCGATTACTCCGTCTTTGTCCAACTTCACAAAAAGCAAGTCCTGCTCCCCTTCGCCAAAACTTTTGGTGGCGCCAATCACGGCACAACCACTATCAGCGGTAGCAACTACGGTATTTCCAAAATCCGCATCATTTCCGCCAAGAGTGGTTTGCCAAATAATATCTCCCTCTGCATCAGTTTTAAGGAGGTAATAATCGGCTGAATTACCGTATCCGAATGATTTTGTAGTACCGAACAAAAAAAGTTCATTCTCAGAGCTCACATCCATCGAAAGGCCGTATTCGTATTCATCACCGCCATAAAGGCGGTGCCATTCTTCGCTGCCCGATTCGTCAACCTTAACCAGAAGCATGTCGAAACTGTTTGCCCCAAAACTTTGGCTCGACCCGAACAAATAATAACCGCCATCAGGAGATGGTTTGATAGCGAAACCCAGGTCATGGCCGTCTTCACCATAGGTTTTTCGCCAAAGTTCGTTGCCGTTTGGGTCTGTTTGAATAAGAAGCATATCGGCATCATGGTTATGGAAATTGTAGTGCACACTGTAGTAAAAGCTTCCAATTGATCCCAAAATCAATATGTTCCCGTCGTCATTCTGATACAGGCCGAAAGCAATGTCGTCCATGTTGGTTCCGTAGTTCTGCCTCCACAGCTCATTGCCCATGCTATCGGTTTTAATCAGGATAAAATCACCCCTGGGTTCTATTCCCCGCGTGTAACCAAGAATAAGGTAGCCGCCATCAGTTGATTGTATTACCCTGTGTCCGGCATCAAGTGCCTGTGTCCCATAAAGTTGCCTGAAAACTATTTCACCGTTCCTGTCAATTTTCAAAAGCTGAATATCAGACGCCTGTGTACCGTAATCCCAGCTGTAAGCTGTAAGGAGGAAGCCGTCTTTGAGGGGAATTACCGACTTCGGAATATCATAATGCTCCCATCCGTAAATTTTTGACCATTGCAATTTGCCATAAATACTAAGTTTAATAATGTATATGTCTTCACTGCCCGCACCCTGGCTCCTACTGGATCCAACGATTAAATAGCCGCCGTCTGAAGTAGTACACAATGAATACCCGATATCATTGTCTTGGCCCCCAAACGTGGGGCCGGGCAGTTCTTGCCCCCAGGCCGCGTAAAGGCCGAAAATCCAAAAAAAAATAATGAAACAGCTTCGCATTTTTCAACATATACTTATGATTCAAAATTACTAAATTTCTAAATGTTGCAGCCTGATCAAAAGAAGTAATAAACAGCCCGAATTTCACTTATCTTTGCCCCTTCAAACCAACCGGATTTATTTTGGCGAAAACAACAATAAGACCCTTTGTTCTCCTGCTGATCCTGAGTGCGGGCGCGCTCCTTTCGTGTGTGCGGCAGCCTGAATTTCCACCGGACACGAAATTGATTTGCGGAGCTGAGAAATTGAACAAGAAGGGAGACAAGTTTATTGATGAGAATAATTCTTCCCGTCTGCTTTCCGGAGGAAATAAACAAACGACGAAACAAGTCCGTTCCGGAAAATACGCCGTTTATGTTACTCCCGACAGGGCCTTTGCCTTTACCTATAAAATGAAAAATATCGGGCCCGACTGGTATTTTAAGATTAGTGTGTGGCGGAAATCAAAGGATGGAAAAGGGGTGCTGGTGGCTGCTTCGGAAACGCCGAAACTACTTTATCAGGCGGATGGCAATCCGGTTGAAACCGGTGAAAACGGTTGGGAAAGATTGGAAATGGAAGTGTATTCACCACCCGGGTTTCATTCCAATCAGATTAATTTTTACGTGTGGAACAACGGTTCCGACACGGTTTATTTCGATGAGCTTGTCCTGGAACGGCTTCCCCACAAAAGGTATCCTTCCTACAAAGAAGAGCCGCTGTCGATTGTACTTGACACTTCTCAATACCTGAAATTACTTGACAAACGGAAAAGGGCCTTTGAAAAAGGCATTCTGCAAACCGAAGACGACGACTGGGTAAAAGGTATTGTTTTCGGGAAAGGTAAAATGATGAAAGCCAAATTGCGCCTTAAAGGCGATTGGCTCGATCATTTAAAAGGAAACAAATGGTCGTTCAGGATAAAGATGCGGAAGAGCGCAAGCTGGAACCGGATGCGTGAGTTCTCGGTACAAACGCCCGAAACCCGTAACTATTTGTGGGAATGGGTGGCCCACCGCATGTGTCAAAAAACAGATATCCTGACAACGAGGTTTGGTTTTACACCGCTGATGTTAAACAATGAAAACCGCGGGTTTTATGCTTGGGAAGAACACTTTATGAAACAATTGCTCGAGTGGCGCAAACGGCGCGAAGGCCCGATTATCAGATTTTCGGAAGAGCCTTTCTGGCAGGGTCGTAAACAGGTGAACGTGCTGGGAGTAGAACGGGCGCTCCCTTTTCTCGAAGCCTCGGTAATCAGGCCTTTTAAGGTTGGCAGAACAGTTGACAACCCGGTTTTGCTCGCCCAGTTTGTCAATGCGCAGAAATTATTTCAGCAGTACAGAAACCACGAACGCCCACCGGCCGATATTTTTGACATTGACAAACTGGCCGCCCACTATGCCATGCTCGAGCTGAACCAGGCACGGCACGGAATGGCCTGGCACAACCACCGCTACTATTTTAATCCGGTTATCTGCAAACTGGAACCCATTGCCTTTGATGGCTACGCCGATTATTCCAGCCCGCAAACTGGTCTTGAAAACAATTTTGCCTGGAAAGCATTGACCGGTGGTGAAACCATTGCCTATGGACAATACCTGATGGAGAGCCTGTTGCTGGATTCGGTATTTACAGACAGGTACCTGTATTACCTCGCAAAATTCAGCCATCCGGATTTTATAGCTGAATCCATCAATGAACTTATGCCGGAGATTAAAAAATACGATTCGCTGATCAACCTCGAATTTCCTTATGTCCATTTCGATACTTCTTTCTACCGCCGTAGTGCCGAAAGTATCCGTGCTTACCTCCCGCGGCTCAAAGACACCATTTTCGCCGTTCACCACCGGCCGGGGTTTTCGCTAAAGGTAAGAGAAAAGCATTATTCCGACACCACTGTCTTTGAGAATACCCCTGAATTTTATGTGAATGCTTTCCGTGAAGAAGTTCGTGGCGACAGCATACTTATCAGGGTTTTTAATTATACGCAGCGCCGGATTGTTTTATTGGGTACGGGTAAAAAAAATAAATACATCCGGTTTTTCCTGCACCCCGAACCAAAATTAAATGCTTTTTTCGGCGATACCATCCGTGAACTGGAATTCGAAACCGATACGGCGTCAAACTTCTTGTTTTTTATGGTGGAAGGCCGTTTTGATACTTATGTTATACCTGTTCGCCCCTGGCCATATCCCGAAGGCCTCACCCCGCAACAGGAACTCATGGCACAGGTAAACCTTGACAATCCGCTTGTCTTTGACCGGCTGGTGGGCAAAGACCTTTACCTCCGCAACGACAGTATGCAAATTGATTTCCCGGTGGTTATCCCTGAAGGCTATAAAGTCCATTTTAAAGCGGGAACAACAATTGACCTGGTGAACAAAGCACTCTTTCTTTCCTACTCGCCTGTTTTTATGGAGGGAACCGAGCAACAACCTGTAAAAATATATTCGTCGGATTTTTCGGCCCACGGCTTTACCGTCCTTCAGGCCGGGGAGCGATCGAAACTGGATCATGTTGTTTTTGAAACGATGAATACACTCGATTTGAAAGGATGGACGCTAACAGGTGCCCTGACCTTCTACGAATCGGATGTAGACCTCAAGCACGTCACGTTTTACCGCAACCAGTGCGAGGATGCCCTCAATGTTATCCGTTCCGATTTTCATCTCGACCAATCAACATTCGATCATATTTATGGTGATGCCTTTGATTCTGACTTTAGTACCGGATTGGTTTCTAACTCGGTTTTTACAAATATCGGCAACGATGCCATCGACTTTTCGGGAAGCCGGATTACCATTCGCAATACACGCATCGAAGAAGTTCAGGACAAAGGAATCAGCGGGGGGGAAGAATCGCAGTTGAAGGTGGAGGGCACAACAATTGTGAATGCCAATATCGGGCTGGCATCTAAAGATTTGTCAGTCGTTGAAGTAACGGGTTCAGAGGTCAGGGATTGCAACTACGCTTTGGTACTGCTTCAGAAAAAACCGGAGTACGGCCCGGCCACACTCATCCTGAAAAACACAAAAATCATCCGTCCCAAAACGGAAATGCTGATCGAAGAAGGCTCAATAGTCAAACTTGACGGGAAAGTCATAAAGGGAGACCTGAAGAAGCTGGCGGATTTCTTTTATTGAGTTTTTGATGTTTTGACAATGAAAGCCCAACCCCAGCCTGTCTGCCGGACAAACTTCCCTGAAGGGGAAGGACGCCCCCTCTCCGGTTCAAACTTGTTGAAATGATTGTAATATATCGCTCACCATAAAAGCGCAAAATAAATGAACAGCTTTCGACCATGTGCACCCCTTCCTGAACGGACTGCCTGCCGAAACGGCTGCACAGGCGGGCGTGGGTCAAACCATGTTTTTAAAAACCGGAATAACAAGACTACATAAATTAAAAAAACCAACTAAAATGATCCCTTCGGAAAAAGACATTTTTGCCCAGAAATATTACTTCAATGAGGCTTCCTTTTCGCTGCTCATGCGAAAACGCATTTATCACATTTTACTGATTTCAAGTGTTTACGATGCTTTTATGCTGGAAGAAGACGGGCGGATCGATGAGCAGATATTTTACGAATACATGTCGCTCAACCTGCGCTTCCCCCCCCGTTTTTTGAACGCAACCTCCAAAGAAGAAGCTTTTAAGGTTCTTGAAGAAGAAGACATTAACCTGGTAATTACCATGCTGAGTGGCGAGGAAAAAAACACCTTTCGGCTTGCCGATGAAATTAAGGCCAGCTACCCCGAAATTCCCGTCGTGTTGCTCACCCCTTTTTCTCGCGAAGTCAGCCTGAAAATCGAACAGCACAAACTGGGTTCCATCGACTATATTTTTAGCTGGCTTGGCAATGCCGACCTGCTGCTTGCCATCATTAAAGTGATTGAGGACGAGATGAACGTGGAGTATGATGTTGAGGAAGTTGGTGTCCAGACCATCATCCTGGTTGAAGACAACATCCGCTTTTATTCAAGTTATTTGCCCAATATTTACAAGATTATTTTCAAGCAGTCGAAATCCTTTATGACCGAAGGGCTGAACGAACACCAGAAAATGCTGCGTGCCCGTGGCCGGCCAAAAATCCTTTTGGCCACTAATTACGAAGATGCGGTTAAGCTTTACGAAAAATACAAAAACAATTTGTTGGGTGTTATTTCCGATATTACCTACGCACGCAATGGCGTGAAGGACAGTGCGGCAGGGATCAGGCTGTTTGAGAAAATCAAAAACGACAACAAATATATGCCGCTCTTGCTGCAATCTTCGGAACCGGAAAACCGTGCCAGGGCAAAGGCTTTGCGGGTTGGTTTCATCGACAAAAATTCCAAGAGCCTGACCTACGAGCTGCGCGAATTCATTAAAGAGTATTTTGCATTTGGTGATTTTGTTTTCAAGGATCCGAAAACCGGGGAAGAAGTGGCCAGGGCGCGCAGCCTGAGAGACCTTCAGGAAAAGATCTACCAAATTCCGGAAAACTCATTGCGCTACCATATCGAACGCGACCATATTTCCAAATGGCTGAGGGCCAGGGCGCTTTTTTCCATTGCTTCACTTTTCAAATCTGTTTCCACTTCCGACTTCGACGATTGTCATGCAATAAAAGACTTTATTTTCCATACCATTGCTAATTTCCGCATCACCAAAGCCAGGGGGGTCATCTCACAGTTTAACAGGGAAACTTTCGACGAGTACTTCACCATTTCACGTATTGGCGAAGGTTCTATCGGTGGAAAAGCACGCGGGCTGGCTTTCCTGAACTCGTTGATTAAGCGAAACAGCCTTTACAACAAATATGAGAATATTGATATCACCATCCCCAAGACCATTGTGCTGGGAACCGATATTTTCGATGAATTTATGGAGGACAATAAACTGTACACCATCGCACTGTCTGATAAGTACAGCGATGAAGAGATTCTGGACTACTTTGTCCGTGCACACCTGCCCGCCCGGGTAAACGAAGATTTACGCACCATCGTCTCACTCGTTGACCGTCCGGTTGCCATCCGTTCGTCAAGTTTGCTCGAAGATTCACATTACCAGCCATTCGCGGGAATTTACAATACGTATATGATTCCGCTGGTCAGTTCAGACTACCATAAGATGTTCAATATGTTGAAGGCTTCGATCAAAAGTGTTTATGCCTCTGCCTTTTATAAGGACAGCAAAGCCTATATGCAGGCAACAGCCAACATAATTGATGAAGAAAAAATGGCCATCGTATTGCAAACGGTTTGTGGTTCTGCTTACGGAGACCATTTTTACCCGACGCTTTCGGGGGTGGCCCGCTCGCTGGATTATTATCCCATCCACCCAGAAAAACCGGAAGACGGGACAGCGAGCATTGCACTCGGCCTGGGGAAATATATCGTTGATGGCGGACTGGCACTCCGGTTCTCGCCGAAGTACCCCAAAAAAGCCCTGCAAACATCTACTGCCGAGATGGCGCTAAAGGAAACGCAAAAGCACTTTTTTGCCCTTAACATGGATTATCAGCAATTCACTACCAGTCCTGATGACAGTGCCAACCTTTTGAAACTGCGGATTAAACAAGCAGAGAAAGACGGCTCGATCAGGCAGATTGCCTCCACCTACGATATGCAAAACCAGCTTATTCGCGACGGCTACAATTATGATGGGAAAAAGCTGATCACTTTTGCAAATATTTTAAAACATAATACTTTTCCATTGGCCGAAATTTTACGGGAAGTGTTAACGCTGGGGGAAAGGGAAATGGGAAACCCCATTGAGATTGAGTTTGTGGTGGATTTAAATCCCGGGCCAGGAAAAAAAGTCAGTTTTAACCTTTTGCAAATCCGTCCGATTGCTTTACGTGAAGAGAGTGTGCACATCAATATAAAGAAAATAAAGAAGAAAGACACCTTGATAATCTCTGAGGCGGCGCTTGGCAATGGCGTAATTGATGATGTTTTTGATTTGGTGTACATTAAGCCGCAAAACTTTGATGCTGCACATAATGATGAAACGGCAAGGATGATTGCAGCAGTCAATGAAAAATTCCTTAAAGAAAATAAGTCCTACATTCTGATTGGGCCGGGCCGCTGGGGTTCCGCCGATCCCTGGCTGGGCATTCCGGTGAAGTGGCCGCAAATTTCTGCTGCCCGCCTGATCATCGAGTCGGGCCTCGAAAACTACCGCATCGACCCGAGCCAGGGCACCCACTTTTTTCAAAACCTGACCTCATTCAGGGTGGGTTACTTTACCATTAACCCCTTTATTGACGATGGCTTTTACGATTTGGAATACCTCGATAAAGCAGAAGCTGTTTTTGAAAATGAAGTCATCCGCCACGTCCGATTCGACAAGCCACTTATTATAAAAATTGACGGGAAGAAGAATCTCGGGCTGGTGTTCAAACCCGGTGTTTCATGGGATGGGGACGCGGCAGGGTTTATTTATTCAGGTTCGGCCTGAGAAGGTCTGCCACCAGGCACGAATGCACCGGTAAGATTCCCACAACATCACCGGGTTTAAACTTTCCGATGAACTGTTTCGGGGTTTTCACTATCCCGTGTTCTTGTGAAAGGGAGGAAACATAAGCACCGGGAATGGGAGCACCCCAGCCACCTTCCGTCAATTCTGCCACATAGCCAAACAGTTTGAAACCGTTGTCGGCTGCGATAAACTCTTTGGACAAATGAACGGCGCCCCCGTAAATGATGATTTCGTTTCTGTCAGGGTAAACCGAAACCACCGGACAGGCAACGGCGACCGCAATATCGTCCAACGAACACGAACCAATGTGGTATTGCATCACATCGCAAAACACAAAATTGCCCGGCCTTACTTCGTCAAAACCCGAACAATCATCAGCCATGCTGCAAGATGGCGTATCACCGTATGAGGCAATCAATTCAGGAAATTGCCCAATATATTTTGCTTTTAAGTCATTGAGTTTTTGTCGGGCATCTTCCATGATGGAAAGAACAGCCTGTTTCCCCCTTGCCGAATAAGTGTGTCCCGCATGGGTGAGGAACCCTTTGAAACCAAGTTTGCCGGAAGCAGAAACAAGCCGGACAATTGCGTCAATTTCCGGGTCGTCGGGCAACAGGCCGCTGCGGTGGTAACCGGTATCGATTTCAACAAACACACCCACTTTGTTTTCGGGCCCACTGGCAAGGACAGATGCGGAGTACTGCGAATCAACCAGGAGGTTGAGTTGAATGTCCGCAGCCAGTTTGTTGATTTCTTTCATTTCCAAAAGGTTCACCGGAAAAGCGATGGTGATGTCGTCCCAGCCATCTTTTGCAAAAAACTCAGCCATCGAAACCGAAGAAACGGTTATTTTGTCAATACCCTTCTCCCTGAACACTTTGCCAATTTCCAGCGACTGGTGGGTTTTAAAATGCGGACGGAAAATCGCTCTGCTTTTTCGGGCTTTGGCCAACATGCGGTCGATGTTTCGGCTGAGCTTGTTTTGGTTGATAATTAATTCGGGTTTTTTCCGCATCACTATAATTGACAAAACAAAATTAGCACTTTCTCGTTTTCGTTTTATACATTTGAAAAAAAATAGCTCAACTGAAACAGCCATTAACCGACGGGTTAACCCGTCGGTTCACACACGGCAATAATAAATTCAAGAACATAAGCACATGAACAACCAATTTAAATATCTTGCCCTCATCATTTTGATTGTGGCTGTTTTTTCCTGCCAACAGGGGGGAAAGGAAGTCGTGACCGAAAAAATCCAGTATGATGTAAACATCAAAAGTCCCGACCCGGATTACGATTGGTGGATTCAAAACCTGCCCGGCCCGGCACGCGAAAAACTGGTTGAAACAATACTCAATGGTGCCATCTCGGGAAAGTTTCAGGCTTACGATTATTACAACAACCCGATCACCCCTGCCGAGGTTTCATCGATACTTTCCGACACTTCCGTTGTTCGGCTGACCCAGGTTGAACCCCCTTACGAATCCTACGACAGCGTGATTATTTACAACATTGTTCAGGAAGATATTTTGCGCATCCGGTTTTTGGAAGAATGGAAAATGAACCCCGAAGATTTGTCATTCGAAAAAAAAATTGTGGGCATTGCCCCGGTGGCACGCCGTGTGGTGATGAACATGGAGCGCTGGCAACCCTTGTTTTGGATTTTTCCTGACAAGGAATTTGAAAAGAACCTCAATAAAAAGTAATGGCGCATTGCTATGCGTTTCAATGTAGTTACAAATCCCTGTAAATAGTTAATACCATGAAGGTCATTTCCCTTAATCAAGTCGAAAAAAACAAAGTCAATATAGAAGGTGCCAGCGGTGCCTGGAAACAAATGCCGCTTAGTGCTGCCGATGATGTGCCGGTTTACACCTACCGTGTTTTCACCATTGAGCCTGAAGGGTTTACCCCTTTCCACCAACACCCCTACGAACACATGAATTACTGTATTCAGGGCGAGGGTGCGCTGGTCAATGAAGCCGGCAGGGAACAACCCATCAAACAAGGCGATTTTGCCTTGGTGATGCCCGGCGAAAAGCACCAATACCGGAACAAATCGGCAGAAAAAGATTTCGTGATGATTTGCGGGGTGCCGAAACAATTCGAATAATTGCCGTTTTACGTTTGGTCTTTCGGTTCGCGGCTGAGGTATTTCCCAACCAGCATCGCAATGATCATTGTCAGGTAAAGTTGTCCCGCCACGCTGAAAAAAATGGACAGCGAGCGGGCAACCGAATCGTTGGGTGTAATATCACCGTAGCCAAGGGTCGTCATGGTTACAAAAGCATAGTAAATAAAATCGGAATGGCTTTTCAATATCTCACCGGGCGGATTGTAGGCACTGTGATCGAATGAATAGATGGCACCAAAAAGTATCGCAGCTGCAATCCCCAACAACAAATAAACATTAATCGACTCAAGGAATTCCAATGTTCCGACCGATTTGCTGTTGGCCACCCTGATAATCAGCAAAACAATCACATACAGAAAAAAGATTGTGGAAACAATACCGGTGATGCGGGAAAGATAGGGCATGTCGAGGAACTCGGTAACCCAGGTAAGAATTACCACGGCTGTCGGCAGATAAAAATAACGCTTGCTGGTGTCCTTGATCGTAAGGATGGAAACAAAGAAGATAAGGGAGATACAAGTAAAATAAACGAAATGCAGGTCGCCCAGCCCCTCAAAAATCCCAATCACGAAAATGTAAACCACATTGAGGATGAAAAGTACCAGGTTGTGTCTGGCTCTTGGTTCGATATGACGGCCCATCAAGTAGAGGTTTTAATGATTTTCAAAAATAAGGAAAGCTATCGATTTAATGCACACCGAATCGGAATCTTCGTATTTTTACCAATAAAATGACTGCACACCAATAAATTGGACTACCATTACCACATATTGAACAATGGTATTAAACTCATTCATCGTCAGTTACAGGGCAGCGTTTCGCATTGCGGGTTAATGGTCGATACCGGTTCACGGGATGAATCGGACAGGGAAAGCGGCCTGGCCCATTTTATTGAGCACCTGATTTTCAAAGGGACGGAGAAACGCAAGGCTTATCATGTTTTAAGCCGGATAGAAAACCTCGGTGGCGATCTCAATGCGTTCACAAGCAAAGAGGAAACCTGTATTTACGCCTCTTTTTTAAGCCCTTATTATGCACAAAGCCTGGAGTTGTTTGCCGATGTGGCTTTCAGTTCTGTTTTTCCGCGAAAAGAAATTGAAAAGGAAAAAGAAGTGGTGGTTGATGAGATAAACTCTTACAACGACAGTCCCGCCGAAATGATCTTTGACGATTTTGAAAGCCGGATTTTTGATGGGCATCCCCTGGCAAGAAACATCCTGGGAAGCATTGCACAGGTGGAACAATTTAAAAAACAAGACATCCTCCGTTTTGTCAAACGCAACTACAGTACAAGGCAAATGGTGATTGCCTCGGTGGGGAATATTCATTTCAATAAGTTGATCAGACTGGCGGAAAAATATTTCGGACACATCAAGCCAACCGAAAAAAAAGACCGGCGGGTTCCTTTCACTCAATACAAAAAAACGGAAAAGCGCATCAACAAAGAGTCGTACTTATCGCACTGCATAATGGGGAATATTGCCTATCCGGCCTCCCATCCGAATAAACTCAGTTTGCTTTTGCTGAGCAACCTGCTTGGTGGCCCGGCACTCAATTCAAGGCTGAACCTCGCCATCCGCGAAAAACATGGTTATGCCTATGCCATCGAGTCTGCGTTTCAGCCATATTCCGACACCGGCGTGTTCTCCATTTACTTTGGTGCCGACAAAAAACAGCTTGGTAAAGTAATTCAACTTGTCAGCAGGGAATTAAGAAAACTGATGGACAAACCGCTGGGGACCATTCAACTTCACCGTGCCAGGCAACAGATCAAGGGACAGTTGGCCATTCATTTTGAGTCGCCACTCAACGAAATGCTCTCCATGGCCAAAAACCACCTGCACAATACGAAATTGAGGCCGGTAAAAGAACTGATTGAAAAAATTGATACGATCTCAGGCAAAAAAGTGCTGGAAACAGCCAATGAAATATTCATCCCCGAAAACTTAAGTTTACTCATCTACAAAGGAAAATGAAAGCAATAATTGATTACGAAACCGAGAAATACATCGAAAACCACACCAGCGACGTCAGCAGGATATTGCAGCAAAACTACCGCGAAACCAATTTAACCACCTACTTCCCTCAAATGCTTGCAGGGAAAGTGCAGGCAAAATTTCTGGAAATGGTTTGCAGGATGATCCGGCCGGAACGGGTACTTGAAATCGGGACTTTTACGGCCTATTCGGCCATTGCAATGGCTGCGGGCCTGCCAGACAACGCACTGCTTTTTACCATTGAGGTCAACAAAGAATTGGAAGCGATGATTCACAAGTACATTAAACTGGCCGGGATGGAGGAAAAAATTAAACTGTTGTTGGGCGATGCTTTACAAATTATCCCCAAACTTGATGAGCAGTTCGACCTGGTTTTTATTGATGCTGACAAAGAACAATACTTCGATTATTACGAACTCGCCTTCGAAAAAGTAAAACCGGGCGGCTTTTTTCTGGTTGACAATGTTTTATGGAACGGAAAAGCCGTCAAGGATGACAGTCCTGATAAGGAAACACAGGGCATCCGGCGCTTTAACGAGCATGTAAAAAACGACCAGCGTGTCGAACAGGTCATCCTCTCGGTAAGGGATGGGTTGATGTTGATCAGGAAGCTGTAGCGGTTGGGAGCCGAAAGTCCGGAGACGGGATGAACCGTTGTGGTTTGCTTCAAGCTGCAATGCTAAAGACCGCCATGCCGTCCCTGTAAAATTAACACTAATTTTGACCCGTGAAAAATGAAAGCGCAACCATGAAAGAAAACCTGTTTGGGAAAACACTTTCGCAAATCCGAAAGCTTACCGATGAACTGTCCTTGCCCGGCTTTACCGCAAAACAGATTGCGGATTGGCTATACAAAAAAGACATCACTTCCATCGGGGAGATGAGCAACCTTTCAAAAAAAGCACGGGTGCTTTTGGACGAAAAGTACAACTTCGGCTTGCAAAAGTTCAACAATGTGCAGGAATCTGCCGACGGCACCAAAAAGTACCTCTTTGAGGTCAAACCCGGACAATTTATCGAGTCAGCATTTATTCCGGAAACAAAACGCCGTACCCTCTGTCTCTCTTCCCAGGTCGGTTGCAAGCGCCGCTGCCTGTTTTGTATGACGGGAAAACAAGGACTGCAGGGACAACTAACTGCCGGGGAGATTCTGAACCAGGTGAGGAGTATTCCCGAATTCCAATCACTTACTAACCTTGTGTACATGGGGATGGGCGAACCGCTCGACAACCTGGACGAGGTTATGTTAAGTCTTCAAATACTCACTGCTGACTGGGGATTTGCCTGGAGTCCGCGACGGATTACGGTATCGACCATCGGCATTGTACCGGCCATGAAAATCTTTGCCGAACACAGCGACTGCCATCTTGCAGTGAGCCTGCACACCCCTTTTGATGTGGAAAGAAAACTGCTGATGCCGGTCAACCAGGAATATCCTTTGGCAGATGTAGTGGCTGCAATCAAACAATTTGATTTTGAGAACCAAAGACGAATATCTTTCGAATACATTGTTTTTAAAGGGATGAACGACACTCTGCGGCACGTCAACGGACTCGCGCGCTTGCTGAATGGTATCAAATGCCGCATCAACCTCATCCGCTTCCACCCCATCCCCGAAACCCCGCTCGAAGGTACCGACGAAGCAAGGCTGATGGAGTTCAAAGAGGCACTTATTGCCAAAGGGATAACGACAACAATCCGTGCTTCACGCGGCCAGGACATTGATGCCGCCTGTGGTTTGCTTTCCACGAAAGAGATGCTGAAGTAAGATAACCTTTTGATGAAAACCCATAAACAATGAAAACGAAAAAATCTTTTGCCAGCGACAACTGGTCGGGGGTTTGCCCCGAAATCATGCAGGCACTTGCCGAAGTAAACCGTGGCCATAACCCTGCTTATGGTGAACTGGGCGATCCGGTCAACGAGCAGGCCATCGCACAATTCAGGGAACATTTCGGAGACGACATTTCCGTGTTTTTTGTTTACAACGGAACGGCTGCCAATGTGTTGGGGGTAAGCCAGCTGATGCGTTCCTACCATGCCGTTGTCTCGGCCAAAACAGCCCATCTGAACGAGGACGAATGTGCAGCCCCCGAAAAATTCATGGGAAGCAAAATACTGGAAATTGAAAGCCGGGACGGAAAAATAAAAGCCGCACAGATTGAGCCTTTATTAAAAAGTATCGGGTTCCAGCACCATGCACAGCCCAGGGTCATCAGCATTTCACAGGTTACTGAAATGGGAACTGTTTACACGGCTGATGAAATCAGGGAACTGGCCGGTTTTGCCCACCGCAACAATATGTTTCTTCACCTCGATGGCGCACGCATTGCCAATGCAGTTGCCGCCCTGAACACAGATTTTAAGAGCATGACAACCGACGCAGGGGTCGATGTACTTTCGTTTGGCGGAACAAAAAACGGCTTGATGTTTGGCGAAACCGTGGTGTTCTTCAACAAAAACCGGGCAAAAGATTTTGAGTACCTGCGCAAACAGGGAATGCAGCTGCACTCGAAGATGCGCTACATCTCGGCCCAGTTCCACCGCTATTTAAGCGACGGGCTTTGGAAAAAAAATGCACTTGCTGCCAACAAAATGGCGCAAAACCTGGCCAGGGCACTGAGCCCGTTCTCATCGCTTCAAATTACACAGGACGTTAAAGCCAACGGGGTTTTTGTACTGATGCCCGAAAAACTTATCACAGCGCTACAGAAGGAATATTTCTTTCATCTCTGGAACGAATCACCCGAAGGGGAAGCCGGACGGAAAGAAGTACGCTTAATGTGTTCATGGGATACCACCGAAGCAGATATTGAGGGCTTTGTGGAAGCGCTGAAACAGAACCTTATTTAGTTTATTGTTGGGTTTATTCTGAGGAAACCCACCGGATTTGCATCCCGTTTTTGGAAATGGAAATCCACCTGATCACCAACAACACAAATTCCGTAACTTTGTCAACAGCTTATGGAAGTATATTTTGCCACAAAGGAAGGAAACTTCGTAATCAGGAAAAAAGATGCAAAGAATTAACAAAAGGCCCTAAGCTGACTATTCGTTTATATAGAGGCCAAAGCGTTTGTCCGGTTTTTTAACACCATAGCTTTTTCCGTCAGAATCCCTTACAAATATCCCTTGGCCTGCCCTCTTTTTCCCTACATTTGGGCTTTATTTTTTTAGGGAATAAACGATGCAGAAAGTGAAATTTGATCCGAAGCGCAATTACCGCGAAACCATGGCGCAGGCCGGCTACGTAGCCCGGAAAGAGGCAAACCGGCAAACCTACGACACGATTGGTTTTATGTCGGGGCTTGAGGTTCACCAGCAGTTGTTGACGAAAGAGAAAATGTTCTGTCACTGCCCGGCCGGTTTTTACAACCACAGCGATGATTACGATGCGGAAATCATCCGCCACATGCGGCCAACACTGAGCGAACTGGGGGAATACGACGGCACGGCGCTGATGGAGTTTAAAACACGCAAAGAAATTGTGTACCGCATCAAAAACGAAACGGCCTGCACCTACGAAATTGACGACACGCCGCCTTTTCCGCTGAACCGCGAATCGCTCGAGATTGCTTTGGAAATTTCCCTGCTCTCAAAATTGAATGTAGTGGGAGAGGTCCACATCACGCGCAAACAGTACCTCGACGGCAGCATCCCTGCCGGTTTTCAACGCACGGCCATTCTTGGTGTGGAGGGCGAACTGGAGCTGCCACATAAAAAAATCCGCTTGATTCAATTGAGCATAGAAGAAGATTCCTGCCGCGAAATTTCCGACATCGGGCATACCCGCACTTACAAAACCGACCGGCTGGGCATGCCCTTGATAGAAACCGTTACTTACCCTGACTGTGTGAACCCTGACGAGGTGATGGAAACCTGCAATTACATCCGCTTTTTGAACCGCAGTACCGGAAAAGTAAGAACCGGTATGGGTGCCGGCCGCCAGGATGTAAATGTGAGCTGCCGGGGCGGGTCGCGCGTGGAAATAAAAGGCGTGGCACACACCAAATGGATACCCGAACTCACCCACAACGAAGCTTTTCGGCAATGGTCTTTGCTGCTGATGCGCAACAGGTTGAAAACGCGTGTTCCCAGGCCCGGGAAATGGAAGATAAAATTTCTTGAACTGGGCGGGAATTTGCAATTGGAAAACAGACACCTTAAAAAACAAGCCAAAGCCGGACTCAAGCTCATCGCCGTAAACCTGCCTTATTTTCTGGGAATGCTTTCCTGGTTTACCCAACCGGGGAAAATGTTCGCCAACGAAATTAGCGACCGCTTAAAAGTAATTGCCTGCCTTGAAAAGCCCAACCTGTTTCATTCCGAAGCCTTCCGGTCGAAACTGACCAAAAAGGAATGGGCTGCCATCGCCACTTTTCTGAAAGCCAAAGATGAGGATGCCCAGCTTGTTTTCTGGGCAGCGGAGGAAGATGTGAAAACTGCTCTGGAAACCATCGAAGAACGCTGTCTGATGGCTTTTGAAGGTGTGCCGGAAGAAACCAGGAAATCGCTGGAGGATGGGACGACCATTTTTGAACGTGTCCTTCCCGGCGCTGACCGGATGTATCCTGATACCGACTCGGCACCTATTCCGCTGGAAGATGCGTACATTCAACAGCTCAGTCAAAACCTGCCGGAGGAAATCATCGACCGCTACAAAAAACTGAAAAGATGGGGTGTACCCGAAGACACTTACACCTACATTTTTTCCAAAAATTTATTCCCGCTGGTGGAACGAATTATTAATGTGCTGAACATTCGCCCGGCTTTCGTCGGTACCTTCATCGGCCACGGCCTTAAATACGCCGAAGGCAGAAAAACGACAAGCGGTAAATGCGATTACGAAAATATTTACAGGCTCTTTCGCTACCTGAAAGAAAAGGGCTTGCATGAACAACTGGCCGAAAAAATGCTCCCTGAAATCATTGAGCACCCCAAACTGGATTTTGATTCTGTACTGACAAGTATTAAATTTAAAAGGATTGAAAAAGATGAAATTATCAGCAAGATTCCGCTTCTGAAAGAAAAGTTTAACGGCAGGGGGGGAAGCCCGGGCAAGGGCGATGAAAGAAACTGGGTAATGGGGCAACTGAGGAACCTGGCACTGGGAAATATGGATTTGACGGAATTGAGTAAAATGATTTAGCTGTAAAACCCACCTCCGGCCCCTCCCGGGAGGGGAGTTGATTTTCTGGTAATTTCACAACCAATGAAATAAATGAGAATTCGGACATAAGAACGGCAAATAATATAACTTGCAGTACCCCATTCCCCTCCTTGGAGGGGAATGGGTTGGGTTAATACAATAAAAAAAACACAACATGAGTAACGATATTTTTCAGGGATACAAAGGCGGGGCACTGGACGTGTTGAAAAAGTACAAGGTAAGGGTTTGGGGAACCACCAAAGTTGACACCACCCGCGGCACCTTTGAGGGAACGGTCTTGCCACGGGCAGAAAACGATGACGACCAACACATTGTGGTGAAAATAGCAACCGGTTACAACATTGGCATCGACATCCGTACCATTCACAGCATGAAGGAAACCGGTTACAAGAAAGCCAATTATAAAATTCCTGAGAAAGAATTTCCTTATACCAAAGGCCTCCCAAAAGTAAAGCTGTTTGGTACGGGGGGAACGATTGCCTCAAGGCTCGACTACCGTACGGGGGCTGTCATCCCGGCTTTTTCGCCCGGCGAATTGTACGGTGCCGTTCCCGAGCTGGCTGATATCTGTAACCTGGAAACGGAGAAAGTCTTTGCCGTCTTCAGCGAGAACATGGGTCCGCGCCAATACATTGCCCTCGCCAAAGCCATCGGAAAAGAGATAGAAAACGGTGTAGACGGTATCGTCATCGGCCATGGCACCGATACCCTGCACCATACCGGCGCTGCCCTCACTTTCATGTGCCAGAACCTGCCTGTTCCCGTGGTGCTGGTAGGGTCGCAGCGTTCGTCCGACCGCCCCAGTTCCGATGCCGCCTTAAACCTGATGCATGCAATGAAAGCTGCCGGCGAATCGGATATTGCCGAAGTCATGGTGTGCATGTTTGGCCCCACTTCCGACGAGTACGGTTTGCTGCACAAAGGAACCCGTGTCCGAAAAATGCACTCCTCCTACCGTTCCACCTTCCGTACCATTGGCGACACCCCGCTCGCACGCATCAGCAGGAAAGAGATTGTCCCCATCAAAAAAAACTACAACAAACGCCGCCAGGACAAAGCCGTAAAAATATTGCCCTATTTCTCCGACAAAGTAAGTATGCTGTACTACTACCCCCACATGCACCCCGACGTGCTTGATGCGATGGTGGAAAAGGGTTACGAAGGGATTATTATTGTGGGCACCGGCCTCGGCCATGTAAACAAAGAGTTGTATCCTGCCATTGAAAGGGCACAGAAAAAAGGTGTCCACATGTACATGACCCTGCAAACACTTTGGGGTTATACCCACATGTTTGTTTATGATACGGGCCGCGACATGATGGCCAGAGGCATCGTCCCGGCAGGGAATATGTTACCCGAAGTGGCCTGGGTAAAATTGAGCTGGATACTGGGACAAACCAAAGACCCCGCCAAAGTAAAAGAAATGATGCTGGATCCCGTGAACGACGAAATCACCTTACGTGAACCGTACAACGGTTACCTCGTTTATCAGGGAGGTGTTCCTGAGGTCGAAGAATTTGTACGGAATGTCCACAAGTAGGTTGCCTGGAGGCAGGGAGGTAGGCCGGTAACCAACCCACTGCTAATAGCGGTTCAGGCAATTCAAATCTGCGAAGGCCTGCACCAGCCGTTCCACCATGGACTCTTCACCGGCCCTGAGCCATTTGCGCGGGTCGTAATATTTTTTATTGGGAACATCTTCCCCTTCGGGATTGCCAATTTGCCCTTGCAGAAAGTCGTGATTTTTGGACTCGTAAGCACGCACACCGTCCCAATACGCCCACTGTGTGTCCGTGTCAATATTCATTTTGACCACCCCGTAGGAGATGGCCTCTTTGATTTTTGCCGGCTCTGAACCGGACCCGCCGTGAAAAACAAAATTCACCGGATTGGCACCGGTCCCATACTTTTCCTCGATATATTTTTGTGAATTGTGCAGGATTACCGGTTCGAGCTTTACATTACCGGGCTTGTAAACTCCGTGAACATTGCCAAATGCAGCGGCAACCGTAAAACGCTTGCTTACCGACGAAAGCACTTCGAAAGCCCTGCCCACTTCTTCGGGCTGGGTGTAGAGCTTTGAGCTGTCGATATTGGTGTTGTCTACACCGTCTTCTTCACCTCCGGTAATACCCAGCTCAATCTCCAGTGTCATGCCCATTTTATCCATGCGTTCCAGGTATTTCTTGCTGATTTCCAGGTTTTCTTCCAGCGGTTCTTCCGACAGGTCGAGCATGTGCGAACTGAACAGCGGTTTTCCGTTTTTGGCAAAATATCGCTCACCGGCATCCAGCAAACCATCAATCCAGGGCAATAGCTTTTTTGCAGCATGGTCGGTGTGCAAAATCACGGGGATGCCATACATTTCTGCCAGCTGGTGAACGTGCAGCGCCCCCGATATTGAACCGGCAACGGCAGCCTGATGCCCTTCGGCTTTCATTCCTTTTCCGGCATAAAAAGCGCCACCCCCGTTCGAAAACTGGATGATTATGGGTGAGTTCACTTTGGCCGCGGCCTCCATCACTGCATTAACGGAGTTCGTTCCCACTACATTTACTGCCGGAAGGGCAAACTGCCCGGCTTTGGCGGCTTCAAAAATAAATTGCAAATCACTTCCGGAGGCTACACCGGGTACTATTTTATCTGAGATCTTCGTCATTTTGATCAGTATTTAAGAGGGTTAAACAAACGTCAAAATTAAGCTATTTTCAGTAGAATAATCCAATAAATCAGTGGTGGAATATTGGGGCGGGGGTGCAGGAGCAAGGGAATATTGGCGTATTGGAGTGATGGGAAGGAATATCCAAATGTCACTTTCTACCGTAGTCGGCGGGAATTTCCCCCCATTCTCTGGTGTTCCACTTCAGCACTTTTATTTTGGGGTTGTTGGTTTTTAACCATTCAACCGCCTTGTTCAACGCATCGAAAAGGACAGCATTCGCTGCCGTTTTTTTGAGTTTGGTGTTGGCCCTTTTGTTCCTTACCCAGGCAATGGCGGTGCGCGAATCGGAATAAATGGGCATGTCGGTAATTTTATGTTTTTTCATCCAGGCCATGCCAAGCACAATGGCCAGGAATTCACCAATATTAACCGTACCCATCTCGAAAGGGCCGCGTTCAAAAAGTAAAGTTTCGGTATCGGTATAAACGCCGCGGTATTCCAGCCTACCCGGGTTCCCCTTGCAGGCAGCATCGACAGAAATGCTGTTGAGGATGGGTTTGTCCTTGCCGGTCAGTTCTTTCAGGTCTTTTTTCCCTTTCCGGGCTACGATTTCCCAATAAGATTTGTTGAAAGCTGATTTAGCTTCATCGGCTGATGTAAACGATTTATAGTGTGCGCCCTCAAAGCCTGTTACCTGTTTTTTGCAGTCTTCCCAACTGTGGTAGATGCCTGGTTTCTTGCCCCGCCAGACAACATAATATTTTGCTTTCTTTGCCATCGGGCAAATGTAAGATCTTTCTATTTATCGGGCTTGCGTTGCTAAAATATTGAAGCGGAAGGTTGTTTTTTAGACGCTGATAACGCTGATCTGTTATGATCTTATTTATCTGCCTGTTTCCGCGTCAATCTGCGGCAGCAATATTTGGACGCTGATACCGCTGGTTTGTTAAGATTCACCCGTGTTTTTCTGCATCAGTATATTTTTGATTTTCCAACTGAATAAATACTTTATTTTTGATGGCATGAAAACGAAATTTTTCCTCTTCCCTGTATTGTTTCTTTTGTATTCCTGTGGACAGCCTGTTGTTTTTAAAGAGCACAAGAAGTTTGAAGATGTAAGCTGGAACCGCTTCGATATTTTATTCTTCGAGGTTCCGGTACAGGCCGGCGACTACCTGGATTTTTATTTAGCACTTCGGCACCACACCAATTTTCCCTACGATTACCTTGACGCCAACATTACTTTTTATATGCCCGGTGGGGGAATGCGGACTGCTGAATATCACTTTAAGCTGAAACAAAAAAACGGCGAATGGAAAGCCAAAGGCATGGGGGAGCTTTGGGACATTGAACTTCCCGTAAGCGACAGCCTTCATTTCAAAAAGGCAGGTATTTGCAAAGTCCGGGTTGAAAACAAAATGACCAAAACGGAAACCCCCGGACTGGTTGAAGTGGGTTTGATAGTCAGGGGAAACCAATAATCCACCACTGCCTTTCGTACAGTTAAAAAAGCCCGGGTTTATCCTGACAACCTTTTTAGGATTTGGCCCCAATAGCCCATACATCAGCCTGTTGGCAGATTTAATTTAGATGGCTTTTAAATTCATTTTTTGCTTGCTTTCGAAGCTTTAAAAAGGTATATTTGCTATCTGCAAAAGTTACTTGTACTGATGTACTATCCAGTCAAAAAACTTTTTACCCCACAAAACCTCACACAATTACTGCGAGAGGCCTTACTGAACCCCAAAATCGTGGAATACAGAACCTTTACATTTGAGTTGTCAGATCATCGAATTCTCCTACCGGGCGAACCAGCCGGGGGGATTGACAAGATAGGGTTTGTTGCAAAGTCTCATTGTTTAATAAGCAGAAATTCATTTTTTACTAATAAACACATTATAAGATGAAAAAGTTTACAATTTTGGTTTTTATGTTATTTTCAATCGGGATATTATCTTCTTTTGGACAAACAACAATTTGGACAGAAGACTTTAATGATCCTGCAGATGATGGGGTTGGTGCTACAGGCCCGATTCCTGTTGGAACGAACACCGGCGTTACGGCTCCGGTTAGTGGTAAATGGACTGTGGATGTTACAAATTGCAATTTAAGCGCGACTACTGACTGGTATAGAGTTCAGAATTCCCTGCTTGAAGCAAGGGACGTTGATGGTACTCAACAGGCCGGTGGTACCGGTGACGGAGCCTTGTGGACTTCTGAATCAATAAGCATTTCCGGATATTCCAATGTTTCTATTTCGGTCGACTTCTCGAAGTCGGGAACACTTGAAGACCTGGATTTCATTAAAGCATCTTACCAGATTGACGGGGGAACCATTACTCAGTTTGCTTTCTTTAATGATGATTTTGTTGATCAGACTGTTTCTGTAGCAGGTCTTTCCGGGACAACTCTGGTTGTTTATCTGGAAGCTGATAACAATGCAGGTACAGAATATCACCGGTTTGATAATGTTCTTGTTGAAGGTGTAGCAGCCGGAGGCGTCTCCAACCCGACAAATTTCGCTGCCACCACGGCCGGCACCGATCAGATCGACTTAAGTTGGACGAAAAATGCAAACAACGACGATGTCATGGTGGCCTGGTCGTCGGATGGTATTTTTGGGACACCTTCGGGGACCTACATTGTTGGCGACCCGATTACGGGTGGGGGTACCGTGCTGTACAACGGCGCCGGAACCTCAACAAGCCACACCGGCCTCACCGCCGACACCCGCTATTACTACAAAGCCTGGTCGGTGGATGCCACACCAACATATTCAAGCGGTGTTACAGACGATACCACAACACTTGCCACAGAGCCTGCAGCAGACCCGACACTCTTTGCAGCAACAACAAACAGCGCTTCGGAAATTACCGTAAGCTGGACAGATGCAGCAGGAGCAGCGAGCTACCTGATTAAAGGGAGCAGTGTGGGCTATGGCGATATTGTTGCCCCCACTGACGGAAGCACAGAAGCCAACAGTCAGTTGGTGCAAAATGTTGCCACGGGAGTACAGGCCCACCAATTTATCGGACTGGCACCTAACACTACGTATTATTTTCAGATTTATCCTTACAACGGCGACAATGGTTCGGTGAATTACAAAACGAATAGCCCTCAACAAACAAGTGCAACAACAGATGCGGCGAATACCGATTTGATAATTTCCGAGGTGGCAGACCCAAAAGATGTGTACCAGGCCAGGTTTGTTGAATTGTACAACCTGAGCGCTTCAACAATTGACTTTGATTTGGAAGACTGGTACCTGAGCCGACAGACAAATGGCGGGGCTACCTGGGAAGATAAAAAACTGACCGGCTCGATTGTGGCAGGCGGCAAATACGTTGCTGCCAACAACAATGGGGATGTTACTGATTTCTTTAATGTAAATTACGGCTTTATGGCTGATTATGATTTCGGTGGCACATCAGGCAACGGGGATGACGGGTATTATTTATACTACGGTGGCGATCACACAACGGGCACATTAATCGATGCGTTTGGGGTAATTAACGTGGACGGGTCTGGCCAGGCATGGGAATACACTGACACCAAAGCCGTCCGCCTCCGCAGCGTTACTGCACCCGACACAAGCTGGACGGCTGCTGAATGGGACATCCCCGGACTGGCCAATGTGGCCGACATGACGCCCTCGGCACACAAAGAAGATGTAGTATGGCAGGGCGCCGGAACAAATATTGACGACTGGAACGAAAAAGGGGGCAACTGGCCGGGCACTTATGGGTACATCCCCGATGCTTCCTTTAATGTCAGCATTCCTTATACAATGGCCGGCTGCGTCATTTATAGTGAAGCAGCCTGTTACGACCTCACCTTAAATTCGGATGCACTGCTGGATGTTTCACCGGCGGTACCTTTAACCGTTTACGGAAACCTTTCCATCGCTGCCGTCAAATCAAGGGCACAGGCCATGCTGACCGTTCAGGGTGATGCAATAGGAAACGGATCGGTTATTGTTGACGGGGCGGTAAGCGGTGCGGCCACGGTACAACGCTATTTTACCGGTTACGATGTAGCGCCCAACGGCTGGCACAACATCGGTTCGCCTGTAAACAACATGCTGATAGCAGGCAGCAGTTTCGATCCGGCTTCCACCCTGAACGACCTTTACCAGTGGGATGAACCAAGCAGTATCTGGCAAAATTACAAACAAGGCCATTTTACCAACTTCACCAATGGAAAAGGTTACCTCTGTGCCTTTCAGACTTCGGGCACCAAAGACTTTGTTGGTACGCTGAACACCGCTGATGTTGCCTGGTCAGCATTGTCGTTTGTCGCTGACGGCTGGCATTTGCTCGGTAACCCTTTCCCGTCGGCAATAACATGGAATTCACCGTCTGCCGACTGGTCGCTGACAAATATCGGTGCCGTGGCAAAAATCTGGAACGAACCGGCAGGTAATTATTCGGATATCAGTGCTGGTGGAATCATCCCTTCAACCAATGGGTACTTCGTACAGGTGAGCAATGCCACCAACGGACTTACCATCCCGGCATCGGCAAGGGTGCACAACAGCGCCAACAATTACAAAAGCAGTCGTGTGGAAACTGAAGATGAAACCCTGATCATCAGAATTACCAATGATGAAAATACCTACTACGATGTGAACCGTGTCGGTTTCAGGGCCGAAGCCTCCGAAGCCTGGGACATTGCATTTGACTCGCACAAACTGTTTGGCAGTGCCACTGCACCCCAGATATGGACGGTGAGCAATGAGGAAATATTTTCCAAAAACTACCTGCCATACGTTTACACATCTTACGAATTGCCACTTCATTTCAGGGCCGGTGCCAATACAGCGCACCACCTTATTTTTGAAGGGGTCGATAGTTTCTATCCCAACAGCGAAATCTACCTTGAAGACCTCTTTTTGGAAAAAACCATTGATTTGCGCGCGCAGCAGCTATATGATTTTATAGCTTCGACAACGGACGACGAGGGACGTTTTATCCTGCATTTTTACGGGATAACCAGTACGGGGGAAAAACCGGTCATCAACAAAACCACCGTGTATGCTTATCAAAACACGGTTTACGTTAAATCGGGCAGCTTGCCAAAAGAGGCTGCCGGGGTGGAGGTATTCAATGTAATGGGACAGCTTGTGTTCGCAGGCCAACTTGAGCCGTCAACACTTTGCAGTTTTAAACTCAATGAAAAAGCAGGTGTTTATGTCGTTCGTGTCCATAGCAACAAGCAAACCATTGTTCAGAAAGTGATGATCAGGTAGAACCGGTTTTTCAAATTATACAGCAATGAAAAAGATAAAAATCATAGTAAGCGGTTTGTTCATCCTGTTTCTTTCGGGAGGAATGCCAGCCCAAAGTACCAATCCGCCCGACCCGCCCGGCGACCATGGCAGCGGCGGCGACCAACCACCCGGTGGCAGCGCCCCTTTGGGTAGCGGAATGCTTGTGTTAGTTGGCTTGGGAGCTGCTTACGGTGGGAAAAAAGTTTTTGAACTCAGGAATCAGGACGACAATGAATAATTAGCAAATACAAAGATAAGCGGATGCGCAAAGACATGATTACTGTTTTCTTTGTGTCGCCGCGATAAAATTTAAACTCATGAAAAAAATAAAATACATATTATCAGGGATATTTATTCTTACTCTTTCGGCGGGGCTCATGGCACAGGGCCCGCCCAACCCCCCCGGCGGACACGGGGGAACGGGTGATGAGGTGCCCGGGGGCAATGCGCCCGTTGGCACCGGTCTTTTTCTCTTGCTCGGTATGGGTGCCGTTTATGGTGGAAGAAAAGTATTTAAGTTGAAGCATTAACCCGCCCCGGGTGGCTTTGCACCCGGCGGGTTGGGGGGGAACCCTTGCATAACCCGGCGGGTGGGGACAAAAAAGCCCTGTGTTTGCTATAGCAAACACAGGGCTTTGAGATTTATAAAATAGCCTGACGCTATTCCTCTATGGCTTCTTTTCGCAGGTCGTACAATTTTTTACCTCCGTAAACAATTCCCAGCGCAGTTAATATAATCAGGCCACTGCCAATGGGGGCATTTCCGCCAATGGGCTCGTCACCGGTGCCGGAACCTCCCGGAGGAGGGGGCGGACCCTGTGCCATCAGCTGTGCCAGTGGCGATAAGAATAAAATGAGAATTAGAAGTCCGGTTATTTTTTTGAATGTTTTCATCTTTATCAATTTAATATTGTTATACATTATTTATTTGTTAGTCTGTTAGAAAAATTAGTGTACAAATACCTTTTCGGTGTAAATGTTCTTGTCGGTAACCACCCTGACGATATAATAGCCGTCATGGTTCGACACAAAGAAACGGTAGATGTTTTGTTCCGGGACCTGCTTGTTCATGATCATGGTTCCGGCCAGGCTGTAAATATAGACTTCTTTGATTACCTCATTTTTGCTCAGGTTCTTCACATAGGCATATTCGTTTAAACCGTAAATCAGCACATCCTGCGCTTCAAAGTCGTTGACCGAAGTAGGGCCGAAGAAGTGGATGATGAAGCGGTCGTGCGCATCGTCAGGACCCGCGGTAAAGGTGTAGGTTTCGTGACCGGGTGACAAATGGTGCCACTGGTAGTTGTCCTGTTTGTCTTCAATCCAGATTTCCGTTCCGTACTCAAAGCTTTCCAGGTCGCTGGCGGTGAAAGTATATTCCCCGTCGTAGCCACACTGGAAATTCACGGGAACACTCACCATGTCGCCCTGTAGGTTCAACTCGGGCATGACGTTAATTGAAAGCTCGGTGCCGTCTTCGGCAATACTCCTGATTTGCGTGGCGTTTTCGTACATGCTGTTCCACTTGATGGCTTCAATTTCAGAATCGTAACCCGTGGTGGCGCCTTCTTCAAAACGGATGACCAATTGGTCATAATAGCCATAATCGCCCCCGCTAATGTCCAGGGAAAGAATATTCGTCATTACCTCCCTGAAAGGGGTTGTACTGTGCACCCGGTTGGTGTTGTCAAATGCAAGCGTTCCTGCAGCAGTTGTTTCCACAAAGAAGGCCTGGCCTACCTGCATAAACTGATCGCCACCGCTTCCGCCAGAACGGGCAAGGTAATTACCACCAACGGCATCCCAAACCCAGTTTTTGTTATTGATGACGGACGAATTCCCTGTGTTCGCATAGAAAAGGTCAAAATCGATAGCCGATGCATAGGGGTTGCTGATCAACTCATTGCCACCGGTAACAGGAGTATAAGTAAGTGCTATAGAAGTAATACTTCCGGTCATTAAAGCACCGCTCATGTTCATGGTATAAGCCGTGGCATCGTCGGTTGACATGCCAATCCCGTCAGTTGTCAGCACCGGATAGGTATAGGAGAATTGGTTTACCCAGGCTCCTGAGGGTTCATCAAAAGAATAAGCAAAGGTATTGCCCGGGGCTACGTCAAAGGCCTGGAGGAATGCGCCTGTCCCGGCCCCTGTATAGTTTTCTTCATCAACAGCAGGTCCAACAGTATGCATGTAAAAACTTCCGGCAATGGCCCCATTTGTAATATAGGTTTGCACCTTGGCTGTGCCATTGGTTCCGTAAGTAATGGTCCCGTTGTCGATGAAAGAGCCGATGCCTGCAGATGTTGCTTCTACAACAAGGCCATTCGCAGCATCGATGTAGGTGCTGCCGGTAACGGTTAATTGACTATTTGGAATACTTGTTAACGTTCCGTAAACTGTTAAATCATTGTTAACGGTGTAAGTGAGTTGTACACTCAATGCGTCTATATCTTTTAGTGTGAGGGATGCACCGCTTGAAATACGTAAATAATCACAAGTTGGTTGATTTGTGAAACTTGCTGCGAAGAAATCAGACGGGTAAGTCGTTAAACCACTAGGGATAAAGCAGTTATTACCCGTGTTAGGTACTGAACCAGTACCTCCACAAGCTGTCTCCCAATTTGTTGCCTTATCCCAGAATGCGTCTGTTGCACCAGTCCAAACCAAATCATATACAACTGTCGGGATTGGTGTATTATTAGCCGCGCCGGTAATTTCAGATGCGGTATATTCTGTTGAAGCGCTGCCATCCCAGCCTATTGTTATTATTAGGACGTCAGTAACGGTAGGCCACCCGTCAGGGGCCACATCGAACGCGCCGGACGTACTTCCGCTTGTTATAGTGGATTGTAAAGTAGCAATTGTTTTCCATTCGTTTAACACAAAATCATCAGGACTTATAAAAGCTGTTGAAATACTAAAATCCTGAAAATAATATGATCCTGAGGCAGTTCGTAATCCTGATTCAGTTATATAGTAATTAGTACAGATTATATCAACATCAACATCCCCAAGAGATTGCAGCCATCTGATTTCAAAAACCATATCATTAATGTCATCGGCAGTACTTAGCGGATCAGGTTGACTACCTAAAGTTGTTTGCCGCAATTGTACTGCAATATAGTCATGCTCATCCAGTAAAGTTCTGAATTCAAACGTCTGGGCAATTGAAGCAATTGTGAGAAAAATAAAACTAATTGTGATAATAATATATTTTTTCATAATTATAAATTTTAATAATTTAGTAACTTAGAGACTGGTTATGGCAAATGAACATTAAGTACAACAGTCATGTTAGCAACACCGCCAACATTATCGAGTATCCGGATCCTGTCAGAGTTCCCTCCGTTATACACAACATTTCCATTCATGTTAATATCTGTAAGATCGTAAACATTTGAAATAACTGTAGTCATGTTTGCAACCCCGCCAACTTTATCAAGTATCAATACTCTGTCGGAACTCCCGCCATTGTAAACAATCAGGCCATCAGCATTCGCATCGCCTTCCCACAATCCATACACGCCGGTTGCAAGAGAATCCATGGCAGCATTGGTTGAAATGGCTCCGTTTTGCCAGGCCTGTGCCTGCGCGGTGGTAAAGTCGTAAACCGGTGAAGCTACATTCAGGTCAACCGTTGCCGAACTAACCACACCCATGTGGTTGCGGTGCAGTACGGCGACAAAATAATTGTCCAAAGTAAGGCCGGTTATTTTAAAGTTGGTGCCGTCTTCTTCAATCACCTGTCCGTTGGTGTCCACAAAACGGGCAAAACTTTGCAGTATGCTGGCATGGTCTGTTTTGTCCCTGAATTCAATTTTAATCCAGTCAACAGCACCGGCAGGCACTGCCGAAACGGTGGTGCTCAATCCGTAAGGATCGGTGGTCGGGATTAAACCGGCTGTTTCCAGCGTGTTGTTCATGTCGGTACCGTTGTAGGCGCCGGCGAGGATAAGTTTCAGGTCGAAGCTTTTGCCCGAGTAGAAATAATCGCCCACTGTAAACGTGCCCACATCTGTAAAGCCGGTGCCACTGTTGGTGTAAGGGTCAACGCCTGCAGCAGCAGCTGTTGCACCCCAGGTATAGGTTATTCCGCCATCCGTGGTCAGACCGATACTGCTGTTGGTACGGTCGAAACTGAGGAGCTCTTCCCCACTGTTCCATTGGGGTGTAACGGTTAAATCGGAACCGGTGGCTACCGCTTCGGTAATTTCCCAGCTTCTGTCAACAAAGTGGTCTGTCGAAGCGCCGGCAGGCTCTGCATCCACAACGCGAACGCTGTAATTGTCTGCGGTAGCCGTTGCGCTGTTTTGAAGCGTAATGGGGTTGTACGCGGTGTTTCCCACAGGGTAAACAACATCGGTTGCCCCATCTGCCGGCACGTTACGTGTAACAACTCCGGTACTGTTGGTTTGTACGTATTGGGTGGCGCCGGCGCCGGTGGCGTCAACGGATCCCATACTGAGGTTGAAGCCGTTCAAGGTCAGCAAACCGGAAGTAAAAACCAGGGTATCGTTAATGGTCTGGTTTGAACCGACTCCTGCGGCAGTGGTGTCAATGGACACGCCACTGGAATTATTAATTTCTAATTTTCCATAAAAATCAGCATCGGCAGAACCGGTGATTTTCTGGGCAACAGTACCATTAAAGCTGATGGTTCCCGTTGACGTGCTTGCGGTTAAAGCGGTGGTGTTGTTCTCAAGGTCGCCCTTGATCTCGATGGTACCTGCATTGTCGATGGAGCCGCCGTTGTTGACGATGCCATCGTTGGCAATTACCGTTGAGCCGTTGGAGACAATCAGATTCGCACCGCTTTCCAAAGTAATCTGACTAAAGCCCAGGGCCGTCAGACTGAGTAGCGAAAGTAAGAATAAAGTTTTTTTCATAATACATACCTTAATTGTTAATTAATCATTTGTTTTTCATATTTGTTACTTTGCTTGTAAATAAGTAAGAACGCTCGTCCCCTTGAAAAATCAATTTCATGAAAAAACTGATTCCGAAGAGTAGGCAAATATAGAAATAAAACAAAAGAATATTCACTTTTTCCAAAAAAAATACGTGAAAAAATGCGCAGGGTTACAGTTTCACTGAAGCACTTTCGGGGAAGATGCCTTGGGAATTGCAAATTATAAGTTTATTAGAAGCTGGTTATTAGCAGCTTGCGCGGTGCAAAGAACAGGCTTTAACGGAGGTTGGGGCGGGGGGTATTTTCAGCACCGGCAGCATGAACGGTTTGCTGAAAAATACCATCTGCCGGACAAGTCGCGCAGGTGCGCCCCTTAATTTTTGTGGAATTACGCGAAAAGTTTTTTCGTTTTCACGGCAAAAGGCAGCAATTTACCGTTTGCTTTTTTTTGCCCAGGGATCGCGCAGCGGCACGGTTCGGTTAATAACAAGCTGCGTCGGTGTGCTGTCCTTATCGACACAAAAATAGCCCAGTCGTTGAAACTGGAATTTATCTTCCGGCACGGCACTTTTCAAAGACGGCTCCAGCTTACAATTGGTTAAAGTTTTGAGTGATTCGGGATTGATAAAATCTTTAAAGTCTTTGTCATTGTGGCCGTTCGGGTCTTCATCCGAAAACAGGCGGTCGTAAAGCCTGACTTCGGCATCGATGGCATGCTGCACCGAGACCCAGTGGAGGGTGCCTTTTACTTTGCGGCTGGCACCTGTTCCCCCGCTTTTTGATGTGGGGTCATAGCTGCAATGAATTTCAGTCAGCCTGCCGTTTTCATCCTTTTCAAAATCTTCACATTTTACAATGTAGGCACCTTTGAGCCTGACTTCGCGGCCGGGGCCCATCCGGAAGAATTTTTTGGGCGGGTCTTCCATGAAATCGTCACGCTCAATATAAATTTCCCTGCTGAAAGGGACCCTCCGGCTGCCGGCATCCGGGTCTTCGGGATTGTTCACCAGTTCCATCTGTTCAACTTCCCCTTCCGGAAAATTAGTGATGATGACCTTTACGGGATCGAGCACGGCAAAAACACGGGGCGCAATTTGGTTCAGGTGTTCGCGGACGCTAAATTCCAGCAGGCCGACATCGATGACATTATTACGTTTGGCCACACCGATGCGGTCGGCAAAATTGCGGATGGACAGCGGGGTGTAGCCCCTCCGGCGCAGCCCCGAGATGGTCGGCATGCGTGGGTCGTCCCAGCCGTTTACGTACGCTTCGCGGACCAGTTCGAGCAATTTGCGTTTGCTCATTACGGTATAACTCAGGTTGAGCCGTGCGAATTCGATTTGCTGCGGACGGTAACGCTCGTCGGCCAGTTGATCAAGAAACCAGTCGTAAAGCGGACGGTGCAATTCAAATTCCAAAGTACAAACCGAATGGGTGATGCCTTCGATAAAATCAGATTGCCCGTGCGCCCAGTCGTACATGGGATAGATGCACCATTTGTCGGCTGTACGGTGATGGTGCTGGTGCAAAATGCGGTACATGATGGGGTCGCGCATGTGCATATTGGGTGAGGCCATGTCCACTTTGGCGCGCAGCACCATTGTGCCATTTTCAAATTCACCATCGCGCATGCGGGCAAACAAGCCGAGGCTTTCTTCAGGCGGCCTGTTCCGGAAAGGGCTTTCCGTTCCGGGCCGTGTCGGCACACCGCGTTGTTCGCTGATTTTTTCCTGAGCTTGTTCGTCAACGTAGGCCTTCCCGTTTTTAATCAGCTGTACGGCCCAGTCGTACAATTGTTCAAAATAATCGGAGGCGTAGTAAGGTTTGTCGTGCCATTCGAAGCCCAGCCAGCTGATGTCTTCCATGATGGAATCGACATATTCCACCTCTTCCTTTTCGGGGTTTGTGTCGTCAAAACGCAGGTTGCAAAGGCCGTCGTAAGTTTTGGCAAGCCCGAAATTGAGGCAAATGGATTTGGCATGGCCGATGTGCAGGTAACCATTGGGCTCGGGCGGGAAACGCAGGTGCACACGCCCCTGGTTTTTGTTGTTAAATAAATCTTCCTCGATGATGGATTCGATAAAATTCAAGCCCGAATTTTTTCGGGATTTTTCGTTTTCAGGATCAGACATATTTCAATTCATTAGCACGATAAAACAAGCTGCAAAACTAAACAGAAAAGCGGTACCTGAAAAAGGGGAGAACCCTGAGGGAATTTTCAAGATAAACCGTGCCTGGTTTATTGTTCAAATGAAAGTTGAGATTTACTTAAATATTTAATAGTCATAATACTACAAAGTGTTCGAAGATGTACAATCTGTGTTTGCAGCCGAACAAATTGTTGCGCCGGTGGTTTTCGAGAAACGGCTTAGAAGCCTGCTAAACAGAGAGATGAAAAAAGTGGCACAGGATTCGTTAAACAACCTGTGCAACTGTTAATGAATTAATCAATTTTTCACTAAAAACTTAAAATCATGAAAACAAGAATCGCAACCGTATTATTATTGTCAGGATTGTTTTTGTCATCCACGGCCTTTTCCGGTGAATTGCCCGCAGCCACCAAAAGTGCAAGAAAAGAAGTCCTGAAAGTGATTAAAAAGGAATTGACTTATCCTCAATTTGCCATCGGCAAAAACTTTGAATGTTGTGTGATGGTCAAAGTAATTGTCCGTGAAGACGGCTCGCTGCATGTGGACTGTGTCAACAGCGTTGACCCGATAATGAAAGAATATGTAACAAAAAAGCTGGGGAAGCTGAAAACTGAGAAGCTGGAAGGATTTGCCGGGCAACAGGTCCTGGTACGGATAAAGTTTAAATTGCTCAAGGTTTAAATCCATAAACCGCCATATATTTCCAGGGCTTCGGCCTGTTGTTTTTTGGTAGCCCGGCCGGTATTTTCGGCCGGGTTTTTTTTGGGTGGGCTTAAATTCTCCGACAGGGGCAACGTATCGGACTTATATGTTGTCCTATAGAACAGTCAGACCAACGAAAACAGTACCGGAGCTTACAATTTTTACTTGTTATAAATACGTGGACGCATTTTTTATATAAATTGCGAACCCTTAAAACTGAATAGGTTTAACCAGTCTAAGAATGAAAACAAATCGTTTCCCTCTGTTTGTGATATTCTTGTTATTCACGCAGTTAACGCTGGCACAGGTGAGCAATCCGTCGATTTTTGTAACGCCGCTCGACCCCGATGTTCCGGGGGGTGTTGGCGACCAGGTACGTGATCTGGTGCTTAATGTTTTGCATGGTGGCGGCGGTGTGTTCGATACGGCAAGCATAAAATACAAAGGAAATGCTGCTGCTTTTGGCAAATTCTGGAGGGGGGGGCTGGCAGGTATCGGCGTCGATTCGGGACTGATTCTTTCCACGGGGAAAATTGACCAGGCCACCGGCAATAACCAGACTGGTGCCGCCACGCACAAATTCAATAATTACGAAGGCCCGCCTTCGGGCGATTCCTCTATCTGGCGGCTGTACCGCGATATTTATAAAAACATGGATATTTTCAATATCCCTTTCGATACTTTGGGCGATGCAGCGGTGCTGGAGTTTTGGTACACGCCCTACAGCAATTTGATACAATTGACATACATTTTCGCATCCGAAGAATATCCTTCCCCAAAGTTCGGCCCCGACAAGCCCGACGTTGACCTGACCGGTTTTGCGGGGCCATCCGATCAGATGTTTGATATGATGGGGATATTTATTACCAACCGCCCCGACACCGACACCACAAACCTGGCGCAGATTTACCCGCCAGACCCGCCCCCACCGGGAGACCCGCCACAATGGGTTTCGGTTTATGAAATCAATGCCAATAAAAACGCCGCGCTTTACCGGCAAAACCCCACGGAAGATGATGTTGACCTCGGCACCGAGTTCGACGCGATGACCAAGGTGAACAGTCCGATCGGGAGCTTGATAATCCGAAAACAGGTAACACCTTGCCTGAAACAAAAAATAAAAATTGCCATTGCCGATTTTTATTATACACCACCACAACCCGGCTACGAAGAATACACGGGTTTTTCCATTAACTCGGCTGTGTTTGTAGAAGGTGGCAGTTTTACCGGGGGCGAATACAACCCACGCTGGACTGTCGATTCTGCCTTCGAGAACACATCAGGCGGGACAGGGGAATTTGGACAACAGGTTATTGAGAACTGTGCCGACCTGCTGGTTACCTTTACGCTTGAGAAACCTTTGCTCGCACTGATGGAATACCCCATTCCGTTCCGTATCGAAAGTTCTGTTTATCGTGACAGTATTGATGTGCGTTATGAAGGTTCCATGAATGATGAGCTGATCACCAACGACACCATTTGGTTTACGGGCGGCGATTCTGTTCGTACGGTCAGGGTATCGGCAAGGGACATTGGTTCTGACAGTCCGGTCCAGGTGAAATTTGTTTACAAAACCGATCCCTGCGACGGGCCGGTCCCTCCCATTGGCGGGGGGAGTTTCAGCGGTAAGATTTCTTTCGACCTCCGCCACAACGACCCCATTACTTTTACCTTCGACCCTGCCCCGGGCTTTAAACAATACGAAGCCTTTTGCAAAGAAACCATCGACCTGAACATTGTAGCTGAAACACAGGGCGGGGTTTTACCGGTGGTCTATTCCTGGCCAAGCAACCCCGTTCCGCCTGTTGAGACATACAGCCATACGGTAAACAATTCACCCGATTTTGTTTCGGTAATTGTTTCCGACGGTTGTTTGAACAGCTCGGAAGGAACTGTTAAAATTATCAACAAACCCATTGAATTGCAGGAAATCCCGCCACTGTCTTTCTGTGCGCCGGGCATGTCGCAACAAGTGGAAGCCATGTGGATGCCGGCCAATGATTTTCCCGGTTACGGCTTTGTTTCCAATTTATGTACCTGGTACAATGTTACGGATGTGCCGTCAACCTTGCTCGGAAACGGAAATCCTTTTACAATTAATTACGACAACAATTATATTGAGCAGGTTTGGCAGGCAGAGTTCAATGTTACCGATGTTTGCGGCAACGAGGCCAGCGGTAATTTTACTGTTGACCAGACCGGTAAACTGGATATTGGCGACGACAAATACATTTGCAAAGGCGACTCTGTCATGCTGATTACATTTACGCCTTCGCTGGGTGACGACCCGAACAATTATGTGTGGTATAAGAACACCGTCTCACCGCCAAATGAAGTCGGCACCGGGCCCAGTATTGTTGTCTCGCCCCCTGATACCACCCAGTATATTCTTTACATTCTTGACAAATGTAACGAAGTACAATACGATTCGCTTGTTGTTTTTGTTGATCACTTTCTCCCCGAGATTACCGTTTCGCCATCCGTTGCAGAAGTTTGCCCGGGAGAAGCGGTTACCTTTACTGCCAACCAGGCCAACGTTTGGCTGTGGACACCCGGTGGTGAAACCACGCAGAGCATCATGCGCAACGAGACGGTTCCCGGGGTTTACACTTATACCTTGACGGCCTCTTCCGATTATTGCATCGACAAGCAGGTTTCGGCCTCTTACGAAGTGTTCCCGCAACCTTCACCCGCATTTAGTTTTAAGCCTGATGAGGAAGCCTGTACGGGTGAAGATATTCAGTTTACTTATGGCGACGATGCAACGGGTAAAGATTTTGACTGGGACTTTGGCGACGGCGCAACGAGTACGCTGCCCAATCCGGTGCATGCGTACACCAATCCGAATACTTACACGGTTTACCTGCATGTTCAACAATACATTTGTGAAGATGACACCACCATGACGGTATTGGTGAACCCCCTGCCTTCGCCTGACTTTACAGCCGATGTTCTGGAGGGTTGTTTGCCTGTTGAGGTTCAGTTCACCGATCTTTCGCAGGATATTTTTCCCGGGGCAACTTATGAATGGAATTTAGGAGACGGCAGCACTTCAAGCCTGCAAAACCCCAGTCACGAATACAGCACGGCCGGACTGTTTTCGGTTGACCTGAAAGTGAGTAATAGCGAGCGTTGTTTTGCCGAGATATCCAAACCAAACCTGATCCAGGTCAACCCCAATCCCGAGGCCGGTTTTGAGGCCGACCCCTGGATTACTACCATGGACCTCCCGGATATTGATTTCACTAACCTGAGCCTGGCCGACTCAGCCTGGTATGAGTTCCTTTGGGATTTTGGGGATGGCAACACCAGCGGGGAAGAAAACCCGACGCACACTTACGAACAGGCCGGAAATTATTATATTTCGCTGCGGGTAGAAACCATTAACGGATGTTGGGACACGACCATGGCCATGGTAGCACTTACCGAAGAGGTAATGATGTTTATCCCCAATGCATTTACACCCAACGGCGACGGTATAAATGATGTGTTTGAAATAAAAGGCACACCCATTACTGATTACCATCTTTACATTTACGACCGCTGGGGAGCTAAAGTCTGGAGTACGCATAATTTCGAGAACCAGTGGGATGGCACGAACGTGGCCGGCAATCCTGTTCCGCCCGGTTCTTACATGTACAAGATTACCGGAACAGACTATTTAATGCGCCCGGTCCTTTACAGGGGTACGGTAACCGTGGTGAAATAAACAGGAGCGCCCTATTTGCTGGGCTTGCCTGCTTTGAACTTCAGTATCCGGGCATCTTCTATCCCCAATAACTCTACCCGTTTTATTTCCTGCTGTGTTTCTGATTTTTTACTTGTGCGCATCGTGAAAACGTAATATGTCATTTTTTCAGCATCAAATCCCAAAAACGATTTAAGCCCGTTTTCTTTAACTATCCTGATGTAGGCAACGGCATCGTATTTAATTTCCGTTTTCTTTACAACTACATAAAACAGGCCGTCAGTCATTGGATATTCTTCAACGGGGTAAACATTCAGGTCGAATTCGGGGACTGAATCACGGAGGGCTGCCCTGGCGGCTTCGTTTTCGTAAATCTTACCGGGCAGCACTTTAATTTTAAGCGGTTTGTTCCTCAGGCTATCAGGAATTTCTGCCAGGGTTTTCTTAAAGTTAATCTTACGGTTTTGCTCCACAACATCAAAAACCACAAAAGTTTCGGTTGTATCGGAAACAGCCACCGAAATATCGTTTTGGAGGATGGCGTAGTTGTTTCCAAAAACATTCTTCATCCGCAGGTGATAGGTGTTTTCGCCCGGAGCAAAAATAACGAAGCTGCCGTCTTTGGCAGTAAACGAGGAATAGCTGTTCCCCAGTTTGTTGTAGGCAGTTATTTTAATATTGGCAAGGTCCATGTTTTCCCCATTTTCCTGAGAATACTGATTGAGCCTCATAGAGATTTCCCCCTCAATCCGGCTTGCCTTTTGGAAGGGGATGTATACCGTTCTGTTTGTTGAAAGGCTGATGCTTTCGTTCAGCTTGTCCACATAAAAATATTCTTTCAGGTCGTTCAGCGATTTAAGCGAAATATCATACACCCCCCTGGGGATTTGTTTGAAGAAAACGATTCCTTTTTCGTTGGACAAAAGAGTAATATCAACAGGAAAGAAAGCGGCTTCATCTTCTTCTACCGGTGTGATCAAGGTCAGCCGTGTTTTGACGTAGGGCACGCCGTTTTCCCACGGGTCTTGTTCGCCGTTTCCATTTTCGTCCTGGAACAATACAACTTTAAGCCGGCGAAGTTTCTTCCCCCGCTTGGTCCTTTCAGTTTTCCCCCAGTACTTTTTTATTGAAAACTCGAGGTAGTAATTGTAGTGACTGTAATCGAACTCTTCATTTTTTCGCTGGTTGTAGGTGTAACTGCCCCCCAAAACCGCATACCAGTCCCTGACAAGAAAGGTTTCAATTTTGGGTATGAAATTGACATAAGCATAATCCAGGTCGAAGCGGTAAATCATGTTTGCAAAAAGGCGGACATTCAACCGCTTTTTAAAATAGTATTTCGAAATATACGGGGCCAGCGAGAGGGCGTTGAAATCGATTTCGGTTGCAGCCTGGTACAAACCGCTGTTTATCATCGGGCCATAATCATACCTGAGGCGTATGCCGTAACCGTTAAGGTTGTAGTCGGCGATAAAATTCAAATCATACTTTTGCTCGGCAATCTCTATATAGTCTGCCGAATACGAAATATTTCTGATGCCGGCTTTAACATCGAATTTCAAATGGCTCCACAAATAGCTGTAAAATTCCAGTTTAACTTTTTGCACTTTGTAGTCGGCGTACGCACTGTCGTTTGAATACAAAGGGGTAAGGGATTGATAGAGCTCGATACTCGGGCCGATAAACCAGCGGTTCTTTTTTTTGGCATCGGAATGATACAGCAGGTTCATGTATTGATCGTGCAAAACAACATTGCGGCGCTTTTCGCCAAGAAAGGTATAATTGTAAAAATCGCGGGACATGTTTACATAAGTAGCCGTGAAGTACTTTTTTGGGTTGACGGGCATGAACTTCATGTTTGCCCCTATTTTTAACAAGCCCATTCTTGAACCGGGCAAGTCGGGCGAGCCAAAATTATTGATCAACTGAAAGGTAAATTTTTGTCCGATGCGCCCGTAATAATTCACATCCCAGGCGTAGCCCTGAAGCGTGTAGGGTTTGGTAAAAGAATGATCTTCACGCAATGCGTAAAGAATGGCATTGACAGAATGGCCCTTGAACAATTGAATCTGGCTGGTCCTGAATAAAAAAGAGCCTGTATTCACCATTCGTACCCTGTCGCGGTTGTAGCCGACAGTTGCATATAGCCGCAGGTCTTTTTTCGTAAAGGTGTACCCACCGGCAACACTGCTGATGGGGTCAACAAAGTCCTGGCTGATAAATATTTCAACATCACTTGTCTTGCTGAGTTTAAAAATATTTGAAACCATGATTGCATTCTGGCTGTAGATGTTTCGTCCCAGGGTTGAGCCGATGGCACCGACACCTATTTTCATTGTGTTCCAATTGTAAATGAAACGGTAAATGCTGTTGGCGATAAAGTTTTCCGATTCGTTTACATTATAGTTTGAGAAGTAATAATCAAACGAACTTTTCCTGCTAAACAGTTGCTTTCCCCTGGCATTAAAAAATGGGGTAACATCATAACTTGTGCTGCTCATCCTTAAACCTGCTTCGGTCATGTGTGGCAGGTAGTAATTGAGGTGAAAAGGATCATAAGTGTCGATATATTTTTCAATCAGCACGGTTTTTTCATCCTGGTTGTTATCGGTAATGGCGATTATCTGTATTTTACTGATGTCGAACAGCCGTTCCTGCGGGTTGGTGTAGTAAACACGAAAATGAAGGGTTGTATCCTGCTGTGGGCCAAGGTAGTACTGCTGGCCTGTTTCCCAGTCGCTGCCATTTCCAATTTTTACTTTATAATCGGGTTGAACATCGAGGCGGACCAGTTCATGGGTGTTTCCGTTGTTTTCTATAATCACATCGAATTCGGCCAGTTTCAGGCGGGGGTAAAAGTAAACCCTCCTCTGCGGAATGACCAATTGCCAACTGTGATAACTAACGGGTTGCACCAAGCATTTAGTTTGCAGGAGCAATTCGTTTGAGGCCGAAAATACATTCAGTAAGAGTTCGTGTTTTTCATCAGAATCTGCCTGTCCGGGGATACGTATCCTGAAAGGTATCATTACACTGTCGTTGGGCGGGACAGTAGTTTGGGTGATGGCTGTACTGAATATGGCCCATCCTTCGGGGACAACCAGTTCGGGTTTTATTTTTACGGGTACCCGTGAAGGGTTGAAAACAACAATGACATTGAAGCCTAAAATACCGGCCTCCTGGGTATATTCGGGTTTGATAAAATGTGCTTCCAAAGCCGACCCAGCTGTTTTCCCATCCTGGTTTTGTGAAAAAAGAACCTGATGAGCAAACAATAACAGAGCAATCACAAGAAATCTTATGGCTCTTTGAATCATGCTGTTGCTACTTTATTACATTGAGCGGCTCTGATTGTGTAGGGTCTATACTTTTTGTTAATGTTAACCTGACACCAACCCGAAATAAATCATTGGCCATTTTAAAATTATAGAATTCCCTCATTCTTTTTGGGTCATCCCTGTAAAGGAATACCCATCGCAATACAAAATAATTGTCTTTCGCATCCCCAATGTTATGGCGCCGCCCGTTTGTCAACAACATTGTTTTTTTTTCCGATAATTCAACGATGGTATCTTTTGTCGCATTGATAATATTAGAAAACTTACCATTGTCAAAGTTGTTGCCATGACTTTCTACCACTAAACCCACAAAATCGACCGGTATGGTCAGGCTTGAATCCTGAACCCCTTTGAAATAAGCGCTTGTTGCTGAAATTGACAGCGTCCAGTCCTCGGTAGATTCCACACTGAAAATAACATCGTCGGGGTATTTTGTAACCTGGTAGAGTTTGTCGTTGACCTCTCTTATCCCAAACTCCAGCCGAACATCCGGATCGATGTTGAGTTGAATCACCGAAAGCAGGTTCGATTCAAAATCCAGTGTTTTGCTGTCTTCCTGCGAAAAAGAAACACAAGGTGCAAGAAGAAACAATACACCTGTAAAGATTTTATGGGCTGTTTGGGAAAACTTCATTATAGCACGCAAAGGTATCACAATCCTGAACAAAAAAAGGAAACACGGTTGACCCATGTTTCCTTTTTTAAACAAGAAAATTACAGACTAAAGTGTCGTCAGGGTCAATGTAATAACAGTATTGTAAGTACCAAGACTTCCGATTGTCCCGTCAGCAACCTGAGAGAACATGCTGTTTGGGTTCATCGAACCGTTCATTGATCCCATTTCCCAGTTCAGGTTAAAAGAGTTGTCAGCGGCATCACCGTTGTTTCCGGTTCCGTTGCCAATTAACAACTGATCTGCATTGGTCAGGCCCACCGGGGTGGTAATTGTAGTGTAAAGACAGGTCAATTCGACACCAAACTGGTGAACACCGGTTGCCTCACACCAAACACCTACATTGTTGATCGGGATAATGTCCCCGCCACCATCGGCATTGTCAAAATCAGGGGCTGAAATACTCATCTCCCAGTCGAGAAGTGCAACCACCTCAACAGTGGTAACCGGAGTAATCACATCGAAACCATTGTTGTAGTCATCACTGGTTGCAAATGTTACGGAAATATCCTGTCCGGCCGTAACTGTAATTGTTGTTACGTCAAGCAGAATTGCCTCAAAGTTGACAATATCTGTTTGAGCTAATACGCTTGTTGTTTGCATGGCAAACAAAGTCAATAAAATAATAATTAATTTTTTCATAATAAAAAAATTTAGTGAATAAAAAAATATGGGTTTTTGCTTGTTACTTGTCGCTTGTTTGTTGCTTAATCTTTGTTGTTTTTCTTTTTGCTTGTTGTTTTGTGCTGCTCCAACACGATACAAATATATATAAAATATTGAGATATCAAAAAAACAATGTTAAAAAAAAATCATTTTGGCAAATTTTTGCATTAAAAATATTCCTATATGCGTGATTTTGTGTTCAATAGAATGAGAGTGTTAAAATGATGTCCAAATTATATATATCCGGGTACAATGCCTGTTCGAGCATGGTCTGGCTGTTCATGTTTCCCCTTCGGGTTCCCATTTCCCAATTCAGGGTAAATGCATTCCGCAACCCATAACCTTTGTTGCTCCCGCTTCCTTTAGTAAGCAGCAGAACCGGTGTGCTTTGCAGTGCCAGGGGCAGGGTTTTGGCGTAGTTAATAATATTTGTCCCATCGTCAAGGTTTGTCCCTGTCGAAACAACGACCAGCCCGACATTATTAAGTTCCATTGTATGTGCCGGGTTGTTTTGTCCGTAAAACATGGCCTGGTCTGTATGGAACTGGAGTTTCCAATCGGCAATGCAGCCTATCCTGATAAAAGTTGACTGGCCACCATTTAAAATTCCGTCAATGTATTGGTTTATATCGCTAAAAATAAACTGAATGGCGTTACCAGAAATGATGTTGATGTTAATGTAAGGGTTGGGAGGGGGAATATCCTGTCCGTTCAGCGGTTTTACTACCAGAACAAAAACTAAAATGACCAGAAATAGTGTATGTTTCATTTTCAGGATTTACCGAAGTAAGCATTAACACAACTTTGTTTACTTAATTTTTTTTATCATGACATTATTCAGGTACTCCACCTGTTCAACAATTTTTCCTTCTTTGTCGAATGCGGTACAAACACCCTCAAGTGCGCCCATATTGTAGTACAACTGAAGTTTCATGTGTCCATCTTCATAATAATGCAACCAGAGGCCTTGTTCCTTATTGTTTTTGTAAAGCCCCTGTTTTTGTATCTGGCCATTGTCAAAATAGTATTTCCACTTTCCTTCCGAAATTCCTTTTTTGTAAATGCCTTCTTGTTTCAGTACGCCGTTGCTGTGGTAAACTTTCCACATTCCTTCTGGTAACCCGTTTACGTAGCGCCCTTGCATGTAGCGTGTACTATCGTCAAAATAAGTAATCCACTCCCCTTTTCTTACACCATGGTCCAACTGGCCACTTTCGTATAAACAACCGTTTTTATGAAAGATTTCCATCAGTCCTTGTGGTTTGCTATTTTCGTAGAAAGCAATTATCATGGGGTTGCCGTTATCGTAATATACTTTATAGGGTCCGTTTATTTCAAATCCTGAATAGTTGTATTCTTTTTCAATTTGTCCGTTCTCATAATACGATTTGTATTCACCAAAAAAATACTGCCCGTGAATAGATGTCTTTTCTTTTAACTTTCCCGATTCGTAGTATTTTTCATACAATCCATTCTGAGCGCTGTCAACATAATTTATTCGATAACTGATATTTCCATCCGGATAATAACCGCTTACAATACCATTGAGCAAATTGTTGCGGTAAATCCTGGTTTCGTTAAGCCGGCCTGTTTTGTAGTACAACGAGACTTCTCCATTCAATGAGTCGTTTACATAATTTCCGACATTTTTAACAGTACCGTCAACATAATAACTTGTCCAGGTTCCATGGATCTTTCCGTGTTTGTAAGCACCTCTTTGTAAAACATTACCGGTTACGTAGTAATAAACGGCAGGCCCGTTTTTTAAGGTGTCCCCTTCCCCTGTTACTTCGTAGGTAACTATCGATTTTAAAACGAAAGAGGAATCCTGGTAGTAGTAACCAGTATCAACAACTTGCTTTGTTTGTGAGAACGAAAACCCGGAAAAAAACAAGGTGGATAACAACAATACAGCTTGCTTTTTCATATATCAAAAACCCTCTACTTGATGTCGACGTCGAGCTGTATGCCCTCCAGTTCATCAGTATTTCCATAATCGAGAATAGCTGCCACAGAGTATTTTCCTTTCTCAAGTGGTTTTTCGAGTGTGTATTCTACTTTTTTGTTTGATTCGGGAAGTAGCGCAAATTCAATGGGTGTTGAAGTAAATTCTTCTGCTGTGGCCAGGTTAGAAACCGTAAAATAAACCTTGCAGTTTAAAATCTTGTCGCCCAGGTTTACAACCATTGTTTCATAAGTACGGTTATTCTCGCTGTCAACTTTTTCGGTTAAACCTTCAATAGTCCCCTTATAGAAATTATTGCTTTCCGGGGATTGGAAAACGGAAACCGCAATACGGGCACTAATTTGAACGCCCATGCTGATCGCTTTATCAATTGCCTTGGCACCTGTCCGCTCAACGGCAGATTCTACAAATATGACAGCCCATTTTGTTGATGCGTCGTCGTTAGGGACAAGCATGGTTACATTTACATTGGCCGATTCGTTAGGCTGTAAAGTAATCAGCGAAGGAGAGACGGTAATCCAGTCAGCGCAGGAGCGGCCCGTTGTTCCGGGTTCAAAATAAGACACTTCCCCATTTTCATCCTGAAGCCAGTCGCCAATATTAAAAATAAAGGACTGCTCAGTTTTCGCTTTGTTTCTTACAAACAATTGCCTTGTTTGCGACGAACCGGGGTTTGCGTTAAACGAAAGCTGTGTTGGTGATACTTCAAGTTCCTGCGCTACCAATGTGGTACCGGAAATCAAAAAAGCTATTAATGCTAAGAATGTTGATAAGTGTTTGGTTGTTTTCATTTTATTTTATTTTCAAAATTAATTTTTCAATTAGTTGCTGTTACGTTCAATTCGTGTGAAGGTTGCAAAATTGTGTAAGTATTTAGCTAATAATTCAGTAAATATCCATTTTCAGGTGGAGATACTGAATTTTTATATTAGTGAAAATGTAGTCTCAGACATAAATAGTCAAAACAAGAATTTTCCAAAAATACAAATTATCAATTACTAATAAAAATTTTATGGTTGCTAATCTGTTGGGGCGTTATAATACTTACGTAGTAGTATCCAGAGGCAAGCATTAATTTTAACAGCATTTCGCTGTTACTGCTTAATTCTGTGGAATAAACGGGCTGCCCCAATGTATTATAAACCCAAATGCGGCCTGTGAGTAACTTGTTAGTATTTTTTAATATGGAGATGCCGCCCCGATTCGCAAAAACTGAAAAATAATCTTCGGGGCCGATATTATTAATAACATCCTCAGAAGGGTTGAAATAGATTTTAAACCTGTTTTTCCTGTTCATGGGGTCATGATAGAAGCGGTAGCTTAAATTAGCGGACAGGTCAATGGTTTTTTGCTCCAATTCATCTTTCAGGTAAACTTTTACAAAAGCATCAAGGTTGGTAACGTCTGTTAAACCGATTGTGTAATACCCGGCCTTCTTGCACTGAAAACTTAAGGGGACCATTAATTCATCTTTTAGCTCGGGCAGTGAGTTTATTGCAAGGTTGATATTTTCTGACATCGTGGCTATTTGCGGGACTTCGTTCCCCTGGCTGAATAGTTTTGTGGCATCGTAATTCAGGTCGAATGCCTCAGACGCCCCATCAAGAAAACGAATCATACATTCATCGGTAAGCCCGTTGGCATGAGCCATTAAATCCAATACAGGGTAACCGATGGTTTTGTTTTTGTAGTAGTCGGGTGTGGCAGGTGTTTCGCCAATACGGGAAGAATTGGTCACCTGTACGCTGCCATTTTGAACAGCCTGAACCCAAAAGCCCTGGTTTGAAGGGATATAACGCGTTCCGCCATTGATGCCGATGGGTGATCCCCCACCAATCCAAATCGTATAATTATCGTTGGGGCCGTCCCAGATATATTTGGCATCGTTAATATCTGATTTATCCCAACCGGAACTCACCTGCCAGTCAACAGGGGACGGATAGGGGTTTCCAAGTAAATTCCAGCCCCGGTGCGGATCTACTTCTCCGTTGTCCCAATAACTTATTGTAACCGGCGAATTGAAGGAGCCGGTATTGATGGTTTGGGTACCTGTTGCCGTGTACAACACAGTTACGGGGTTTTGATCGAAATATACATCGTAGCCTTTCATCACTGACAAGGCCCCGCTGTACATAACCCATCCAAACATCCAGTCGTTAATAATTAGTGTTTCATCGTAATAAAATACCAGCTCGGTACCGGGGTAAACGCTGCTATTGGCAGTACTCACCGGTGAAGAGGTATTGTGCCAGTAATTGGCGCTCATGTACCTTTCTACGGTAATGTCCCCTGCAATTACAACATCACCGTCAACGGTCCGGTCAACCAGGTATCCCGAAGCAGTGGCGTTGCTGTTGATGTAAAGGTCTGTTCCTATTCGGAGCGTGGAGCCTTCCCTGATGGTGATGTAGCTGCTGGGCATGATGGTGAACTGGGCGTGGGCAAAATGCCCACACATCAGCAATGCTGTTGTAAACAGTAAGCGGTTTAGCAGTTGATGGCCGAAATTCATCATACAGGTTTATTTATCTTTGATTTCTTCAATCTGTTCCGCCTTTGAATTTGTTGTTTTCAGCTCATTTATCATCTTTGTGCTGTTGGTTTTATTGCTTTGGATTTTGTGCTTTGACGGGGTCTTCGCCACAATACTTTTTCCCATATAAAAGAACCCTTTCACAGGTGGTTGACCGTACAGATCAGGCACTAAGTATTTTCCTCTTTCATTTGGTTTCTTTTCTATCTCCACCATTTCAGGATTTGTTTTTCGTTCCCGCTGCATGTACAAGTCATTTCTTTCAGCGTAAACTACCCAGGAGATTTTCTGATCGGGATTTCCACCGGAAATGATAAAACGTCCTTCATCATCAATTTCTTCTTTCACAAACAGATAAGGGGCCTGTTGACCAATCGGTGTTAAAGCATAGGAGAAATTAATATTGATAAAGAGAAAGTAATCCGGAAGGGTAACAACTGCTTCGCCATTCTCATCCAACAAAACATTGCCCCTGTACATGTTTAGTACTTCCGGCGACTCAATAGTATAATGTTTGAGTATTTTATTTTCGGGATCGATAGGATGGTCGATTACAAAAGATTTGCTGCCACTGGCCCCAAAGTTGCCAGACGAAAAAACACCATAATACCTGCCCTGCCCGATTACGCCATACCCCCAGCCACTATTTGGCCAGGCCTTTCCATAAACACCAATCCCATCATTGTTACCACCACCGGTATATTCTCCCCAAACGCCGTAAGTTGATCCACCTGCTGTGGTTCCAAAACCTGCGATTCCATTTGTTGCGCCGGTAAATGCACCGCCACTGCCACTGGAAAAAGTATACAGAACGCTGTTGTTATTTCCAAGACCGACCACACCGTTGCCCGTGGCATTTTCTGCGTAGCCATATAAGCCGTTGTAACCCGAAAATGCCCCACCGCTCCCATTTGTTAGGGTGTGGTAATTGGTTCCGTCATTCCCTACGCCAACAACACCAGTACCTTCGGTAGTATTGACAGCATGTCCGTAAAGCCCGTGGTAGCCGGTAAACGCACCCCCTGTTCCTGTACCATCGGCTAAGGTATTGTAAGTGGCTCCATTATTTCCTAAACCGATAACCCCGATACCATCAGAGGTGCTTGCATGGCCATAGATCCCGTCGAAGCCCGAGAAGGCCCCGCCTGTTCCTGTCATGGTTGTATTGTAAGTATTGTAATTGTTGCCCACGCCAATAATGCCGATGCCATCGGTTGTGTTTGTCCCTTTACCAAAAACCCCGTCGTTGCCTGTAAAAGCAGCTCCTGCCCCCGTGGAGGGAACATATAGTGTACCGCCCCCGTTTCCAATGGCACCAATACCAATGCCATTGGTTGTATTTTCCGTACTCGAAAAAATACCGTATTTGGTTCCGGAAAAAGCACCCCCGCTTCCACCGACAATGGTGCTCATAGTGGCATTATTACCAGATGCTGCTATACCGGTCCCATCTTCATTTACAGCTATTGAATAAGTACCATAGGGCCCCCCGATAAAGGATGCCCCTGCACCGCCGGTCGGGTACACCCCGGCAACGTTATTGCCGGCTGCCACAAGGCCTGTTCCGCCCCCTGCCTGGCTTCTTGCATAAACTGATACAGTGCTCCATGAGTTTCCATGAATACTGTAGCCCGAACCAGAATAACCATAAACACCTATTCCGCTGGTAGAATATCCATTAATGGCATCATCGTGCGTACTGTTCGCCGTTACCGTAAATTTGTTGTCGGAATAGGGAGGGGTGTAGCCGTTGTCAACTACAATCTGTCCATTGCTCAGGATTCTCATCCTTTCAATGTTATTTGTGTTAAAGGCAAGTGCTTCGGCATCTGTGGTTCCCAGGAAGTTTGTCCCTACCGTTGTCCCGGCATTACCCGTTAATTCCCAACTGGTGATGGTACCGGTGCCTGTTTCAAGTTTCATCCAGGTAGCGCCTCCCCAATAATAAAACCCGACGGGCTGGTTGGCCCCATTGTTAAAGACAAGCAGTCCGGTGGCCGGTGAGCTTACGGGGCTTGGGTTCGTCAGGTCACTCGTTAAAGTTACCCTGGGGACCAACAAACCTTTATTGCCTGAAACAATATCAAGGGCTGACGAGGCATCGGGGTTGTTCGTTTGAATTCCTATTTGCGCACGGCTCATCGTCGCATCAACCACAATAAGAAAGATCAGAAATAGTTTTAAATATTTCATGCCTGCTTTGTTTTTGCATTACTTCTTATAACCTGATTACCTGGTTATTAACCGGGCATGTCAGGTTGAAACCGCAATACGAAAAAGGAATACGTAGTACTTGTTGTTTCTCAATCTGATGCAAATTTGAATAAAATATTGGACTAAAGCAAATTATACGGTGATTATTTGCAAAAGTTTTGAATTTCGGGTCTTTTTATCTGAGGAGTGAAAGCGTTCCCTTTTTTTGTTTGATCATCCCTTTCCAGTCTTTGGCAATAACAATGTAGGTATAAACACCTGGTTTACATTTTTCAGCAAGATAGTTACCGTCCCAGGAATGTTATTGTCAGAGTAAAAGATTTGTGTACCGCCCGAACTAAAAATATAAACCTGAAAACCATACAGTCCAACCCCGAATAATTTAAAAGTATCATTTAGCTGATCGTTGTTCGGGCTGAAGGCAGTTGGTGCATAAATTTGCAATTCGGGATACACTTCTATCATTTTGGTCATTGAATCAGAACAGTAATCAGGAGGGCCGCTTCCGGTGATCAATTGAACATAGTATACCGAATCGACAGTATATTGGTGAGATGGGTTTTCGATTCCGGAAACAAAACCGTCACCAAAATCCCATTGATAAAAATTAGCACCGTCACCCTGGTAAAAAAAATCGACAAGATTATAAACATCACCGGTCTCCGCTTCAAAATCAGCAGAAATAAGTGTACTCAGCTTCACGTTTACGGCTTGTTTCTTCTCACAATTATTTTTGTCGCGTACCGTCAGGATGTAGTTGCCCTTGGCCAGTTTTTGAAAAACCGGTGAAGGTTGAAAGTTGTCGCCATCCAGGGAATAGGTATAAGGTGGAGTTCCCCCACCGATAAAAACTTCAATAAGGCCATCTTGTACATTCGAGCATTTTTGCTCCTTCACCAACACACTGTCAAGTGAAACGCCAACGCTGAAAAGTGTCAGGCTGTCTGTTATTTTACTCGTTGAATACCACCAGGTATTAATGGTATGTTCATCGCCAAAAAAATAACCAAATTCATGGCAGCCCAGGGTACCGTCGCATCCTTCGGAGGGCGGTGTTGAGTAACCCGGAATGTTGCTGTCGTCCCAATACAGGGCAAGGTGCGATTCGGCGTTTTTCGGCCGGACCAGTTCGATGATAAAACCGTTGGTATTTGTTTCTACATCATAAATGGGCATGTGCGTCAGCCCGCCGATAAAGGTAATGTAAAAGCCGATGGGATTGCTGCACTGTTCAATTACTTTGCCGAATCCGTCTTTTCCATTCCATTCGATGCAGGATGTGCCACTTTCCACATTTTTTGCGATCAATACATCGCGGGTACCGGCCTGGTAACCCGGAATCCCATTGAAGTTTATCAGAACCTCAACAGCACCTGCCTGGCTTGTATTCACATTAATGCAATACGGCGGTTCTGTTCCGGTAATCTGCGTCGGGGCTGTAAGTAGCCCGAAAGAACCTGATGGAAACACGTCCTGGTCAGGGTCGTTGAGGAAAACTTTGTACTGGGGATAGGTTGATTTGAACAAGACCGATTTCCGGTCTGCCACCGGGTTCCCTGAGTTTTGCACTCCTGTTCCGTTAGCGGAAAGCGTGAAAACGTACGGTTTCATCCCGTTGAAGTCCACCGAGGTAACGATGCCATCATCTGTGAGGATAAAAAGTTTCCCGTAGAAGGGATTGTCATAGGGATCGCCTCCTTTTGTTGATACGGAAAACATCCATGCTTTGGACCAGACACGCCCCGGAACAGCTTTGTTGTCTGTACCGGCAACCGTTATGTCAAAATATTTCAGTTCCCTTCTCCCCCCGTAAATGATATCCGGATGGTCAAATTCAACAAAGTAATCCCCGGTTTTATTGCAAACTACAACCAGGGGGTCGTATCCCTGGGGATCAAAAATATTCGGGCCTGCGACAGCTTGCTGATAATATCCGATAAAACCGGGCCCCGACAAAGCCTGCATGGCAGAGTTGACAACAATCTCCCCGTCAGGATCGATTATCCGGTAGCTTACATCATTGGCTACATATTGTTCGAGCGCATCAAAATTGTAAGAAGTTCCAAAGCCAAAAAGAATTTTTTCGCCCGGCTTGTTAATCCGGATGTTCAAGCGGTCTCTGGGGTCACAATTGTACAGGGCAAACCCACCGAAATCGGAGTCGAGCAAAATCCTGCCGTCGTAAACGGGGTTTTGCATAATTTCTTTGGTGCCTTCCGACTGTCCCCGGAATGAAATAATAATCAAAACAAAGCAAAAAAAAGCACGGCAATTTCTCATCTGTTTTCCGGTAAGGCAGTAGAGGTTCGGCAGAAAGTCCATTTTAGTTAAGTTCGTTAGAGACATTCACAAAAATAGGCTATTTTGCTCAGTCATTAAAAGCCGGTCAAAATCTTCTTGATCCTTTGTGGTCTGCAATATTTATTTAATTTTGGCAAACTTTTTTAGGAGGAGAGGTGACCGAGTGGCTGAAGGTGCACGCCTGGAAAGCGTGTGTACGCCAAAAGCGTACCGCGGGTTCGAATCCCGCCCTCTCCGCTTTGAAAAATAAAATCGGACAATAATTAAAAATTAATTTTTAAATTTGTCGTTCATTAAATAAATAAGTAACCCGTTTAATTGAAATCAATTTTCAAAATCATGAAAAAATTTATTGCGTTTCTCTCGATTTTTGCCCTGGTCACATTTGGGCTGTCAAATGTTTTTGCACAAGACAATGCCGCAGAAGGTGAAGGTGCTGCAACCGAAGCAGTACAGGACAGTGTTGCTGCACCACAGGAAGAAGCTGTTCAGATAGCCGATCAGGTGGTTGCCGACGAAACTGAAGCATCCAAGTCGTTTCACCAGGTGTTGAAGGAAAAATTTATCGAAGGTGGTCCCGGCTTTATGGGAATTGTTTTACTCACCCTTATTTTTGGCCTGGCCATCAGTATTGAGCGTATTATTTACCTGAGCATGGCTTCGGTAAACACAAAGAAAATCATTACAGGTGTTGAGTCGGCGCTTGAAAGCGGCGGTATCGCAGAGGCCAAAGAGGTGGTAAGAAATACACGCGGGCCTGTTGCCAGTATTTTCAGCGAAGGCCTGAACCGTTTCGATGACGGCATGGCCGAAGTGGAAAAATCCATTGTTGCCTATGGCAGTGTGGTTACCGGAAGGCTGGAATCAGGAGTGAGCTGGATATCGTTATTTATCGCCCTGGCCCCCATGCTCGGATTTATGGGAACGGTTATCGGGATGATTAAAGCGTTTGACGACATTGCAGCTGCCGGTGACATTTCGCCAACCGTTGTTGCCGACGGTATTAAAGTAGCACTGTTGACAACGGTATTCGGCCTGATTGTTGCAATTATTCTTCAGATTTTCTACAACTACATCATTTCAAAAATTGAAAGCCTGGTGCTTGATATGGAAGACAGTTCAATTGCTTTCATCGACATCCTTGCCGGTTACAACAAGAAAAGTAAAAATTAAAGATCATGAAAGATAAAATAGCCAATATTACCAGATGGATATTGTACCTGCTACTGGCATTTGTGGCCCTTTCAGGACTTTTGTTCTATTTCAAGGTCATTGACTCTGAGACGTTCATTAACCTGGGCAAATTGCTCCTTGTTGTTGGTGTGGCCGTAATGGTTATCTCCCCGGTTTATGGTTTCATAACCAACCCACAGAACATCATCCAGTTACTCATCAGTATTGGTGTGGCCGTTGTGGTGGTTGTGATTGCCTATTCGCTGGCAGAAAACTATTATTCCGATTACCAACTGGAAGACCTGGAAATAACTGCCGACACTTCAAAATTAGTGGGAGTGGGACTTTATACCACTTACATTGCTTTCGGGCTGACAGTCCTATCGGTTTTGTATTCGTCTGTTGTTAAAATGTTTAAATAAATAATTATGGCCAGAAAAGCTGCACCGGAAATCAATGCCGGGTCGATGGCTGACATCGCTTTCCTCCTGCTTATTTTCTTCCTTGTTACAACAACAATGGACGTGGATACAGGTATTACCAGGAAGCTGCCACCACCCGTTGAAAATCCGGATGAAGATGTTGACGTAAACCAGCGAAATGTACTGAAGATATTGCTGAACAGCCGGAACGACCTGATGGTTGATGGAAAAAGAATGGATATTGCTTTATTAAAAGATAAAGTGAAAGATTTTATGGCCATTCATCCCGACAACCCGGATTACCCGGAGGTAACAACAAGATATATCGATGAACTGGGAAAGGAGGTGCCCGCTTCAAAAGGGATTGTCTCCCTGAAAAATGACCGCGGTACTTCTTACGATATGTACATCCAGGTTCAAAACGAGCTGGCGCGTGCCTTTAACGAAATGAAGGATGAAAAATCGGTTGAGCTTTTTGGGATGAAATACAAAGCTTTGTTAGATAAAAACAAGATCAAGGCCATCAATAAAATTGTGCCTGTTCGGGTGTCCGAAGCTGAACCAGAAGATATAGGAGGAAATTAATATGTCGAGATTTAAAACAAAAAAAGGAAAAGAGTCTCCAGGTATCAACACCTCGTCATTGCCCGATATTATTTTCATGTTGCTGTTCTTCTTCATGGTTTCGACAACCATGCGCGAAGTAACGGTAAGGGTACAGCAGAAGATGCCGGAAGCAACCGAGATTCAAAAGCTTGAACGAAAATCGCTGGTGAGTTTTATCTACATCGGCGAACCGAAAAATTCTAAAATATACGGAACAAATGCACGTATTCAATTGAATGATTACTTTGCAGATGTGGACGATATCCAGGAGTTTATTGCACAGGAACGTCAAGCCCGTGACGAAGCTGACAGGAGGTTGATAACGACTTCGCTGAAAGTGGACGGTAAAACAAAAATGGGCATCGTAACTGATGTGAAACAGGAGTTGCGCAAATCAGGGGCGTTTAAAATCAATTATTCAACCCGGAAAAAAGTGGAAAAAAAGTAGAAAGATAATAGGGTAGTATTCTTTTTACGAGAGAAGGCGCTGCACAAGCGCCTTTTTTTATACCACAAACCGCCCTTCCTTTTGGTACAACATCATCATTAACCATAGCGTGGCAAGCAGGCTGCCAACAATATAAACAGGGTTGGGTGTTGTGCCGAAACTCTCCATGCTGATTTTAATGTAACCGTTGTAATGCAGGTAATAAATAATTACCGAGGAGGCGTTATTGATAAAATGCAGGAAAACCGGTACCCACAGGTTTTGACTAAAAACAAATGAATAACCCAGGATAAGCCCCAATAGAAAACGGGGGAGGAAACCGTAAAACTGCAAATGCACCGCGCTGAACAAAAAAGCAGAGATCATCACGGCAAGGTGGAGGCTTTTAGTAAGCTCCTTCATCAGGCGCAGCAGCACACCCCTGAAAAGCAACTCCTCGCCAAGTGCCGGAACCACGGCAACAACTAAAAGGTTCAGGCTTAATCCTCCGGGATTGTCGGTCTTTAATAACATTTCCGTCAACCGGGTGGCCTGGTACTCTTTGTCTTTCATCCATCGCTCAATGCCCGAAAATATTTCAGGCAGAACAACTTGCTGGTTTATATCGGCAAGGTAATTCAGAAAAGGCAAAACAGAGTAAACTACCAGCCCGGCAATCAGCAGGCTTGCAGCCGAAGGTTTTTTGCCCATCTTCAGGTAAGCACCGGGAGAATTGCTGACAAAGAAAGAGTAAACCAGTACGGGAAGAATGAAAATGCCAAGTTGATTGATCAGCTGAAAAAACTTCATAAAGTTAATGGCTTCCGCGTTTTGGGGATTGGCAATGATGCCGGAAAGCTCGGTAAGCGAAGTGTCAAAATACAATTTGCCAATCAGCAATCCCGAGAGTCCTGAAAGGATTGAAAAAACAAGAATGAGCCCGAAAAGCAACATTAATTTGCTAAATGCAGAACTGCTAGTAAGGTAGGCCATGCGTTTCATTCAAACCGGGATTTAACGAACGGGCAAAATTAATATTTTTGCGCCACTGTATTCAAGTGAACATCACCCTAAACTTTCGGCAGTGGTTAGAATTGACAACATCGAACTTGGCAACTTTCCTATCTTGCTTGCACCCATGGAAGACGTTACCGATCCCCCCTTCCGTTTTGTATGCAAAATGTTTGGTGCCGACATGATGTACACCGAGTTTATCTCGTCGGAGGGCCTGATCCGCGATGCGGCAAAAAGTGTTAAGAAGCTGGACTTTGAAGAGTTTGAACGCCCCATCGGCATCCAGATATTTGGCCACGATATTGATTCGATGGTGAAAGCAGCCCAGTATGCCGAAACGGCAAATCCCGATTTGATTGACATTAATTTCGGTTGCCCGGTGAAGAAAGTCGTGGCCAAAGGCGCCGGTTCCGGTATTTTGAACGACATCCCGAAAATGGTGAAAATGACGGAGGCAGTGGTGCAGTCGGTAAAGCTGCCGGTAACGGTAAAAACACGGCTGGGCTACGACGATGAACACAAAGAAATTGTGGACATCGCCGAAAGGCTGCAGGATGTCGGCATCAAAGCCCTGACCATTCATGGGCGGACCCGAACCCAAAGGCCGCGTATCCCGGCCGACTGGACCTTAATTGGAGAGGTGAAAAACAACCCGCGCATGCACATTCCCGTGTTTGGAAATGGTGATGTGGTGAGTGCCAAATCAGCAAAATATTTTAAAGACACTTTTGGTGTTGATGGCCTCATGGTTGCCAGGGGCGTGTATGGAAACCCCTGGATTTTCAGGGAAATAAAACACTTTCTGGAAACAGGGGAAGAACTTCCCCTGCCTGATTTTAGCGAGCGTGTCAGGGTCAGCAAAATCCAACTGGAGAAATCATGTGAGTGGAAAGGTGAAAAACGCGGCGTGCTGGAAATAAGAAAACACTGGGGTGATTACTTTAAAGGTTACCCTAATTTTAAACCATTCAGAATTAAACTGATGGAGGCCCAAACCGCATCGGAGGTAGAAGTGGTCCTGGAAAAAGCCCGTGAATTTTATTGTTCTTAAAAGAAAGGTTTTGGAACAGGGTTGCCCTTCCGTCATTTAATATCCTTCAGCAAACCTTTACTGAAAATATCCCTTACCCTTTCCGGTTTTTGTAAAAGATAGGTTTGCAAACCGGCCTGTTGCGCCGTATTTATGTTGTCGGTATTGTCATCGATAAACAAGGTTTTATCCGGATCAAGATCGTGCTGATTAATTACAAATTCGTAAACCTCAATATCGGGTTTGCTCAAATGCAGGTCGAAGGAAAAATAAGCATTGTGAAACAAATCGGCGAATTCGCGGTAGCCAAAACGGAGTTGTAAATCGCGGACATACAAATCGTAATGTATTTCGTTGGAATTGCTCAGTAAAAAGATTTGGTAGTTTTCCTTTACCTGTTCAATAATCTCAATACGTTCGTTCGGAATATCAAAGAGCAGGGCGTTCCAGGCATCGTCAAATTGCTGGTCTGAAATCTCAATGCCAAGAAATTTCTTCATTTTACCGCGGAAAACTTCCGGGGTTAATATTCCCCGCTCGAATTTCCTGATCAGTTGCGTAAACGCATCACTTTTGGTTTTCTGCACATCGCTGAAGCCCAGTTTCACAAACTCGTTAATCGTCAGCTGCGGATCAATGTCAATGATTACACCGCCAAAATCGAAAATTATAGCCTTTATTTCTTTTGTATTCATGGCGGCAAGCTACTTAAAATTCCTGAAAATTATTGGGATGTTTAACTTTTTTGTACTTTAGAACGAAACGGCTGTGGATTTCTATTTCATCTTAAACCAAATTAAACCGAACAATTAATTAACTATCTTAGCGCCAGTATTCATTGATTCGATATCGAAAATGAGAAAATATTTCAACTTTTTGATGATTGCCACCGTAGCCTTGGCTTTTACTTCCTGTGCACCCGGAAGTGAGGGGTTTAACACGGAACCTGCCGGTTTTCTGATGGGGTTGTGGCATGGTTTTATTTCCCTTTTCACTTTTATAATCAGCCTTTTTGTTGATGGTGTGGGAATGTATGAAATAAACAACAACGGGGCCTGGTACAACTTTGGTTTTATCCTTGGGGTGTCCGCGTTTTTTGGTGGTAGCTCTAAAGGGACCTGCGGGAGAAAGAAATAAAACAAAACCTCTGTTAAAGCAAAGGGGTAACCTGCTGAATAACACAGGAGAATAATTATTTCAACACCGTAAGTACCTGTAAGCAGCATGCATATCGAAAATTTCAAAGATTAACCTGAGCTTGTTGAAAAGCTAGGTCAAAGGTTTTCCTGTTACGAATGGACAATAAAAAAATAACCTATATTTGCCCCATAATTCAAATCCCCGTTTCCGGGGCTTCTTGATTTATAAAGAAGGGTGGAGAGATTAGGCTCTGCGAAGCCCTGGCAACCTTCCCACACGGGAAAAGGTGCCAATACCTAACTGCGCCAACGGCGTGGAAATGATAAAAGAGAAACAATTTAGTTTAAAGTTTAAAGTCGTAGGTTTAAAGTTGAACTGATTACTCATTGGAAATTAACTATTTATTATTTTACCTTCTAATAAGTTGAAAATGTTTAAAAATCAGGATAAAATGTTAGGGGATAGTAAGATTGTTTTTTTGATTATTTCGACCCGCTAAGTCCAGGCCGGCTTAGCGGGTCTGAAAACCTGCTAAGTGGGCTTTTGCTCTTAGCAGGTTGAAGAAATAGAACACCCCAAATTTTTGGCTTGGTTCAAATCGAATTCAAATAACGGAGAGTTAATCGACGCTGGTCGGGATTTCAAATCCCGACCCTGAAAAGCAAATATATGAACAACCCAAATCAAACCTCCGGATTTTAAATCCGGAGGAGTGTTGCAAAGTTGAAAATTGTTAAAAACGAAACATCCAATGAAACCAAATATAAAACAAGAACTCAAAACCCGCATCCTCGTCCTCGACGGCGCAATGGGGACCATGATCCAGCGATTTAAGCTGGAAGAAGAAGATTACAGGGGAAAAGAATTCAAGGATTCTGCAAACCTTCAAAAAGGCAACAACGACCTGCTGAACCTGACACAACCCCAAATTATTCAATCCATCCACGAGGAATACTTAGAAGCCGGGGCCGATATTATCGAGACCAACACCTTCAACGGAACCCGTATCTCGCAAAGCGATTACGGACTGGAAGAGTTCGTTTACGAAATCAACAAAAGCGCGGCACAAATCGCCCGAAAAGCGGCGGATAAGTTTACTGAACAAAATCCGGAAAAACCACGTTTCGTTGCCGGGGCCATGGGACCAACCAACAAAACAGCTTCCATGTCGCCCGAGGTAAGCGATCCGGCTTACCGAAATGTTACCTTCGACGAATTGCGCGACAATTATTACGAACAAGCCAAAGCCCTGATGGAAGGGGGTGCCGACCTCCTGCTTGTGGAAACCATTTTTGACACCCTCAACGGAAAAGCAGCGCTCTTTGCCATCGAAAAACTGATCGCGGAAAGGGGTGAGAAAATTCCGGTGATGGTTTCGGGCACCATTGCCGATGCCAGCGGAAGGACATTGTCGGGACAAACACTGGAGGCTTTTTTTCAGTCTGTTGCCCACCTCGACCTGCTGAGTGTGGGGTTAAACTGCTCGCTGGGTGCCGAACAAATCAGGCCCCACCTCGAAGAACTTTCGCGCATTGCCCCCTTTAACGTGAGTGTTTACCCGAATGCCGGCCTGCCCAACCAGTTTGGTGAATACGATGAAACACCGGAAGAAATGGGCCTGCACATCCGCGATTTTACGCAAAATCGTTTTGTAAATATTGTGGGTGGTTGTTGTGGAACAACCCCGGCACACATCCGAAAAATTGCAGAAATTGCCCTAAAACAAACAGCTCGGAAAATACCGGAGCCCCGACACATTACCGAAGTCTGCGGGCTGGAACCATTGAAAATTGAACGGGATAAAAACTTTATCAATATTGGCGAACGCACCAATGTCAGCGGCTCGCGAAAATTTGCCCGTCTCATCCGCGAGGAGCAGTACGAAGAAGCCCTCTCCGTCGCGCTCGACCAGGTAGAAGGCGGGGCACAGATTCTGGATGTCAATCTCGACGACGGCATGCTGGATGCCGAAAAAGAAATGGTCAGATTCCTCAACATGCTGGCTTCCGACCCCGAAATTGCCCGCCTGCCCATCATGATCGACTCCTCGAAATGGGAAGTCATCGAAGCAGGGCTGAAGTGTGTACAGGGTAAATGTATCGTTAATTCCATCAGCCTGAAAAACGGGGAAGAAGAATTTATCCAACGGGCAAAAACCATCAGGAATTACGGTGCGGCCGTGGTGGTAATGGCTTTTGACGAAGACGGACAGGCGGCTTCTTACGAACGAAAAATTGAGATCTGTCAAAGAGCTTATTCCCTGCTCACCGAAAAAGCAGCTTTCCCGCCCGAGGACATTATTTTCGACCCCAACATCCTGGCCATCGGTACAGGAATTGACGAACACAACAACTACGCTGTCGATTTCATCAATGCCACGAAATGGATAAAAGAGAACCTGCCTTACACCAAAGTGAGCGGAGGGGTCAGCAACCTGTCATTTTCCTTCAGGGGAAACAATGCGGTGCGCGAGGCCATGAATTCTGTCTTTCTGTACCACGCCATCCGGGCCGGAATGGACATGGGAATCGTAAACCCGGGCATGTTGCAGATTTACGATGAAATTCCCGGCGACTTGCGTAAGTTGGTGGAGGACGTCGTACTCAACCGCCGAAAAGATGCCACCGAAAGGTTGCTGGCTTATGCCGACAAGATGAAAGACGAAGGCAGCAAACAGGCGGTAAAGGATGACGAATGGCGCAGGCAAACGGTCAATGAACGCTTGAAGCATGCCCTGATTAAAGGGAAGACTGAGTTTATTGAGCAGGATGTTGAGGAGGCCAGGCAACAACTTCCCCGTGCGTTGGATGTAATTGAACAGCCGCTGATGGACGGAATGAACATTGTGGGCGAACTGTTCGGCGACGGCAGGATGTTTCTTCCCCAGGTGGTGAAAAGCGCCAGGGTGATGAAAAAGGCTGTTTCTTACCTCTTGCCTTACATCGAAATGGAAAAGGAGGAAGGCCGGCAACATGCCGGAAAGGTTGTTCTGGCAACGGTAAAGGGCGACGTTCACGACATTGGAAAAAATATTGTCGGCGTGATTCTCGCCTGCAACAATTACGAAGTAGTTGACCTCGGGGTGATGGTTCCCGCCGACCGGATTCTGGAAAAAGTAAAAGAAGAAAAAGCTGATGTGCTGGGCCTGAGCGGGTTGATTACCCCTTCGCTGGAGGAAATGGGATTTGTGGCCAAAGAAATGAAACGGAAGGGTTTGCATATTCCGCTGCTGATTGGCGGGGCTACTACTTCCCCCATTCACACAGCCGTTAAAATTGATCCGGTTTACGGACATCCGGTGGTACACGTGCGCGACGCCTCCAAAGTGATTGGTGTGGTCAGTAAGTTGCTCTCAGTGAAGGAGAAACAAACCTTTGTCGAAGAAATTGAACAGCAGTATGAAAAGCTTCGGGAGAAAAACCGCACCAATAAGAAACAAAAAAAATACATCCGCCTGGCTACTGCAAGGAAGAATAAGTTTGCGCCGGACTGGAAAGCTGAACTTATCCGAAAACCGGCTTTTAGCGGAACCAAATATTTGTTGGATTTTCCTTTGGAAGCCATCAGGCACTACATCGACTGGACGTTTTTTTTCCATGCCTGGAAACTCAACGGAAAATACCCGGCCATTTTGAAAGACCCGGTTAAAGGGGAAGAAGCCCAAAAACTGTTCGACGATGCCCAAAAAATGCTGGATGAAATTATCAGCAGGAAATGGCTGACTGCCCATGCCGTTCTTGGAATTTTTCCGGCGCAAGCCGACGGCGACAGTGTCGCACTGGCCGATGGAACGTACTTTCATTTCCTGCGCAACCAGGAACAAAAACCACCCAACATCCCCAATTTGTGCCTGTCAGATTTTGTGGCACCCAAAACATCGGGGGTAAAGGATTATATTGGGGCTTTTGTGGCAACAACAGGTTTGGGCATCGAAAAACAATTGCAGGTGTTTGAAGCAGACAATGATGATTACAGTGCAATTATGCTCAAGGTACTCGCCGACCGCCTGGCAGAAGCTTTTGCCGAACTTTTGCACCAGAAAGTGAGGAAAGAATACTGGGGATATGCCGCTGACGAACAACTTGGGTTGTCCGAAATTCTACATGAAAGATACCGCGGAATCCGTCCCGCCCCGGGCTACCCGGCCTGCCCCGAACATTCCGAAAAAAGAACCCTTTTCGAGTTGTTGAATGTTGAAGAAAAAATCGGCGTGAAACTGACAGAGAACTTCGCCATGTACCCCGCAGCATCGGTAAGTGGTTATTATTTTGCCCATCCCGATGCGCAATATTTTCAGGTGGGCAAACTGCTGCCCGACCAGTTGGAGGATTATTCCGAAAGGAAAAACCTGGAAACCGAAGCAGTTAAAAAGCTGCTGGCAATGAATTTGAAGGAGTGATAATTTTCAACATCAAGTCCCGGAGGGAAGCCATGTTTATCGCCGTAGGTTTCAGCCGCCGGCAACAAAAAATGATTAATTAATCTTTAAACCGAAAGAGTATTATACCAAGAGCTATTAAACACAGAAAAAAGACATCAATGAAATCAGTAATCGAACACATAAAAAATGCTAAAAGCACACTGTTTTCCTTTGAACTACTCCCTCCCCTCAAAGGGCAGGATTTTGGATCGACGGAACGCGTCATTGACCCCCTGATGGAATTCAAACCCTCTTTCATCAACATTACTTATCACCAGGAGGAAGTGGTTTATGAGAACCTGTCCAATGGCCTGATCAAAAAACATACCGTCCGAAAAAGGCCGGGAACGGTCGGTATTTCAGCCGCCATTAAATACCGCTATGGGGTGAATGTTGTCCCACACATTATTTGCGGTGGCTTTACCAAAGAAGAAACCGAGAATGCCCTCATCGACCTGCAATTTCTTGGCATTAATGATGTTTTGGTGGTTCGAGGTGACCCGCAATTGGGCGTGAAAAAATTCATCCCCGAACCCGACGGCAACCAACACGCACTGGAACTGGTCGAGCAGATTGATAAACTGAACAAAGGGATGTACCTGGATGAGGAACTGCTAAACACGAGGTCGATGAATTTCTGCGTCGGAGTAGCCGGTTATCCCGAAAAACATGCCGAATCGCCCAACCTGGACAGCGACATCCATTTCCTGAAGAAAAAGATTGAAGCCGGGGCACATTACATTGTCACCCAGATGTTTTACGACAACCCAAAATATTTTGATTTCGTGGACAGGTGCCGTGCCGAAGGAATTACCGTTCCCATTATCCCCGGACTGAAACCCCTCTCAACCATGGACCAGATTGTGTCCATCCCCAAAACTTTTAACGTGGACATCCCCGCAAACCTGGTAAAAGAAATGCTCAAGTGCAAAGACAACAAACAGGTACGACAGTTGGGCGTGGAATGGGCCATTCAGCAGTCCAGGGAATTATTAGCGAAAGGTGTGCCCGTCCTGCATTACTACACGATGGGCAAATCGGATAACATTCGCAAAATTGCTGAACAGGTATTTTGATGTCGGCCAAAACAACCTTCCAGAGCCAAAACAACCTTCCAGAGTCGGAACGACCTGGAAGAGTTGTTTTTCCGGAAGAATTATTTTCCGGAAGAGTTGTATATTTAAATGAAACAGCTCTACAACAGGTCAAACGCTTCCAGGAGCTCTGCACGCCGGAAGGTCTTCGTGCCACCGCTCTTTCAGCGTCGAAATCCACGAGTCTTACCGCTAAACTTCCAAGAGGTATTATTGCAAAAGTGAATTAACCGCCATGCAGTCAGTAGTTATACAGCCACTAAGCCTTCTCCGTCAGTTTCCCCATTTCCGGGTGCATCAGCATATTGGTGAGTATGGCGTAAGCCCCGTACTCACCTATTCCTTCCAGCAGTTCTTTAATTTTCCGGCTTTTCTCTGCTTTGCTCCGGCGCGACGACAAAATGGTTTTCAACTGTTTAACCTGCGATCCCTTTAACTCGTCGAGAATAATATTCAGGATGTCCTCCAGGTTTTTATCCTGATTGTCAGGGCTGTCTTCAGAAATCCCGAACACTTTAATCTCGTCGATGGCTGCTGTCAAAATCTCTTTGGCCAGTTTTTTTGTCCGTTCTTCGTAGGATTTGTTGCCCGACGCATCCCTTAACGACCAGGAACTGAACTCAGATTCAAGCTGTTCAACCTGCCTGATCTTTTCGTCGTTGCTGCCGAAAATCCGGGCCAGTACGATGATGGTGTATTTTTTCCAGGCCTCCAGGTCGAAGCCCGTGTTGCTTAAGCGGCTGATTTGCTGTTCCAGCAGTTTGATTTCTTTCTGTGCCATGGGAGTAAAGTTTAATGACATAAAGGTACACTATTTTACTATTTAAAATAAGGCACAAGTTTTTATTGTCATTCGGTAAAGACAAGCTTCGTTTTTAAGCCAAATTACGGAGGTTAACCTCCTTTTTTAAGTATGATTTTGCAGGTGGACATGTATTTTTAGGCCCAATAACGTACCCTGTTAGCCTGAACAAAAATGCCATACTTCCCATTTCCCGTTTATTTTTTCCGAAGGCCTAAACGTCGGACTTTGAAAATACCCGTATCGCACACCCCAATTTTCCCTAATTTCGCCACACCAAAAACAGTGAAATATGATTGACATAAAATTCAATTATACAAATGCGTTGAACTTTGTCTCAGAAGATACAGTTCAAAGCTACCAGCAGCAAATCGACAACAGTTTTCAGTCCCTTTACAACAAAACCGGACGCGGCAACGATTTTCTGGGCTGGATGGATTTGCCGGAAAACACGCGCGATGAATTGATTGAAAAGATTGAACAATTGGCTGAAACAATCCGAAGCAAATCGGAGGTTTTCGTAGTGATTGGCATAGGAGGTTCCTACCTGGGTTCGCGGGCGGTTATCGAAGCCCTTTCACATCATTTTGTGCAGCTCAAAGAAAACGACGGCCCTGTTGTCCTTTATGCCGGACAAAACATCTCGGAAGATTACCTCAGCGAACTGCTGCAAATCCTGGATAAAAAAGACTACTGTCTGGCGGTTATTTCCAAATCGGGAACTACAACCGAACCGGCCATCGCATTCAGAATCCTGAAAAACCACCTGGAGAAAAAGTATGGTAAAGAAGAATCACTACAACGCATAACAGCCGTCACAGACAAGGAGAAAGGCGCTTTAAAACAGCTTTCTAATGAGGAAGGCTATGAGACTTTTGTGGTTCCCGACGATGTGGGCGGCAGGTATTCGGTGCTTACACCTGTGGGCTTGCTGCCCATTGCAGTCGCCGGTTTCAACATTCGGGAACTGCTGGAAGGTGCGCGGAAAATGAAAAACCATTTGTCTGGAAGTACGCGTATCGTCACCAACCCTGTTTCGGCTTATGCCGCCGTGCGAAATGCTTTGTACACATCCGGGAAAACCACCGAAATCATGGTGAATTACGAACCCCGTTTGTTTTATTTCACCGAGTGGTGGAAACAATTGTACGGCGAAAGCGAAGGCAAGGAGCAGAAAGGGATTTTCCCGGCAGGGGTTGGTTTCACCACCGATTTGCATTCGATGGGACAGTACATTCAGGACGGTTTGCGCAACATTTTTGAGACCGTCATTTCGGTCGAAAAACCTGGAAGTACGCTCACCGTCCCCCATGACAGCAACAACCTCGACAAACTGAATTACATCGCCGGCAAGCCTATGTCAGAAGTAAACCACCAGGCAGAAATTGGAACCACCCTCGCTCACATTGACGGTGGGGTGCCCAACCTGAAGATTGAAATCCCGGAAATTAATGCCGGCATTTTGGGACAACTCATTTACTTCTTCGAGATGGCCTGTGCAGTAAGTGGTTACGTTTTGGGCGTGAACCCCTTTGACCAGCCTGGTGTGGAAGCTTACAAAAAGAATATGTTTGCCTTGTTGGGGAAACCGGGTTTTGAAAAAGAAACCAAAGCGATTCGGAAGGGGCTAAGTTAAAGCGGCATACAAAACCCTGCCGGGACGAAACAAATAAAAGATAAAAAACTTCGACCAGATGAAAGTTAGTTAACAGACGGGTGAACCCGTTTGTCCCCCCACTGATAGTGAATATTTCAAAATAATAAAAATGATGAACAAACGATTCTTCAGTCCTGCCCCCCTTATTTTGTTATTGTTTTTCACGGCTTGTTCCCCACATCCGAAAGAAGTATTCGAAACGCTGAAACAACTGGATGGCCATTGGAAATCCAAAGGCAATGTCATTGTTTATGAAAGCTGGACACTGGAAAACGATTCCCTGCTGACGGGCTATCAGTTCGCGGAAAGGGGAGGGAACAAACTGGTGCTGGAACGTTACCGGCTGGAAAGGGACCGAGACAGTATCTTGTTCGTTATTTTGCATACCGGCAAATTGGGGGCATACCGCTACCCCCTTGTCGAAACATTGTTTGGCTCGTTTAATTTTGAAAATCAGGAAGCCGTTTACCCCAACCGGATTTTGATCGATTTTGAGAATGATTCGGTTTTTACCAAAAGAAAAGAAAACAGCAGGGGTAAAAAAGGTATTGAATTTGAAATGAAAAGATGGAAAGAATGAAGTTATTGGAATTGATTGAAAAACGGCAGAGCGACCGTAAATACACCGGTCGCCCTGTTGAACGTGAAAAAATTGAACGCTGTCTCGAAGCCGCCCGCCTGGCCCCCTCCGCCAGCAACTCGCAACCCTGGACATTTGTTGTTGTTGAAGAGCCCGGTTTAAAAGCAAAAGTAGCCGGCAAAACCATCGGCCCGCTGAAAAGCTTCAATAATTTCGTCCCGCAAGCACCTGTTATTGTGGCCATCGTCATGGAAAAACCAAAGGCCGTTACCGAATTGGGTGGCCGGATTAAAAAAAAGGAATACCCTTTGATAGACATTGGCATTGCAGCAGAACACTTTTGCCTGCAGGCTGCCGAGGATGAGTTGGGAAGCTGCATGCTGGGATGGTTTGACGAAAAAGCGATCAAATCACTGCTCACTGTACCTGAGAAAAAAAGTATCCCTTTGCTCATTACTTTGGGTTACACACCCGAAGGGTACAAGCACAGGAAAAAAATCAGAAAACCGGTGGAAAAGTTTGTGAAGTGGAATGGGTATTGATTCTATTTGAAAATGTGCTAATTTGGAGATTTGAATCTAAAAACCTCAGAATCAGACATATTTTCTCACTATACTTTTTTGGGTTTATCAGAGGTTTTCTGCCCTTCCATTCTTTCATGCTACTCCTCCGTTCTTTTGTATCCCAATCAGACTGTTCCGGTTCCGTACGGACGCTGGAAAGCCTTTCCAAGCTTACAACTTTTCAACAACTTCTTCAATAACAACCGGAAAATATGCGTGCTCCAGTTCGTGAATTTTTGCCGCGAGGCGGTCGGCTGTGTCAGTAGGTTTGACGGCTACTTCCGCCTGGAAAATTATCTGTCCGTCGTCGTACTTTTCGTTGACGTAATGAATAGTAATGCCCGATTTGCTGTCGCCCGAAGCAATTACAGCTTCATGGACACGACTTCCGTACATACCTTTTCCACCGTATTTCGGCAGCAGGGCCGGATGAATATTTACAATCTTGTTGCGAAAAGCCCGGAGGATGTTTAACGGCACAAGCCAGAGAAATCCGGCCAATACAATAAAATCAATTTCAGCAGCCAACAGCAGGTCATTGATTTTATCCGAACCTGAAAACTCTTCCCTGTTGAATACAACCGCAGAAATGTTCAAATCTTCGGCCCTTGCCAACACACCGGCATTGGGGTTGTTGGTCAGGATCAAATGAACTTCAGCACTATCTTTTTGAAAAAAGTACCGGCTGATGTGTTCGGCATTGCTGCCGTTTCCTGAGGCAAAAATGGCAATCTTCTTCATGGGCACGGCTTGCTGTCAATAAATCCGGCATTCAAAATTAAACTTATTCCCTTATTCATCCCCTTTAATCAGGTAATTTTTAAAGCTTTAAATAAACTATTGATGCGCAAACGGTTGCGATAAAAAAACGGCAATAATTTTTCTTTTTTGTTGGTTATTTATTCATTAATGCCTTTCTTTGCAGGTAATTTAACCAATAAAACATTTTTAATATGTCTGAAGTACGTTCAAAAGTTGTCAGTATTATTGTTGACAAACTTGGAGTTGAAGAAAGCGAAGTAACTAATGAGGCCAGTTTCACTAATGATCTGGGGGCCGACTCGCTTGACACAGTGGAATTAATCATGGAATTTGAAAAAGAATTCAACCTGTCAATTCCTGATGAAGAAGCTGAAAAAATTGAAACAGTTGGCAATGCAGTCAGCTATATTGAAGAACATCAATAAAATCAAACAAAAATCATGGAGTTAAAGCGTGTAGTCGTTACTGGCCTTGGCGCAATAACTCCTATTGGCAAAAACGTCAGTGATTATTGGGATGGCCTGATCCGGGGTGATAGCGGAGCGGCCGAAATCACACACTTTGAAACCAGCAAACACAAAACAAAGTTTGCTTGTGAAATCAAAGACTATGATGCCAGGGAGTATTTCGACCGAAAGGAAGCGCGTAAGATGGATGCTTATGCGCAATATGGTATTATTGCTGCTAACGAGGCTGTAGAAGATGCAGGACTTAATGATGCAGGAATAGACAAAAACCGTATTGGCGTCATTTGGGCTTCAGGTATTGGCGGCCTGGGCACGTTTCATGATGAGATTGCAGCCTTTGCTTTAGGCGACGGCACACCCCGGATTAACCCATTCTTCATTCCAAAAATGATTGCCGACATTGCTGCCGGGCATATTTCCATTATTCATGGCTTCAGGGGTCCAAATTTCGCCACTGTTTCGGCCTGCGCCTCCTCTGCCAATGCCTTATCCGATTCTTACAATTACATCCGCCTGGGAAAAGCAGATGCTTTTGTTACAGGCGGTTCCGAAGCAGCTGTTACCAATGTTGGTGTTGGCGGCTTCAATGCCTTACATGCCATTTCTACACGCAATGACGATCCGCAAACTGCATCCCGTCCATTCGACAAAGACCGTGATGGCTTTGTCATGGGTGAAGGTGGTGGTGGATTAATATTCGAAGAACTGGAACATGCCCTGTCACGCGGGGCCAGCATTTACGCCGAAGTGGCCGGGGCCGGCTTGTCGGGTGATGCCTATCACATGACTGCCCCACACCCTGAAGGATTAGGGGCCTATTTGTGCATGAAAGCAGCACTCGAAGATGCAGGAATGACCATCGAAGATATTCAACATATCAATACCCATGGCACTTCTACACCTGTGGGTGATGTTGTTGAACCCAAGGCCATCGTCAAGCTCTTTGGCGAACATGCCTACAACATCAATATCAATTCAACAAAATCCATGATTGGGCATTTGCTCGGTGGAGCTGGTGCTGTTGAAGCCATTGCCGCCCTGCTCGCAGTTAAAAACGATATTATTCCGCCAACCATCAACCATTTTACTGATGACCCAGAAATTGACAATAAATTGAACTTTACTTTCCACAAAGCACACAAACGCACGGTAAATGCTGCACTGACAAATACTTTTGGGTTTGGCGGTCACAACGCATCTATTATCTTTAAGAAGTTTATTCAATAAAAACCGGATTTGATTTCAAAAGGTTTTTTAAAGTCATTCGTCTCATCTGAAAAGCAACTGCTCGGATCTATCAGGAATATTTTCGGCTTTTATCCTGACAATATTCATTTGTACAAACTTGCACTCCGCCATAAGTCTGCAACACTCACTAAGATAAACGGTTTAAAACTAAACAACGAAAGGTTGGAATACCTGGGCGACGCCATCCTCAGTGCCGTTGTTGCAGATTATTTATTCCGGCGCTTTCCGTATAAAAACGAGGGTTTTCTTACTGAAATGCGTTCAAAAATAGTCAGCCGCAATTCGTTGAACAAATTATCAAAAAAACTTGGCCTGCAACAATTGATACTGTCAGATGCCTCCCGCCCCAATCACTCCAAATCTGCTGCCGGCGATGCATTTGAAGCTTTTGTCGGGGCCTTGTACCTTGACAAGGGATACCGGTTTGCCCGTAAAGTCATCATCAACAGGATTATCAATATTCAATTCGACATGGAACAATTGGTTGAAACTGAACTCAGTTACAAAAGCCGGATGATCGAATGGGCGCAAAAAGAAAAAGTCGACCTGCAGTTTACTGTTGTTGACGAAGCTATTGAAAAGAAAAAGAAACAATATTTTGTGGCCGTTGTGGTGAACGGGGAAACGATTGCCCAATCGCAGGACTACTCAATAAAGGGTGCAGAGAACATTGCTGCTGAAAAAGCCTGGCAAAAGTTGTCTGAAAAAACCTGATTTTAAAACTGTGTCCAAAATAAAAAAAGGGCGGACAATTAACTTGAGCACCCTTTTTGAATTCCCTGTTTCTTCAGCCTAATCGTCCTCTTCCTGTGCTTCTTCGTAAGCTTTTAACAGCCTGGCTTGTTCATCGGAAGGCACTTGCTGGTAGGCATCGAATTTCATGCTAAAAGTACCACGTCCCGAAGTAACGGAGCTGAGTGAAGTAGCATAACGCCCCATTTCGGATGCGGGCACCTTGGCTTTGATTACCTGGCTCTTGCCGTCGGCACTCATTCCCATAATAATACCCCTGCGTCCCTGAAGGTCGGTCATTACCGCACCCATAAATTCTTCGGGAACCCTGATTTCAACATCGTTGATTGGTTCCATAATTTTTGGCCCTGCATTTTTAAAGGCGGTACTGAATGCATTTCGTCCGGCCAGTTTAAAGGATATCTCGTTGGAGTCGACCGGGTGCATTTTACCATCATAAATATAAACCACAATATCGCGGGCATAGGAGCCGGTCAGCGGGCCGTCGTTCATGCGTTCCATAATCCCTTTCAGGATGGCCGGCAGGAAGCGGGCATCAATCGCACCTCCGACAATACTGTTGTTGAAAACAAGTTTTCCACCCCAGGGAAGGTCGTGCTCATCTGTTCCGCGGACAGGGATGTCCGTCGGGTGCTGGTAGCCTTCGGTGTAAGGCATAATCCGCAAATGGACTTCCCCAAATTGTCCTGAACCGCCTGATTGTTTCTTGTGGCGGTAATCGGCATTGGCTGTTTTGGTGATGGTTTCGCGATAAGGCGTCTTCGGAATGGCAATTTCCACCTCAATATTAAGTGATTTTAAATACCATTTAACGGTGTTGATTTGAAATTCCCCCTGGCTTTTTACCAGCAATTGCTTCAGTTCACGCGAAAACTCAACACCCAATGTGGGATCGGTTTTGTGCATCTCGTTAAGGAAAGCCCCCATTTTTTCATCATCAGACGAATTAACAGCTTTCATAGCAACAGTGTACAAAGGCTCGGGAATGGGAAAGCTCTCAAAGCCGGCATCCCCGTTTTTCATGTCCATCAGCGAATCGCCGGTACGCACATCTTTCAGTTTAATGGTTGTGGCAATATCGCCGGCCATAACGCGGTCAATTTTATCGCGGTTTTTACCGTTGAGTGCAAACATTTGCGAAATGCGCTCTTTGTTTCCGGTTCTGGGGTTTGTCAGGTCCAGGCCTTCTTTCACCTCTCCACCGTAAACCTTAAAGTACGAAACTTCACCAAGGTGTTGTTCGATTGATGTCTTGAAGACAAACAAAGCTGTCGGGTCGGAAACATTACAATTGTAGGTTTTTCCATCGGTTGTGGCCCGTTCGGGCATGTCGTTCGGCGGGGGACAGGAATTGGTAATAAAGTCCAGTATCCTCGCTGTGCCAATTCCATGCTTTGCCGATGAACACATAACAGGGAAAATGCTGCGGGTAATCAGTCCCAATGCAACACCTTCACGCATTTCTTCGATGGTCAGTGTGTCGTTCTCAAAATATTTTTCCATTAAATGTTCACCCCCTTCGGCAGCATTTTCAACCAGCGCCAGGTGAAGGTCATCTGCTTTGTCTTTTTCCGAATCGGGAATATCGCTCACTTCAGGTTCGCCGCCGCCATCCTTGAACTTCAGTTGTTTCATCAGGATGAGGTCAATCACGGTGTTGAAGCCTTCACCCGTATTGACCGGGTATTGAACGACCGTTACTTTTTCGCCAAAATAATCTTTCAGCGAGCGGACGGTATCATCGAAATTAGCACCGTGGTGGTCAAGCTGGTTGATGGAAAATACCACGGGGCTATTGGCGGCTACTGTTTGCCTCCAGGCCGTTTCGGTAGTGGCTTCAACACCGGCCTGGCCGTTAATCAGGAACAGGGCGGTGTCGGTTACATTTAATGCGGCGATGGTTTCACCCACAAAATCAGAAAATCCGGGCGTGTCGATAATATTGATTTTCTTGTCGTTGTAAAGGGTATGCAACAGGGTGGAATGGACTGAGTTTTCGCGTTCCAGTTCGATGGGGCGGTAGTCGGAAGCCGTGTTGTGATCTTCAATGCTGCCTCTTCTTGTAATCATTTTCCCCTCAAACAACATGGATTCGGCCATGGTGGTCTTCCCCGACTTTGCGCCCCCAATCAGCGCGATGTTTCTAATTTCTTCTGTTTTATAAACCTTCATCCTCAAATAATTTTTATTGTTTTTAAATCATTAATTCTTGCGTAATAATGCCGGGCTGTTTTTCGGAAATCAGAATAGTTGAATTTCAAAATCCCTGAACAGGCAGCACCCCAATTTTTTAGGTGGGCAAATGTAGGAAAAAAGATGAATAAAAGTCAGCCTCTCTTTTATTTAGAATTATTGTAACTTACCGCAATGGCTGGAAGGATGGAGGAGTGAACTCCCTTTTTCATTCAACATTCATATCTCAAAAAACCTGAAACCCGAAACCAACTAAGAAAACCCGCTAATCAGAAACCACTATTTTTCTGTTTTGTTAAAAAAACTTGCAAAACGCATCAAGATTTTGTACTTTCACCCAAAGTACAGCACCTTTGGAAGGATTTGTAGCATCCAAAATATTTGGTAAAACAAGCAAGCATTCCCGGATAGGTTTTGAAAGTACATATTTACCTGTTAAAACTTAAACTGAATAATCACAGATTCAAAATTAGGGCAAAAAACACCTCAACTCATTATGGTTATCCATTGTTTTTGATTTGATTTTGCTTTATGTCTGATTTTCTGTGAGTTATTGAAACATCAAGATATAGTTTTTCCGGTCAGTTCTTGTCGTGAAAACTTGGCGGGAATACTAAAACATGGCAAGATGTTAAAGAACAGGCGGTTAGGTTTCAGTGGTCTAAATTCGTAAAACCTCAAATATGCCAAAGGCTTTCCCGAAGGCCCATTTGCATAATTCGTTGGCGAAGCATTGAATCAAAACTGTGCTTTACATAACCTTGGTGGCGATTGTCCTGTAGGCAAACCGATAAGCTGTCAATCAGGCCAGCCTGATTATCTACTTCCTTTAACAGAAGTAATCCACCATCGCTGGAGGTCTCTTCCAGATCAAAGCGAACCTGTACATTTTTACTTTCAAAGTCAGACAACTTAAAAAAGGTCAGGCGACTGGGAAGCCGAAAAATCAATGTCTTTTGTGCAATAATTATTGTATTGCTGCCGCCAGTTTTTGATAAATACAAAACCGAACTGATTGATAAGGTGTATAGGTACCAATCGAAAATTTATTTTACAGACCTTGACAATGATTTATACAGCGAGTGCGTCTGCTTGCACTACAGTGGAAACAATAGTGCCAACGACAGCATTTATACTGCCCCGGCTATTCAAATAGATACGGATTGTTCGGCAACAAAACTCGCGGTGACAACCGATCAGATAAACCTTTCAAGACAATGGCCAGGCCGGCAATGGGTAAAATTTGGTGATTTCAATAATGACAGTGCCAAAGAAATATATTTCTTTACCTGGCAGCATGATTCGTTATTTTTAAATATTATTGATCCGGCAAGGTTGTCCAAGATCAATTTCGAAGTTTTTATTGACAAATACAATTTTCATAACCAGGCTCCGGATGTTCTGGTTGGCAGTTTTCTTCTTTACGATATGAATAATGATGGTTTTTCAGAAATAATAGGGTCTGTTGTTGGAGCATACAGTGCCTTGCCCCGTTTTGTTTTTATTTACGATATTAAGAATGATGTACTTAAAAAAAGTAAAACGGCAAGTATTAGTGCTGGTGTTAAAAGTGTTTTACAGGATAAATCGGGAAATACATTTCTTTCAGCTTCAAATTATGCCCCGCAAAACGTGAAGGATTCGTTGCTGCCTTATATTGATTTTACAGACCACAGTTCTTGGTTGGTCGTTTTGAATCAAAGCCTGGATTTTGTTTTCCCCCCGATTGAAAACAGAGGCTTCACTTCTACCGTTCATTCTATCTTGCAGTTAGAAGAGGGAGAGGTATTTGTTTATGCTTTTTTCAGGCCACCACGTGGAAAGAGTCCGGGGATACTGAAAAAGTATGACCTGAGTGGAAATGAGATTTATCGGAGAGAATTCAGTGAGCCTGAAGAAAGAGGGTTGGCCCAGAAAACCGAAAACAATCATCCTGTATTATATTTTTACGAATCGGAACAAAAGGTTTTTTATAAGATTGATAAGCAACTTGGTTTTTCAAAACCATTTAAAACAAAGCTCGAGCGCAATTATTTTTTTGATATAGATTTTGATGGTTCCGATGAAATTTTTAACTGGCAGGAAGGAGCGGACTTTGCATACTTATACCGGCCCGACTTTTCGAAGCCCGCAAAGGTAGATTTCAAAAACATACAACCTGGTTTCATATTGTCTCCATGTAGGTTCAAAGACAACTCAGCCAACTTTTCAATTTATTCCAACAATTTTGTTTATTTCTACACCTATTTTGAAAACCCTGTTCACTACCTGCGTTTCCCGCTTTACCTCGGCATTTATCTGCTGGTATCATTTGTGTTTTTTGTTGTGATGTATTTTCAGAAGAAGTCACTTCAGGCAAAATTTGAACAGGAAAAACGAATGACCGAACTGGAATTACTGACCATTAAAAACCAGATGGATCCGCATTTTACATTCAACGTGATCAATACCGCCAGTTATATGGTTTACAATAAAGATAAGAAAACCGCTTACCGGTTTTTAGTGAACTTTTCCAACCTTATCCGCAGTGTACTCCAAAAATCAAAAGAGATATCCGTTCAGTTAAGCGATGAAATAGAGTTTGTAAAAAACTACCTGGTTTTACAGCAATACAGATACGACTTTTCATTCGATTACGAAGTAACATTAAAAGGAAACATTGACCAGACAGTGGCAGTACCCAAAATGATCATCCAAACTTTTGTCGAGAATGCCATTAAGCACGGGCTGGCACATAAAAAAACGAAAGGTCAGTTGGACATTATTATAGATGAAGGTACTGGCAATATCATACTAATTATTCAGGACAATGGTATTGGCAGGAAGGCATCGAAAGAAATGATCGCCAGTCAGAAAATATCAACCGGCAAAGGGCATGATATCATTAACCAGATTATCCAGATGTTTAACAAGCTAAAAAAAACGAAAGTGACTTATAAAATTACCGACCTTTATAATAATGAAAATGATGCAACAGGCACAAGGGTCAAAGTACAAATCCCAATAAAATAAGATCATGATAAGTAATACAGTGAAAGCAATAATTGTTGATGATGAAAAGACCGCACGTTTCTTGCTATTTGAACTGCTTAAAGAAATTGAAGGCGTTGAAGTTGTCGGAAGTTACGCTGGCGTTGATGAAGCCGTAGCGGTTATTCTGAAACAAGAACCGGACATTGTTTTTCTGGATGTGCAAATGCCCGGGAAGAACGGTTTTGAGTTGTTGCATGAAATAAAAGATTTCGACGTTGACCCCACCATTATTTTTATCACTGCCTATGATGAATTTGCCATAGAGGCCATCCGCCATTCGGCTTTCGATTATATAACAAAACCCATTGACCCTGCGCTGCTTTCAAAATCGATAAAACGCTACAAATCTGAAAAAGCCGATACCGATAAAAAAGAAAATATCAGCAAACTGCTAAATTATATTTTGCCCAATAAAATACGTTTCAACACCCGCTCGGGTGCTATTTTTATCAACCCCAAAGAAATTGTTTACTTACAGGCTGAAAGAAACTATACTAATATTTTTATAAGTACCGGGCAGTGCCATACCGTAAGCCTTTACCTTTCAGAAGTACACGAAAAATTACCCCCTGCATTATTTTTAAAAGTAAGCCGGTCGGCATTTATAAACCTGGAGTTTATCACAAAGCTCGACCGTAAAAAACGATTGGTATTCCTGAAAGCAGAGGGGAAGCAATACCAGCTAAAGGTGGGGTTGAAGTATCTAAAGGTTTTTGAGCGGTTTGGAGGATAATGTACCATAATATTGGTAAAGCTTCTTTAATGGAAAATGTTAGTTTACATTTTATAAAAAATATTGAGTATTTTTACGCAGTATATTGAGTAAAATGTAATAATATGTATAAGCGCCCACAATATCAGATTCTTAGAAAAAGGATTAAAGAGCGCAGAAAGTTTATCCAGGTTTTACTTGGGCCTCGCCAGGTAGGAAAAACAACCCTGATAAAACAAGTACTACAAGAAATAGAAACACCCTCGCACTATGCCAATGCAGATGCTGTTAGTGCTCCGGGTGGTATTTGGATTGAACAACAGTGGGAAATTGTTAGAACAATCAAAAAGCAAAAAGGTGCAGCTGAGATCATCCTTATAATTGATGAAATCCAGAAAATCCCGGAATGGAGCGAGTTTGTAAAAGCACAATGGGACAGGGATAGTTTTGACAACAATAATATCAAGGTTGTTTTATTAGGTTCTGCGAGTTTGTTATTGCAGAAAGGATTAAGCGAATCGCTCACCGGCAGGTACGAAACAATTCCTATGATGCATTGGGCCTTTAATGAAATGAATCTGGCTTTCGGGTTTTCACCGGAACAATGAAATTGATTTTGTTGTTGAACAGCATAACAACCTGATTGGGCTTGAGGTAAAAAGTGGTAAGAAGCAAAAAGCCAAAGGAATGCACGAATTTAAAAAACTATTCTCTCCCAAAAAAGTACTGTTGATAGGAGATACAGGCATGCCCTGGCAGGAGTTTTTAAAGTTGAACCCGGCTGAACTATTTTAATTCATTAACAAGCCCGACCGTAAAAAACGATTGGTATTCCTGGAAGCAGAGGGGAAGCAATACCAGATAAAGGTCGGGTTGAAATATCTAAAGGTTTTTGAGCGGTTTTCGGGATAGTTCAATAGAACGTACTGTTTCCTTTTGCCGCTATTTTTTGTAAAGATTTTGCAAAACCACTTTAAATGGGTGATACCCCCACTCGCGCGCATTTGTAATGCGTGCGGAATGCAAAGCTTCGGATACAAACGGGCGCGAAACATTCGCCTCCGAGTGGTGGACAGCCTTGCCCCCTTTACCCAAACAGCCCCGCAATCACTCTCTCATATTTCTTGTGAATATGCCTGCGCTTAACTTTGAGGTTGGCTGTGATTTCGCCCGAGTCGATGGTCCATTCGTGATCAATCAGTGCCCATTTTTTGATTTTTTCGGTATCGCCAAATTGCTTGTTGAAACAGTCGATTTCTTTATTGTAGCGGGCTTTCACCTCTTTATCACTAATCATTTCCCGGTTGGTGGTGTAGCCGATGTCCTTGATTTTACACCACGAGCGCAAGTGTTCAAAATCGGGTACAAGAAGGGCGGCGGCAAATTTCTGGTTTTCGCCCACCACCATAATCTGGTCGACAAAAGGTGATTCTTTGATTTTGTTTTCGAGCAAAACCGGGGAGATGTACTTACCCATCGAAGTCTTGAAAATCTCCTTCACCCTTCCGGTAATTTTCAATAAGCCATTTTCCAAAACGCCCACATCGCCGGTGTGCAGCCAACCGTCGACGATGGCTTCGGCAGTCATTTCCGGGTTTTTAAAGTAGCCTTTCATCACCAGCGGACCTTTGACAAGAATCTCACCGGCTTCCGAAATTTTCACTTGTACATTTTCAAGGGGTGGCCCGACAGTCCCGATTTTGTGTTCATCCTTGATAAAGGTATTGACGGCAATTACCGGTGACGATTCTGTCATACCGTAACCTTCCAAACCGAACGCTCTTCCGGGTTTGTGTATCGGTATGCCACGAGAGTCCTGACAACCGGAGCAGGGAAAGCTTGCATGGCGCTGAAGTTGGATTGGGTGCAGGCTGAAGTAACAGGAAATACATTACAATGCCCGAAACGAAGCAATCTCCTCTTCAATTTTCTTCCAACCCGCTTCCGAAATTTTGGCACCATAATCTTCTATGACTTTTGAAGCCAGCTTGGCGCCAAGCAGGCCGGCTTTTTCCATGTCCCAATTATTGATAAGGCCAAACAAAAACCCGGCAGCATACAAATCGCCGGCGCCGGTGGTATCAACAACACGTGTTGGTACTATCCCCACATTTGTCTGCTGATTTCCTGATAAAATCATCGAGCCTTTGCTGCCAATTTTAACCACGGCTGTTTCGGTTTGCTTTGCCAGGGTTTTGAGGGCATCTCCGGGTTGCTGACCTGTAAAAGCTTCGGCTTCTTCCTCGTTGGCAAAAATAATGTCAACGTATTTGCTGACCATCGCTTTTAGAAAATCAAGGTTATCTTCCACTACATTAAAACTGGCCAGGTCCAATGAAATTTTCAGGCCTGACTGACTGGCCAGCCTCAAAATTGTTTCGAGCAACTCATGGTTTTGAACCAGGTAGCCTTCCACGTGCAAAATGGAAAAACCTTTAAAATGTCCGGTTTTCAGATCGCCGGCCGACAGTTCGATGGCTGCGCCCAAAAAGGTTCCAAAAGTACGTTCACCATCTTTACTAATCATCGCGTTGGCAAGCCCCGAAGGTGTTTTGCTGATATTCAACAGTGGTTTGATTTTGCTCTTTTCCAAATCATCCTTAAAAAACCGGCCGATTTCGTCTTCACCGATAGTTCCGATAAAAGCGGTTTCGACACCCAGTCTTGCCAAACCGTGAATGGTGTTGGCGGCCGATCCGCCCGAAGCCATCTCTTTTTCAAGATGCCGGCTTTTTTCCTGAATCATTGCAGAAGTTGTTTCGTCAACCAGTTGCATACTTCCTTTGGGAAAGCCCAATTCTTCGAAGAACGAATCGTTTTCCAGTTTAATCAGTGCATCTACCAATGCATTTCCAATACCCAGTACTTTTGTCATTTCATACAAATTTTTGAACGGCAAAAATAAGGAATTATCAATCAGCGGCCTGTTTTGTTAAATTACGTTAAAGTCAATGGAAAACAGGATAACCCCTTTTAAAAACGGATATTTTTATTCGGCTAAAATGTAGATATTTGCAACTTTGTTTCAGCTAATAAGAGCAGGAAAAAGAATGAATCTTTCATTGAACCAACGGATGAACCCGTTGGTTCGCACAAGAGAGAGATTATTTTAAAAATAAACACATGAAGCCAATTATATTAATTGCAGTTGTAGTTATCCTTTTTTCGGCATGTGAAGACCGGCAAACCAGGGGCATAAAGGTTGACGACGGCGTATCGAAAAGCCTCAACGATTACAGGAAAGAAAGCATCGGAAATATTTTGTACACCTTGATCCTGAATATTCCAGAAAATAAAAATGAAGGAATTAAAGGTGGGGAACAAATCGATTTCCAGTTAAAAAAGAATGACAAACCGCTGGTGATTGACTTTGATGCACCCGAAAAAAATGTGCTGCGGGTTGAAGTGAACGGCAAAGAAGGTGGGCACCATTTTGAGAACGGACATATTATTTTGCCCGTGGCTGATTTAAAAGTCGGGGCCAACCAGGTAAAAATTGATTTTATTGCAGATGACAAAGTACTGAACAGGCATGACGATTATATGTTTTCGTTCTTCGCCCCCAAAGGGGCGTCGACGGTTTTCCCCTGTTTTGATCAGCCCAACCTCAAAGCACTGTTTGCGCTGAACCTCATCGTCCCCCCCGCTTGGCAGGCCGTTGGTAATGCACCGGTACTGAAGGTGGAAAAAGGGCCTGAACGTGTTGTTTTCCAGTTTGAACCCACTAAACCCATCAGCACCTACCTCTTTGCTTTTGCCGCCGGAACCTTTGAGAAAGTGAGCAGGGAACGGAACGGACGAACCGTGAACCTTTTTTACCTTGGTAGCAACAGCGAAAGCACCGGCGAAAACAGCGACTACCTCTTCGATGTACAATTGAACGCACTGGAGTGGATGGAAGCCTACACCAAGATTGCCTATCCTTTTCAAAAATATGATATGTTGCTGCTGCCGTCCCTTCCCGAAAGCAATGTCGCCAGCGCCGGACTGGTTTATTTTGAGACAGGGGATCTGCTCGCCGGAGAAACGGCAACACCTGAAAAGGACCTTCGGCGTGCACGCCTGATTGCTTCCCGCACAGCCCGGATGTGGTTTGGAAACCTGGTTAGTATCGACTGGTTCAACGATGCCTGGGTGAACGAAGTGCTGGCCGATTACCTCACCACCAAAATGGTCAACCCTTCTTTCAGGACCATTTATCACAAACTGGGTTTTCTGACCAATCATTTTCCGAAATCCCTGGCTGTTGACCGTAGTTTGGGCACCCACCCCATCAGGCAGGAATGCGATAACCTGAAAGATGCCGGCCTGCTTTACGATGCCATTGTTTACCACAAAGCCCCTATTGTTTTCCGCCAACTTGAGAAAATTGTTACGGAAGAAAAAATGAGGTCAGGACTGATTACCTATTTGAAAAAGTATTCTTTTTCTAATGCCGGATGGGATGATTTTGTGGCCATCCTCGACAGCAAGACCCCCGACGACCTGCAAAGCTGGAGCGATATCTGGTTTAAGGAAACAGGCATGCCGGAGTACAAAACATTTCAGGAATTTGACCTTTATGTAATTAATCAGTTCGATCAGTTTGACAAGGGGGTTATCTGGCCACAACGACTCGATTTGTACAAAAAATGGGAATCCGGCTGGCAACACAAAGATGTTTGGGACGACAAACAACGCTTTGAATTTCCCATACCCGACATTGTACACATCGTCATCCTGAACTGGGATGCCTATGCTTACGGCTACTTCTATCAGAATTTCCGGGAAAAGAACTTCCTTCTTTCCAAACGCATGTTTGAGCTTGACCCCCTCCGCAGGGGCCTTTCCTACATAACCATCTGGGAAAACCTGATGAGGGAGAATTTACTCCCCCTCGAAATGCGTGATGCACTGCCACTATATTTAGATAAGGAAAACCAACTTGAGAATATCAGCTTACTATTGGCGTATTACGAAGATATGTTTTGGCGTTTTTCGGATAGGCAACAACGTACAACATGGGCCGAAATAATGGAACCACTTTTATGGGAAAAAATGATGAATGCGGAAACCGGTCTGGAAAAATCTGCTTTTTACAAAACTTTTGTCAAAACAGCCATCAGCCGCGACGGCATCGAAAAAATGCTGGCGCTTTGGCGCGATGAAATCAAAATGCCAGAACTGAAACTATCAGAAAGCGATAAAATATCGCTGGCCTGCGAACTGGCTGTCAGGAAAGGGTTGCCTGCTGCCAAAAATGTACCTGAAGATATTTTGGAACAGCAAAAGCAATTGACTGAAAACGGGGAACTGCAGGCAAAGCTTGATTTTATTTCACCGGCTTTAAATAAGAATGAAGGCATTCGGAACCAGTTTTTCGAATCAATAAAGAGCCCCGGGAACAGGACAGAAGAAGGTTTTGTGACAGAAGCCCTTCACTACTTGCACCACCCCTTACGTGCGCAAAGCGCCGAAAAGTTTATCCTGCCTTCGCTGGAAATGCTGGACGAAATATGGGAGACCGGTGGGTTAATGTTTACCGACCGTTGGCTGGAGGCTACTTTTTACGGACACCGTTCTGCTTCGGTAGTTGAAACCGTCAACGATTTTCTGAATGCGCTGCCTGAACTAAACCCCAAACTAAAACTGAAGGTTCTCAGGGCTGTTGACCCTGTTCAGCGCGCCGTTAAACTCAAAACGGAACTTGAAACAGGGGAATAGTTTTAAGCTGTATTCTTTGTGTTTTTAACAGGCATGCTGTTGGTTGTCTGCTTGAAAACCCATATTTCCAGAAATCACTATTTTTGAGCAATTACATTTCATCTTAAAAAAGAAAACAATGGCCAAGATTACACGAACCTTTGATGTACTGACCAATGCAGAAGAAAACTTTAACCGCGACATCGCCCTTTCGGTAAAGCGCAACGGAAAATGGGAAAACTTCAGCACCGCTGATTACCGGAAAAATGTCGACGAATTCAGCCTGGGCCTTTTGGCGATGGGCTACGAAAAAGGAGATAAAATTGCCACCGTAACCAACAACCGCCCCGAGTGGAACTTTATCGACTTTGGTATGTCGCAGATTGGCTGCGTGCACGTGGGCATTTATCCCACCATCAGTCCGACAGAATACAAACACATCCTTTCCCATTCCGATTCGCGCATACTTATTGTTTCCAGCGAAGAACTATACAGGAAACTGAAGCCCATTGCGGATAAAATTGAAAACATTGAGGAGATTTACACAATCGACAAAGTTAAAGGGGTGAAAAACTGGCGGGAAATTACGCAGCTGGGTGCATCCAAAGAAAGCGAGTTCAGAACCCTGCTCGAAAAACGGAGGGATGGTGTTTCCCCCGACGATTTGCTGACACTTATCTATACCTCAGGAACTACCGGACTCTCCAAGGGAGTGATGCTCACCCATAACAATGTCGTCAGCAACTTCTTGTTGGCTCATCAGTTTGTTACCTATGTTGAACCCGGCGACCGGGCACTGAGCTTTTTGCCATTGTCGCACATCCTCGAACGGGTAGGTAATTATCTGTGGCAATCGCAGGGGTTATCGCTCTATTATGCCGAAAACCTTGAAACCATCGGCGAGAACATGCGCGAGATCAAGGTAAATGTCTTTATCACTGTGCCCCGTGTTTTTGAAAAAGTATACGACAAAATCATCAACAAGGGAAGGGAATTATCGGGCATTAAGAAAGCTTTGTTTTTCTGGGCCGTGAAGATTGGCGACCAATATGATCCCGATCCGAAAAACAGAAGTAAAATTTACGACATGAAACTTGCCATCGCCAACAAATTGATTTTCAGTAAATGGCGCGAAGCCCTCGGCGGTGAGTTAAAAGGGGTTATTTGTGGTGGTGCTGCCTTGCAGCCACGATTGGCACGGATTTTCTTTGCCGCAAAAATTATTGTACAGGAAGGCTACGGACTTACCGAAACTTCACCGCTCATTTCGGCCAATATGCCGCATCCACCATACCTGAGGTTTGGCAGCGTGGGTTACGTTCCCGAAATACTTGATGTGAAGATTGCCGAAGATGGCGAAATACTTGAAAAAGGCCCCAACCTGATGAAAGGATATTATAAAGACCCGAAAAAAACTGCCGAAGCCATTGACAAAGACGGCTGGTTCCACACCGGCGACATTGGCACTTTTGACGAAAACAGGATGCTGACAATCACCGACAGGAAAAAGGAAATCTTCAAACTTTCGGGGGGAAAATATGTCGCGCCCCAATTGGTCGAAAATAAGTTTAAAGAGTCGATGTTTATTGAACAAATTATGGTAATTGGTGAAAATGAAAGGTTCACGGCAGCCCTGATTGTCCCCGATTTTGAATTCCTTCACAACTGGTGCAGCATCCATAAAGTAACCTTTCGCGACAATGACGACCTGCTTACCAAACCAAGGGTCATCAAACGTTACCAGGAAGAAGTTGATAAATACAACCACGACATCGACCATGTGGCCAAGGTGAAAGAATTCCGCCTGATCCCCGATGTGTGGACACCCGAAAGCGGCGACCTCTCCCCTACCCAGAAACTGAAAAGAAAGGTGGTGATGAAAAAATACAAAAAGATTGTTGAGGAAATTTATCATACGAAACAATAACGCATGGCCGAACAATTTCATTTCAAATCCCCGTGCGCAGGCTTCAGGACAGGTATTGAGTAGACTCCGAAGCATATCCTGACTGCCTGCGGAATTTCTTGCACACCGATAATAACGGGACTTGTGTTCATCTGTCCTGTATTTTTCCTAAATTTAACACCCGAAAAATACACGTCCCATGGAAACTTACCTGCTGATTGCCAGTGTTGTTCTGCTTATAGTAGTGCTTTTGACAAGCCTGCTTAAAAAAAGCGGAAAAGAAAATGTTACAGACCGGCTGGATGAATTGAAATCCACCATCAAAGAAGAATTACTTGAAACCCGGCGCGAGAACCGTGAACTAAACCAGGAAAACCGTCAGGAAATCAACGTACTTTTCAGGGGCCTGCAAGATACTTTGCTCAAAAGAATAGCTGAAAACCTCATCCTGCAAAAAGAACAACTGGATTCTTTTTCACGTTCACTCGGCGAATTATCAGACAAACTGATTAAAAATTTTGATTCTTTTAAGGAAACCATCCGGACTGATGCCAAAGCCAACCGCGAAGAGTTGAACGATGGCCTGAAGTCCTTCGAAGACAAGCTTGGAGAAAGCATCAAAGATTTTAATGAGCAGATGCGCCAGAAATTTAACGACCTGAATACCCGCCAGGCAGAATTGAACAAACAGTCGAAAGACAGCATCAAAGACATCAAAGAAACCATCGAAAAACAATTGTTCGCCATCCGCGAGGACAACAATACGCAGTTGAACGAAATGCGGAAAACCGTTGACGAGAAACTTCAGACCACCCTTGAGAAACGCCTGGGTGAATCGTTTAAGCAGGTAAGCGAACGCCTGGAACTTGTGCACAAGGGGCTGGGCGAAATGCAGACGCTGGCCACCGGTGTTGGCGATTTAAAGAAAGTGTTGTCGAATGTAAAAACCCGTGGGATTTTGGGCGAATACCAGCTTGGAAATATTTTGGAGCAACTGCTTTCGCCCGAGCAATATGCCCAAAATGTAGCCACGAAAAAAGGAAGCCAGGCCAATGTGGAATACGCCATCAAACTCCCCGGAAAAATGGACGAGGGGGAAGTGTGGCTGCCCATCGACTCTAAATTTCCCATCGAGGGTTACCAGTTTTTGCTCGAAGCTTATGAAGGGGGCGACGCTGCTTCCATTGCCGGGGCCCAAAAAATACTGCTCCGGTCTATCGAAAATTTTGCCAAAACCATCAGCGAAAAATACATCGACCCACCACACACCACCGATTTTGGCATCATGTTCCTGCCCGTAGAGTCGCTCTATGCCGAAGTGTTGCGCCATCCTGGCACCTTTGAAAAACTCCAGCGCGAATACCGCATCACGGTCACCGGCCCCACTACCCTGTCGGCCTTGCTCAACAGCCTGCAAATGGGGTTCAGGACACTGGCTGTCCAGAAACGTTCCAGCGAAGTGTGGAAGGTGCTGGAGGGTGTGAAAACCGAATTCGGCAAGTTCTCCGAACACCTCAAAAAAGTGCACGAGCAGGTGACACGGGCATCCAATTCGCTGGACACCCTGCGCAGTACACGGGCAAATGCCATGGAAAGAAAATTGCGGGGGGTGCAAACACTCGAAGGTTTCGAACCACCCAAAGTAATCGAACTCCCCGAGCCGGACAGCATGGATGAAAAAACACGGAATGAGTAAGTGCGACATGGACATTAAAACACCCGAATATCTTCAACCGCTCAAACAAGCCTTCAGGGAAAATGCCCACCCCGGCAATGCGCTTCAAATGAAAAAATACATGAAAGGGCGTTACGATTTCTTCGGGATTAAATCGCCCCTGCGCAAAGAAATTTACCGGGAACATAAATCCAACTATGGGCTTATCCCTTCAGCAAAAGAAGAAGAAATTGTACAGTGGTGCTGGCAACAAGCCGAAAGGGAATACCAGTATTTTGCCATGGAATTTCTGAACAAACCAGCCAAAAAAGCGGATGAAAAAATCATTGATGTTTATGTGTATTTAATCACCCATAAATCGTGGTGGGACACGGTCGATTTTATTGCGGCCAATCTTGTGGGGAAATACCTCGAACGCTTCCCTGAAAAAACCGAAGCCCTGACTTCAGCGTGGATGGCATCAGGAGATATGTGGCTGCAAAGAACTTGTTTGTTGTTTCAGTTGAAGTACAAAACGGAAACAAATACGGAACTCCTACATCAGTTTATCAGCCCGCTTTCGGCGTCCAACGAATTTTTTATCCGAAAGGCCATCGGCTGGATATTGCGCGAATATTCAAAAACGAATCCCCAATTTGTAATCGATTATGTTGAAAAACACCCCCTGTCGGGACTGAGTCAAAGAGAGGCCTTGAAATGGCTGAAGCGGTGATTTGTGATTGGGGAATGCAACAAAGATCGTAAATCAGGCTATTCACATTTCTTAACTTTTTTTAAGATTTCATTTTTCTACATTTGCGCCCTTGATGAAAAGAGGCAGACTTCCATATTTTCTGGTATTAAAATCCCTGACACTCCTGACAATTGTCAGTATCATGTTCAGTTGTTCCGGTTTGGGGGAAGACAGCCCGAAGGAAAAACAGCGGGACATTCCCGATTTGAATATAAATATTTTCAGTGATGCCGACAGTGCCATCATTGCTGAAAAAGCTGCCGAGTTGGATCATAAATTTACCCGGCTTCAAAAACTGACCGGTTTTAACGGTACCGTTTTGTACGCCGAAAAAGGCAGGGTCATCTTCAAAAAAGCGTATGGCTACAAAAATGTCAGGTATAAAAAGGAAGAACTGAAAACAAGCGATGCCTTCCAACTGGCTTCGGTTTCGAAAATGTTTACGGCCATGGCGGCCATGATTCTAAAAAATGACGGCAAGCTCAACTATGACGAAGATATCCGCACCTACCTCCCTGGTTTTCCATACGAGGGGGTTACCAGCCGTTGGCTGATGGTGCACAGGGCTGGCCTTCCGCGCTATATGAGCCTGGCCCTCAAAGAGTGGCAGAACAAAAAGAAACCACTCGACAACGAACAGGTTCTACAGCTTTTTGAAACATACCAGACGGATGTTTATTTTAAACCCAATACCGGATTTCATTATTGCAATACCAATTATGCAATTTTGGCCAGTGTAATCGAAGCCATTTCGGGGCAGCATTTTGATGAATTTGTAAAGCAGCGCATTTTTGATCCGTTGAAAATGAATGATTCGTTTGTGTACAATATGCGCGGCGATACGGTCGTCCCACTTTATGTGAAAGAAGGTGTGCCCGGATTTTACCACCGGGGTTGGCGCTGGCGCGAAATGACCAACGATTACCTGAACGGGGTGATGGGTGATAAGAATGTGTACACCTCGGTTGAGGATTTGTTTAAATTCGACCGGGCACTCGACAAATTCACTTTGGTTCCCGATTCAATTCTTTCAGAGGCTTTTGAACCCGGCAGCCCAAAATACTGGAAACGAAAAAACAACTACGGTTTTGGCTGGCGGATAAAACAAGATATCGACAGCACGGTTTTTCATTTTGGCTGGTGGAAGGGGTTTCGGACTTTTTATATCCGTGAGATGAAACACCACAAAACGCTAATCGTACTCACCAACAAAGACAAAGGACCCGGCTCTACACATTTTTGGAATATCATTGAAGCCGACACCCTGCCCATTGGGCCGGTTTGCGATTTGCCCCTGCCGAAGTAAACTACCCGACCACCAGTTTAAAACCAACCCCGTGAACATTAATGAGTTCCACTGTCGGATCCTCTTTCAGGTACTTTCTTAATTTGGTAATGTACACATCCATCGACCGCGCATTGAAGTAACTGTCGTCGTACCAGATTTTATTCAGGGCCACCGAGCGGTCGAGCACCTTGTTCATATTTTCGCACAGCAACCGTAGCAGGTCGGCTTCTTTGGAAGTGAGTTTTTGTTCTTTTTTCTTGAAGGTCAGAATCTGCCGGTTGTAATCAAAATTATATTTTCCAAAACTGAAAAACATTTTATCGGTTTTTCCGGTACTTCCGCTCTCAATTCTCCGCATAATTGCCCGCAGGCGCAGCAACAATTCTTCCATGCTGAAGGGCTTGGTCAGGTAATCGTCGGCACCTAACTCAAAGCCCTGGATCTTATCCTCCTGCATCGACTTGGCAGTGAGGAACAAAAAGGGGATTTTCTTGTCCATTTTCCTTATTTCCCTGGCCAGGGTAAAACCGTCCATTACCGGCATCATTATGTCAAGAATGCAAAAATCATATTCGTTTCTCTTAAAGCTTTCAAGGGCTTCTTTTCCGTTGGCAGTTAATTGGGTTTCAAAGCCTTTGGCTGACAGGTAAGCCTGTAATACACTGCCCAGGTTTTTGTCGTCTTCAGCCAACAATATTTTTACTTTTTTTTGCATCTTTTTGTTTTTTTTAAATGATTGGTAATTGAATAGTAAATGTTGAACCTTTTCCGAGTTCAGAATCAACACTTATGGTACCGTTGTGTAATTCCACGGTCGCGACCACATAACTTAATCCCAGCCCAAAACCTTTGAAGTCATGAAGGTTTCCGGTAGGTACACGGTACAGTTTATCGAATATTTTCTTTTGGTTCGACTTGCTGATACCAATACCGTTGTCCTGTATCCTGACAAGAAAGCTGTTACTGCTGTTAATGGTATTGACAACAATTTGAGGGATATTCAAATTGTATTTCAAGGCATTGTCCAGTAAATTCACGATCACATTCGTGAGGTGGGTCGGGTCGCCTGTCAGTTGGGGGCGGGTGGCTTTGAACTGAATTTCAATTTTTCCGCCCTTCTCCTCTGCTGACATTTTCTTGCTCTTGACTGCCTGCTCAATAATGGCATGCATATCTACAGGTTCCATCTTCAGTTTCAACTGCCCCTTGTCGATTAATGCTGTTTGCAGAATCTGTTCGGCCATAATGCCCAGCCTTCCGTTTTCTTCGCTGATAACACCGATGTAATTGTTGTAGATGGTTTCCGATTTTTGAACATCCTTGTCTTTTAGCGCCTCACAGGCCAGGGCAATGGTCGAGATGGGCGTTTTGAACTCGTGGGTCATGTTGTTGATAAAATCATTCTTCATCACCGACAGGCGTTTCTGCTTATTGATAATGTATATACTGATGGAAAAAGACAATATGATCACCAGAAAAAGAAACACCGAAACAATGAGCAACTTCCAAAGCTGGCGGACAATAAAACGTTTCTCGTTTGGAAAATAAAGCAGCAGTTTATTGGAATAACCATAGGCAAACCCAAGGGGCGACAGGTCAAATACAAAACTTTCGTTCAGCAATTCTTCAGGATATTCACCAGTTTTTTGCAAGATCATACTGTTGGTTGCCGGACTGAGCACACCGAATTCAAACTTGGTGTTGATCTTTTTTTTCTTCAGCTCCAGCTGGATGAGCGAGTCGATGAGTTCCCTTTTCCCCACCAGGCTGCTTCCCACATCGGAACCCAGCAAACGAACAGAAAGCTGTTTTAAGGCTTCGCTGGCCTGGTTGGTTTTTTTGATGAAAATATCCAGCTCCCCTGTTGAGATGATGTTTTGCAAACCCATAAATATAGCGCGGTTTAACGAATCCTGCATCTTTTGCAAATCCCTTTGCCTGAGAAAGTTTTTCCGCTGCTGAATAATTCTTTCCTCAAACCGTATCCTGTCCAGCTCAAATATAACATGGCTCATGGCTTCGTCCACATCCCTGAAAAAGACGGCCTGCTTGACCTTCACAGCATCCCTGATCCAATACACCTGGATAATCATCAGCCCGATGGTCGATAGGGTAACCAAGGCTACAATAATGGATATGGCCCACTTATTCATCACACAAAAATACAGCTTCAATTATTTGATACACAGCTTTTAACTTTTCTTAACACTTGTTATACTTGCTTAACAACTCAACTGCGGAGGCTGTTGTAATTTTGTCAGCAGAATTTGAGAGATAAATTCTTCGTCCGGTGCATCCCAAACCCACCGGACAAAATTCTGCTTTATTTCATAATTGTTGGTTTTTGGTAACGGCTTCTTCGGAAGCCGTTGCTTTTTTGAACCCACCCCGGCCCTCTCCTCCCTACGGACCCTCTTCGGTCGCAAGGGGAAGGAGTGGTAATTTAAGCGGGGTTGTTCACACAATTTGGTTGCCTTTTTTGTTTTAATTTAGCGCAAGCAATATTACCATCTTGATTAAACCCGAAACCATACAGCAAATCTTTGAAACGGCCCGCATCGAAGAGGTCATCGGTGATTTTGTGACCTTGAAAAAACGGGGGAGCAACTACTTGGGTTTGTGCCCGTTTCACAATGAAAAAACCCCCTCCTTTTCGGTCTCCCCTTCCAAAGGTATTTACAAATGCTTTGGTTGCGGAAAGGCCGGAAATGCGGTGAATTTTGTCATCGAGCACGAGCATTATTCCTATCCCGAAGCCCTAAAATATGTGGCTAAAAAGTACGGTATCGATATTGAGGAAGAAGAACTGACCCCCGAAATGCGCCAGGAACTTGACGAGCGTGAAAGCATGTTTACCCTCAATAGTTTTGTCAGCAAATATCTGAACAACAATTTACTGAAGAGCGAAGAAGGCAAAGCGGTTGCCTTAAGTTATCTGAAGGAGCGTGACTTCAGGGAAGCAACCATCGAAAAATTTGAATTGGGTTACGCCATCGACCAGTGGCACGATTATTCGGAACATGCCCAAAAAAATGGTTACAAAAAAGAAATTCTTGTCAAAACCGGCTTAAGTATCGACAAGGGAAAAGGGCTGATTGACCGTTTCAGGGGACGGGTTATTTTCCCCATCCACAACCTTACCGGCAAAGTCATCGGTTTTGGGGGAAGGATACTCGGTTCCGAAAAATCCACGGCCAAATACCTCAATTCGCCCGAATCGGAAATTTACAACAAAAGCAAGGTGCTGTACGGCATTTACTTTGCCAAAAATGCCATCGTAAAAGCCGACAACTGCTATCTTGTTGAGGGCTACACCGATGTTATTTCGATGCACCAGGCCGGCATCGAAAATGTGGTGGCTTCTTCGGGTACTTCGCTTACGGTCGATCAAATCCGGCTGATTAAACGTTACACGCCCAACATCACCATTTTGTTCGATGGCGACCCGGCCGGTATCAAAGCTTCGTTCCGGGGCATCGACCTCATCCTTGAACAGGGGATGAATGTAAAAATCGTTTTGTTCCCCGAAGGGGAGGATCCCGATTCGTATGTGCGGAGCCATCGCAGCAGCGAAACCGAAACTTTTATTAAAGACAAGGCCGCAGATTTTATTACCTTCAAAACCAGGCTGCTTCTTGGAGAAACCGCCGGAGACCCCACTGCCAAAGCCCTGCTGATTAAAGAGATTGTACACAGTATTTCTGTTATTCCCGATGGCATCACCCGCTCGGTTTACATTAAGGAATGCAGCGCTGTGATGGAGGTGCCCGAGCAGACCCTGGTAAACGAACTGAACAAAATATTCAGAAACCGCTTCAGAAAAAAAACCGACACCCCGAGGGAACTTATTGAGGATACGGTTGTAGCGCCGCCACGGGAGGAACAAATTGAGTTTGACCCTTTGCAGATGAAAACCCATGAAGGGGATTTGCTGCGGATTCTTTTGCTTTACGGAGACAAAACCATTTTGATGGAAGTGGTGGAAGAGGAACTTGAGCAGTTTGCCGAAAAAGAAGTGGAGGTAAAGGTTGCCGATTACCTGCTTGATGATTTTTTGCACGAACAAATCAGCTTTGAAGACGAAACCTACAACAAGATTTTAAGCGAGTACATCGAAATCTGGAAACAGGGGAATCTACCCACCCAAAATCATTTTACCAACCACCCCGATCCGCAAATCGTGAATACGGTCATTCATCTTTTAAGCTCGGCCTACCAGTTGAGTGAAAACTGGGAAAAGAATAAAATTTATGTAAAAACGGAGGACGACCAGTTAAAATTGGTGGTGATGGCAGCCTGGATGTCGTTTAAGTCGCGCTTAATAAACAAACAGTTGAAAGAAATTACTGAAGAAATTCAAAAAACTGACAAGGATGAAGCAGACATCTATTTGCTGCAACAACAATTTTTTGAGTTGAAAAAAATCGCCAACCAAATCGACCGGGAACTGAAACGGACTTTTACGTATTGAGTTGTAAGCTGTTTTAAGTCTCAGTATTAAAAACACATTTCCCCGCTGGCGCAAGTACAACCTTCCTACAGCTCAATGACTCATATTTTTCGTAGATTTATACAAATCTAAGACAATTGCTGTCATTTCGACCAAAGTGAGAAATCCTCTGGGAGTAACCTACACTCTTAGGGGATTTCTCAGTCGTACCACCTTCGCAATCATCATAATGGCTCAAAACATATTTCTGGGGAAAGACACGTTCTCAACCAGCTAAGTGCAAAAGTCTACTTAGCTGGTTTTAAGACTCGTTAAGTCGGCCTGGACTTAGCAAGTCGAAATGAATTCGGAAAGAAAAATACAAATTCCATGTATTCTTTCTTGATCCATAGTAATTTCATCAAAGTGTACATTCTTCAAGCGAGGATGTTTGAAGCAGGGGGCACAAAAAAACAACCGGAAGCCAGTCCTTGCGGTTTGACTCCCGGTTCACTCGCTTCGTTGCCGTAGCGCAGAAACTCGTGGCAAGTTGCGTTATTGCGGCTGTTTACTTGGTTTGTGCCCCGTAAGGCCTCACCTTTCCTCAGGCATTTGTCCGGGTTTTCTTAGCCGGTTCTCAACTTTCACCTTGCGGTTTCTGTTTTCCCCTGTCAAGTCTGCCTTTCCTCCTGCCCTGTTTTGACATGGCGCTCAATTCAGTTTCCCTCGCGGTTTGCTGTATTAAGCCGGATTTGCCTGGGCTTGCGCTTCGGCTTCTCCTGCCCGCCCCGGATTGCTCCGAATTTGATTGGGTTGGGTTTCCATCCGTTGCCGGTTTTCCGCTTCACCCGCTCAGTGGTCCGGTCCGGTTTTGGCTTGCACCTCTGCCTTTCCTTTCCGGGCTTCATCAAAACATGCCCTTTATCTTCACTTGCTTTGACAAATGTACAGCAATAAATTGTTGCCCTGCAAATATCTGATAGTGCTACAAACACACATACTTTCAACAGAGTTTATGAACAATTGTTGGTAACCCTTATTTTCATTTTTAAAAGACTGAAAGGTAGCACGGAGCGAAAATGAAAGAGTTAGCTGCCCCTGCGTTTTTCAAAAAATTCACGAAGCAATTGTACAGATTCATCGGACAACAAACCATTTTTTATTTTGGTAACCGGGTGCAGAACTCCCGCACGAAGCAATGAAAATCCTCTTTTTTTATCGGACGCTGCGTAAACAATTTTTCCAATCTGTGTCCAGTAAGCCGCGCCCGCGCACATCAGGCAGGGTTCGAGGGTAACGTACAGCGTACATTCTTTCAGGTATTTACCTCCGAGGAAATTGGCCGCCGCCGTAAAAGCCTGCATTTCGGCATGGGCCGTTACATCGTTCAGGGTTTCGGTCAGGTTGTGGGCACGGGCAACAATTGTATTCTCACAAACCACAACCGCCCCTACCGGAACTTCATCTTTTTCAAAAGCTTTGTGGGCTTCCTTCAAAGCCTCTTTCATAAAGAATTTATCGGAGGAAATGGTGAGTGTCATAGTTGGTGGTTTTGCGGGTTTCAGGTTGCGGGTTGCGGGTTGCGGGTTTTCTTTGTCAAGGCAACCCCCACAATCAAAACCAGGGCCGCCAGGATAAAAGCCGGTATAAACGATGATTTGGCCGAAAACTGATCGGGGCGGAGGATTCCCCAGGTAAACAAGGCCACATTCAGTACAAAAGCTGAAAGAATGCTTGCAAGTGCCGCTTTACGAAAATGGTACACATCTTTTCTGATGAGGGCAAAAAAAGTAATGGGGGCGAAAAGTGCAATAGTGGAAATGCCGACCACCATTAGATCAACTATGTGCGGAAAAACAAGCGCCATAAACAGGGCAATAGTCCCAAAACCAATAGTGGTATATCTAATGGTGCGGTAAACCGTTTTTTGATCAGTTACCTTTTTCTTACCCCATCCGGCAAAATCCTTCACCGCAGAAATGGAAATGATATTTAAAAAACTATCGCCCGATGACATTAAAGCTGAAAGCAGCCCAACGACCGCAAAGCCCAGAATTACCGGTCCATACGTATGACCGTACAGCGATAAATCATTTAGATGACGGGCAATAAATTTATAGGCAATATCGGCCGATTCGCTACTGTCAAGCTCCTGCTCCAGAACCAGCCGCATGGCCATCCCGACAAGCGGAAAAATAACATAAAACGGCAGCATTCCCAGTCCTGACAACAGGCTGACCCGTTTAGCGACCCTTTCGCTTTTTGCCGCTAAAACACGCTGCCAGATATCCATACGGACGATGACCGACCAGGAAAGAAAAAGTGGCAGTGCGATTAAAAATTCGATGCCCAGCGAAGTTCCGTTCAGCATGTCTGCCGGCAGTTCATTCATCCTTTCAAACATCAGCGTATCGTTAAGAATGCCGGGGATAAAAATCAGGATAATCATCACCACAATGGCTGCAAACTGAATCATATCGGTAATGATTACACCCGATAATCCTGCAATGGCAGTATAAAGAATAACAATAATTGCGGAAAGAATTGCCGCGGTGGTGTATCCCAGCTCAAAGGAAAATTTGAGGAGGCTGGCCATGGCCACAAATTGGGCTGCCAGTAAAAAGAAAAAGATAAAAATATTGACACCGCTTACGGTTGCCGAAAAAACTTTGGCAAATTGAGGCTTGTCGGGCGAAGTATATTTGTGGTTCAAAAAATGCGGGAAACTGTAAATTTTGTGGGTTGCCCCATAGGTTCTGATTTTTCCGGCAAAAAAAGTCATGATGCCAAAACCGATAACATACGCAACCCCAATACCTACCGCAGCAAAACCGGATTCGTAACCCATGGCCATCAATCCGATAGATGTTCCGCCACCGACAAATGTTGCCAAAATGGTGAGTACCAGTGGTAATGTTTTTGTACGCCGGTTGTTTACCAGGTATTGCTCCAGATCATCACCACGGATGTGGCGCAACGAAAGTAAAACGATGAGAACCAGGTAAGCGACTATCCAAAACAAAAGCCAGTTCATGGGTAAGGGGTTTTTGGTGATTGTACAAAGATGCTAAAATTTCAAGAACAGCTTTTGTGGAAAAAACTTTCCGGATCAGTTCTTTTTAAACCTTTGCGCTATGTATTCGTTTATCTCATTCAGCAGATTTATCTCCTGTGAAGCATTGCCCGATCGGACGTAAAATTTCTCAATCTGTTGACCCTGTTTGTTTTTCGTCGTTAAATATAAAGGGTAATGGGATGGGGCAATTTGGACAACACAAACTGTTTTACCTTTTAAAACGGCAAACTGCATGAACAAATATGTGTTTGAAAAACGAATACCATACTGGTTATTAATCAATTTACGCAGGTGAAGCTCAAAATAATCAGCATCCTTTTTCTTCAGGCTGTTAAAGTCCGGTTCCAGTCCGATCACCTCAAGTGCATCGTTTACACCGATAAAAAGAGTGCCCCCTTTGGCATTAGCAAAAGCGGCAATACTTTTCAGGATGACGTCTTCAAGGACTTTGTTGACCTTTTCCTCACGGTAGTCCCAGCGCAGGGACGACTTAAACTCAACATATTCCGTTTCACCTTTGCTGATCAATATTTTCAGCTCATCATCGCTCAGCGGGACCAGTTTCTTCTCCGTTTTCATGCTTTTTGGTTTAATACGGTAAACCACATAAAAGAGGGTGGACAACAACATCAAGAATAAGGAGATGTACATCAGTATCCGGTCAACCCTGCTGGCCGTTTTGAAAATATCACTTTCGGCAACGGTGATGGCAAATCCTTTCAGGCCATTTTGCTGCGCGATGGTGTCGATTCTGGTCCAGAACACCTGATCCAGTTTTTCAAAAGAGTAAACGCGGGCTTTGTTGCCACCGTTACTGCCCCAGTTGGCAATTAGTTTTTTCACTTCTGCACTTAAGATACCGTACACCGCTATCATTGCTGTGTCGGTAGTTTTTATGGGTGTAACGGTTTGGTTTTCGGTTGTGATGATTGTTACCAGTGGCCTGCTGAATTGCAGGACTGTCGAGAACCTGTTTTCAAGCTCAGAGACTTTGTACATAAAAGCTGCCACGACCGGACTTTTGTCTTTTGTGTCGAGGCGAAAAATATTAAACAGCAAGTCGCGTTTGTCGGGAACCTGGCTTTTCGCCGCTTTCCAGATAACCTGGTTCTCCTCTTTCAATGCCAGGTGCAAGGCATGTGAATTAACCTTGTCCATGAAAAAATTGTACGTATCAGTCCACTCACTTACAACCTCCAGTTTGTCGTTTAACCGCTGCCAGTCAATCAGACTGTCGGTATTGTTTTTACTAAAAGTTGTCACCCAGCTTGTATTGTCGCGAAAGAAAACATAATTGAGTTGGTCACTAAAAAGGATTATACCTTTTAAATCGCTGTCGCTTTGAACAAGTTGTGCAGCGTAGGCATTCAAGCTGTCCGTATTCAGGTTCAGGATTTCGGTGTCACGGGTATTGGTTTTCAGCTTATTTTTTGAGAATTCAGAATTGGCAATGAATTTCTTCAGGTCGGATTCAAAAGATTGCGATGCCTTGCTAATCACTTCATCCGCATAGGTCTGCTGGTTATTTACAAAATAAAACATCACCATTCCGGCAGCCCCTAAAAGTGCCGGGAGCATCGCGGCCCAAAATAATGTCTTTTTTCGCATTTTTCTGTTTAATGTCGACGCCAAAAGTAACTAATCTGTCAAGAAATCAATATTTCTTTTCAGGCCTTTAAAACCGGTTCTTTGAACGGCACTCCCTTTGAAAAGCCGCCTGAATTTTGGTTTGTCCAGCTTTTTCCAATCAACTTTCCGCATTTGTTTAAGTTCGTCTGTCAGCTTAAACAGTAGCTCGTCGTGTGGTTGCGAAAAACGGTTCCACGGGCAAACATCCTGGCAAATATCGCAACCGAAGATCCAGTCATTGAATTTTGTCTTCAACTCTTGTGGGAGTGCATCCCCCCGGTATTCGATGGTCAGGTAGGAAATGCACTTTCGGGCATCCAGCCGGTAAACTTCGAGGGCACCTGTAGGGCAGGCCTCGATGCAACGCGTACAACTGCCACAGTAAGCAGCCGGGCTGTCTGGTGCATATTCCAGTTCCAAATCGAGAATGATGTGTCCGATAAAGAAGAAAGAGCCCCTTTTTCTATTGATGAGCAGGGTATTTTTTCCGATAAAACCCAAGCCGCTTTTTTGCGCCCAGGTGCGGTCGAGTACCGGTGCCGAATCGACAAAAACCCTGGCTTTCCGCTTGCCGGTTTTTTCCTCAATTTGCCGGAGCAGTTTTTGAAGTTTGTCCTTGATAATGTAATGGTAATCTTTTCCGTAAGCATATTTAGAAAGCCGGAAATTGTCAGTTGTTTCCAGCTTTTCTCCGGGATAATAATTGAACAAAACGCTAATTACCGATTTCGCATTTTCTACAAGTAGTCTGGGATCGTAACGTTTTTCACGGTTTTTTTCAAGGTAGGCCATTTCCCCGTTCAGGCCGTCGGCCAGCCAGTTTTCCATTTTCTGTTTGGCTTCTTCCAGAAATCCGGCTTGGGAAATGCCGCATTCGGAAAAGCCCAGTTTGAGCGCCTGGGATTTAACAAAGTCAGCAAGGTGAACAGCTTGGCGGAGTGGTGAGCTCATGGTGGCATCAAAACAATTTTTTCTGATCCGGATGTTTAATTTTTCCCAGGTGCTTGTAGGCCAGCTCGGTAACTTCGCGTCCGCGTGGTGTACGCATGAGGTAACCTTCCTGAATAAGAAAGGGTTCGTAAACTTCTTCGATGGTACCGGCCTCTTCGGCTACTGCTGTGGCGATGGTTGTCAGGCCGACAGGCCCGCCTTTGAACTTGTCGATGATTGTATTCAATATCCTGTTGTCCATTTCATCCAGCCCGTATTTGTCAACGTTGAGTGCTTCCAGTGCATGCTGCGAGATGGCCATGTCGATGTTTCCCGTCCCCTTAATCTGTGCAAAATCGCGGACACGGCGAAGCAAGAGGTTCGCGATGCGGGGTGTTCCGCGGCTGCGGCCTGCAATCTCGATGGCTGCCTCCTGCGAAATTTCGACCTTTAAAATAGAAGCTGAACGCTCCACTATCCCCGACAGGGTTTCGGTGTTGTAATAATTCAAACGCGAATTGATCCCAAAGCGTGAACGCAGGGGGGCAGTGAGCAAGCCCGAGCGCGTAGTGGCACCCACCAGCGTAAAGGGATTTAAAACTATTTGTACCGAGCGGGCATTGGGGCCGGTTTCAATCATGATGTCGATCTTGAAATCCTCCATGGCCGAATAGAGATATTCTTCCACAACGGCGCTCAGCCGGTGGATTTCGTCGATGAACAACACATCGTTTTCTTCGAGGTTGGTCAGCAGCCCGGCCAGGTCGCCGGGTTTGTCAAGCACAGGCCCGGAAGTAGTGATGATATTTACGCCCAACTCATTGGAAATGATGTGCGACAGTGTGGTCTTCCCCAAGCCGGGCGGGCCGTGCAGCAGCACATGGTCAAGTGCGTCGCCCCTTTGCTTGGCGGCTTCGACAAATATCTCCAGGTTTTCCACTACTTTGGGCTGGCCGGCAAAACTGTCAAAACGCCCCGGCCTCAAAACGTTTTCAATCTCCAGTTCGGCTTTGCTCAGTTTTGTTCCCGTAGCATCCAGGTTTTCGTTCATTGAATTATCAAATAAGTAAACAAAAGTAACTATATTTCGATGAAAGACGGGGACGAATGTGAAGGTAAACTGTAAAAAGCCTCTCCGGCCTTGTTTGCAAAACCCGTGAGATTTTTTATCGGGAGACAAGAATGCACGAAAGCCGAAGGCCGAAATGCAGGTCAGAGGAATTTCCTCAAAAATATCCCGAGATTCAAGAAAAAGTTCTAAATTAGCTAAAAAATCAGGGATCAGTCTTTTATTCACCTGTTACATTCTGGTAATCTGTGTTTTATAAATACTACCACTATGAAGACCATTCTTGTAGCCATCGATTTTTCGAAGAATGCCACCCATGCACTGCGTTATGCTTTGCTTTTTGCCAACAAACTTCAAACGAACATTCATTTGGTTTGGGTGGACAATACAACCTCCGATGAAAGCGTTACTGATACTATTGAAGGTGAACTCCGGCGGGAGAAGAAAGCCTATATGAAGAAAATCATCGAAGACTACCAGCCTATGTTGGAACAGGGAAAAATAGATGTCATCTTCAGAAAGGGGCGGATCTATCAGGAAGTGAATAAGGTGGCGCGTGAAATAAAGGCGGAAATGATTTTTACGGGCACACATGGCGTTTCGGGTTACGAACAGTACTGGATTGGCAGCAATGCCTACCGCATCATGACACAGGCACCTTGTCCGATGATTACCATTCGCTGCGATTTTGAGTTTGACAAAACAATCAAAAATATTCTATTGCCACTAGACAGTTCGCTCGAAACCAAACAAAAGTTGCCCTTCGCCTGCAACCTGGCAAAGGGTTTTGGGTCTGTAATCCACCTGCTCGAAGTGTATAACACTCCCATTAAAGTCATCCGGAAAAGAATTAACCAGTTTGGACAGGAAGCAAAAAAGTCCCTGACAAAGGAAAAGGTGAACTTTAAACTGGAAAAAATTGAAGCCGGGAATGTGGCTGCTTCCATTTTAAATTACAGCAATGACCATAATATTGATTTAATCATGATGATGACTGAACAGGGAACAACTACGGCCAACAAGTACTTAGGGCCTTACGCCCAGCAATTAATAAACAACTCAAAAGTTCCGGTACTGAGTTTACGCGCAAAAGAATACCGTTAATGTTCAATATTGATTCAAAATAAAACGATGAAAAATCCGGTAATTTATATCCTTTTTCTCCTTTTGCTCACGGGCGCTGCCGGTGCACAAAACAGCAATCACGAAGACAGCCGTATTGACAGCTTGTTGCAATTGCACATTGCATACAATGCAGCTTTTCCCGCGATGCCGGGTTACCGTATCCAGTTATTTATGGAATCGGGGAACGATGCACTTGAAAATGCAGAGGAAATATTGGAGAAGTTTCAGGAAAAACATGATGATGTTCCTGCTTACATTACATTTGGAGAACCCTACTACCGGGTAAGAGTTGGGGATTTCAGAACCCGTCTTGAAGCCATCAGGTTTCTGGATAAAATTCAGCGATCGTATCCACAAGCCTGGACAGTCAAAGATAAAATTAGTTTTCCCGTCTTGTCAACATACCAAAAAACAATAAATTATGAATAAAACCTTAATTGTAGGCATCGATTTCTCCGATTGCAGCATCAATGCCCTTGAACATGCGATTTCCATCGCACAGAAAGCCAAAGCAGGAATAACAATGGTGTGGGTTAACCACCTTGATTACTCCAAAGAAATATTTTCGGTTGAACCCAAACAGCTTACAACCGAAGTGGAGCATAAATTTGAAGAGTTGTTAGATAAATATACTGTAAAACTGCACGGTTTCCCTCTTAAATACGAATTACGGAAAGGTAAAGTTTATAAAGAAATATGTGCAGTGGCTGACAAGCTTGAAGCTTTTTTAACTGTCATTGGCACGCACGGCTCCACCGGTTTTGAAGAATTTTGGATTGGCAGCAATGCCAACAGAATGGTTTCCAGCAGTAAGAGGCCCATCATCACCATCCGTGGCGGTGTTGACAGTGGCCGGGACCTTAGAACCATCGTTATGCCTTTTGACAGTACAAAAGTTACACGCCAAAAGCTTCCTTTTACTACCTTACTGGCCAAATATTTTGATTCGGAAGTGCATGTTTTAGGTATCTTTACTTCGACACTTGACGATATCCGTTACCGTATCCGCAACTATGTGGCACAAGCCGAAGACTACTTGACAGAAAACGGCATCAGGCACAAAACAGAGTTTCTTGAAGTTGACAATATTACCGACGGGACCCTCGAATATGCCAAAAAAGTGGATGCCAACCTCATTTCAATTATGACTGAGCAGGAAACGCGGACCTCCAACTTATGGCTGGGGCCTTTTGCCGCGCAGATGGTCAATCATTCACCCATTCCGGTATTGAGTATTCATCCGGACAAATACAAGTTTTACAACGGCTAGCATTGTTTTTCCTGTCAGAATAAAAAAAGCCACCTCAATGGGTGGCTTTTTTGTAAGGGTTTAATTCTTGATCGGATCATTATTTCCGTTAAAGAATTGATATTCGAGCAGGTGATAATTTTTCACCTCGCGTATGCTAATCCACTTTTTGTATTTCATCAGCCATTTAATCCGGATGGAATGGATCCCCTTGGTCAGGTAAGCAGCGATAAAGGGATGAACAGCAAGCGTAAGCGTGCGTTCGTTTTGTTCCTGGATCAGGTAATTCAGGTTGTTTTCGATGTCATCAACAAGTATGTAGCTCGATTTAATCTGGCCACTGCCACTGCAAACCGGGCACTGCTCCAATACCGGAACGGTCATTTCGGGTCTGACCCTTTGGCGGGTAATTTGCACCAGGCCAAATTTACTTGGGGGCAAAATAGTGTGTTTTGCCCTGTCCTTGGTCATTTCTTCCTTTAATTTCTGAAAAAGAAGGCGCCTGTTCTTGGCATCGCGCATGTCAATAAAATCGACTACAATGATACCGCCCATGTCCCGCAACCTTAACTGGCGGGCCACTTCGGCAGCCGACTCAAGGTTGACCAAAAGGGCATTTTCTTCCTGCGATTTTTCTTTATTGACACGGTGCCCGCTGTTGATGTCGATGACATGCATGGCTTCGGTGTGCTCAATAATAAGGTACACCCCACTTTTAATGGTTACATTCTTCCCAAACGAACTCCTGATTTGTCTTTCAATTCCAAAATATTCAAAGATAGATGTACGCCCCCTGAAATGCTTCACAATATCTTTTTTGTCGGGGGCAATTTTGCCAAGCAGTTCTTTGGCTTCTTCATACAAAACCGGGTCGTTCACATAAACACTGTTGAACGACTCGTTTAAATTATCGCGCAGGATTGCAGAAGTGCGGTCCAGTTCGCTCAATACCTTTTTCGGGGCTACCAGGTGTGGGAGTTTTTTAATGATACTTTCCCATTTTTCCACCAGGTTGCTCAAATCAGCATCAAGTTCCGCTACCCTTTTGTTTTCGGCAACCGTACGGATGATCACCCCGTAATTGTTCGGTTTAATACTCAGTATCAGCCTTTTGAGCCGGGTCCTTTCGTCTTTGCTCTTGATCTTCTGCGAGATGGAGATTTTGTTGGAAAAAGGCAGTAATACAAGGAACCTGCCCGGAAACGAAATTTCGGTGGTAACCCTGGGGCCCTTGGTCGAAATAGGTTCTTTGGCAATCTGTACCAGGATCTGTTGTCCTGTGGTAAGCACCTGGGTGATTTTCCCGCTCTTGCTAATGTCTTTTTCCTGCCTTAATTTTTCGTGGGAAGTAAGGTGGGCTTTTCCAAGAAGGCCTAGTTTTGTGTACTTAAGAAAGGTGTTTATTTGTGGCCCTAAATCGAGGTAATGCAAAAAAGCATCTTTCTCGTGACCTACATTTACAAATGCGGCATTTAGCCCGGGCATGATTTTTTTAACCTTACCCAAAAAAACATCTCCAACTACGAAATTGTTGTTGGTCTTTTCCTTGTTGAGTTCAACAAGGTTTTTGTCCTCAAGCAGCGCAATACTAACCTCCGATAAATTTGAATCGATGATTAATTCTCTGTTCACAATAAAATATTTTAATGTCAGAGCAATGGATATGGGTTCATAACCACAGCCCGACGAATCTAAAAGAAAAGGACAAGCAAAAGGTCGTAAAAGGAGAGAAGTAAAAATAAGATAACACAGCCAATCACAATGACTGTGTTACCCGTTGCAATAAGAAAAGGTATTATTTCTTCTTATGCCTGTTCTTCCGCAAACGCTTCTTACGTTTGTGGGTTGCCATCTTGTGCCTTTTCCTTTTTTTTCCGTTTGGCATAATTACCAGTATTAAATGTGATTACTATTTTACTTTAGACTTAACTTCGTTTACAAAAGTTTTGGCAGGCTTAAAAGCAGGTATATTGTGTGCAGGGATGATGATGGTTGTGTTTTTTGAAATGTTACGTCCGGTTTTTTCAGCCCTTCTCTTAATAATAAAACTACCAAATCCTCTTAAGTAAACATTTTCGCCACTCATCATTGTATCTTTTACGGTTTCCATAAATGATTCAACAACCTGCTGTACTGCTACTTTTTCAATGCCGGTTTTGTTGGCAATTTCTGTTACAATTTCTGCTTTTGTCATGTCTCTATTCTTTTAAATAATTAATAATTAGATTTTTATTTTGGGTGGCAAAAATAAAACTTTTTCACAAACAACAACTTATTATTGCATTTTTTTTATTCTAAACACTTCTTTTTTAAGTATTTTCGGCGCATGCTGAAAGACTTTGGACCGCGGATTGTAAAATGGTACGACAAAAATAAGCGTGAGCTGCCCTGGCGAAACAGCACAAACCCGTATAAAATATGGCTGTCCGAAATCATTTTACAGCAAACCCGGGTTGAGCAGGGATTGGGTTACTACCTGAAATTCATCCGCCGTTTTCCTGATATTTATTCGTTGGCAGAGGCGTCCCAAACAGAGGTTTATAAAATGTGGCAGGGCCTGGGCTATTACAACAGGGCCGACAATTTGATGGCCGCCGCCCAAACTATTGTCAGGCAATACAAGGGGCTTTTTCCCGAAACACCGGAAGCTTTAATCCGAATACAAGGTATCGGCCCTTATACCTCGGCGGCCATTGCCTCCATTGCTTTTGGTTATCCAAAACCGGTGGTCGATGGAAATGTTTACCGGGTCTTGTCGCGGTTATTTGGTATTGAGACCCCGATAAACACTGGCCGGGCAAAAAAGGAGTTTGAAACGCTGGCCGGGAATTTACTGCAGGGCAACCCGCCCGCTGCCTTCAACCAGGCCATGATGGAATTTGGGGCACTGCACTGCAAACCAGTGAACCCCGATTGTTTACATTGTATTTTCTTGAGCGAATGCACGGCCGGCCGCTTGGGTGAAGTGGCCCGATTTCCGGTAAAAAAGAAAAAGCCCGGTGTCAGAAAACGCTATTTCTATTATTTGTTGGTAGAAGTCCCCGGAAATAAATCCAACGCTTTTTTTCTGAAACAAAGAGATAAAAAAGACATCTGGAAAAACCTTTATGATTTTCCATTGCTGGAATGCAACAAACGGGAAAACCCTGCTGAGGTTTTGAAAAACCCTGTATTTGAACACCTGATCGGGCAAACAAACTTTAACATAAAATCCGTTTCAAACGAATACCGGCACCAGCTCACACACCAGAAAATCCATGCCGTTTTTATCCATTTAATTGTGAATAAAAATACCGGACAACTATCAGATAATTCTGTATTTTTGGTTGATGAAAACAAATTGATTACCTATCCTGTTCCCCGCCTGCTTGAACGGTATTTGCAGGATCAGAAAATTTTAAAATAAATAAAGATGGCTGGATTAAACAGAGTTATTTTAGTGGGAAGAATTGGCAAAGAGCCCGAAACCTACAGTTTTGAAGACGGTACAAAAAAAATCAGTTTTTCGCTGGCAACAACAGAATCGTACCGCGACAAATCAACGGGTGAGTGGAAAGACATTACCGACTGGCACAATATTGTCGGTTACCGCTACCTCGCCGAGCGCAACCTGGCCAAAGGCGACCTGATATACGTGGAAGGGAAAATAAAAACCAGGAAGTACACTGACAAAGAAGGCAACAACCGCTACCTCACCGAAATTGTTGCAGAGCGCTTCAACATGCTTTCAAAATACCAGCCGTCGGAAGGAAACTACCCGGGCGGCGGCCAAAAACCTGCGGCACCGGATGCCCCTCCCCCGGCAGCAAAGCCCGAAACTTCGCCTGAAAAGGCTGAACCGGAAGACGATCTGCCGTTTTAAGTCGGCTATATTTTATGTTGATGTGCCTGCGTGGTTTTTATTACCAAACTGCTTTTGGAAGCAAATGCTTTGCTTGAAGTTTCTGATGCCGAATGTTTCATTCTCGCATAAACTTAAAAATGCGGATTTGAGCTTTGTTTCAACCAACCAGCTTCATTTCCCCTTTCACCGACAGAATTCCCCCTTTCACCGATTTTCTGTTTGCATTCGTTCCTTTAGCCCGTACTTTTGCCGCCTGATTAATAGTGTAAATACTTTGAATAATGGCAGAAAATAAATCACTGGATAAAAGAAACATCACTGGTCTTATCCTTATTGTTTTTGGCGGCCTGCTGCTGCTCAACACCTTCGATATCATTGGTTTTTCGGTCAGTTACTACATATTTTCATGGAAAACCCTGCTCATCGTCATCGGGCTTGTGCTCATCAACAGACGTGAAAACAACAAGATAGGACTGCTGTTAATTGGCGTTGGTACTGCCTTTTGGGTACTGGATTTTGCCGGGCTTTATGTGAGTTTCGGGAAAGTTTTTCTTCCACTGATACTCATTACTATTGGAATTGTTGTCATCACCCGCAGGGGGCGGCGCGAGCAGGCCGGGCAACCTTTACGCAGTGCGGATGGCAGCCTCAACACCGATTATCTTGACGACATTTCTATACTGGGCGGGGGCATTCGCCGGATAGACTCGCATAACTTCAAGGGCGGCAACATCACAGCCATATTCGGGGGCTCCGAGTTTGATTTGAAAAATGCGGAAATTTCGCCCGAGGGCTGCGTGATTGATGTGTTTACCATGTTTGGGGGTACAAAACTGATCGTTCCCGAAGACTGGGATGTGAAATCTGATGTGCTCTCCCTTTTTGGTGGCTTTGGCGACAAGCGCCAGGCTAAGTCCTTAAAAAGTGAAGTAAAAAAGGTCCTGCTCATTAAAGGTGTTGTACTGTTCGGGGGCATGGAAATCAAAAGTTATTAGTGGGAACACCTGACAATACTGTGATAAAATTATCAAAAACAACAGGGAAACATGCTGAACCCGATTACTAAAAACAGGAACTACCTCGTTACTTTTCTGATTGTGTGGCTGGTTATTTTTGCCATTCATACATTCATCCTCAATTTCTTTTATGGAATCGAAAGTGTGCTCAGCCTGGCCGATTCGGCTGTGTTCAATTTTATTATTGCCCTGGTTGGTTTTAACCTCTGGTACGTCATCCGCTTTAACCTGCGCGAAACGCCAAGTGCTTTCGACCTGATTGTCAACCACCTGGTCATCGCCCTCATTATTATTGCACTTTGGATTACGGCTTCCTATTTTTTTCTCGCAAATTTATTTGGCGACAACACTTCGTACCTTCAGTTTTTGAACGACAGCCTGCCCTGGCGTGTGGTAACCGGGATGTTTTACTATTTGTTTTTTATTTTGTTTTACTACATTATTCTTTATTACGAAGATTTGCAGGAAAAACTCAAAGTGGAGTCTGAACTGCAAAACCTTGTGAAAGAAGCAGAACTGAATGCCCTTAAATCCCAAATCAACCCGCACTTTTTATTTAACAGCCTGAATTCCATCAGCTCGCTGACAATGACGAAGCCCGATAAAGCACAGGAAATGGTCATCCAGTTGTCAGACTTTTTGCGTTATTCTTTAAGCCATGATAAAAATGAAAAAACAAGCCTCGAGCAGGAATTCAGCAATATGGAACGTTACCTCGCCATCGAAAAAATACGTTTTGGCAAACGGCTGAACTTTGTTTCCAGTATTGAAGAAGGCTGCCTGTCAGTTGAAATTCCCAATATGATATTGCAACCTTTGCTTGAAAATGCCATTAAACACGGGGTGTACAACAGTACCGAAGAAGTGTTGGTGGAACTGAAGTGTAAAGAACAAAACGGTTTCATCGTACTGGAAGTCTGCAACGATTACGACCCGGAAGCCGTAAAGAAAAAAGGGCAGGGCATTGGCCTGGAGAATATCCGGAAACGGCTGCAACTGATTTACCAACGGCAGGATTTGTTGGAAATTCAGGCCGAAAAAATGGTTTTTAAGGCTACATTGAGAATACCAAAAAATTAAACAATATTGCAAGATTAATGGATAACAACTTAACAATCAGGCCATCTAACAATCAAATCGTCAAACCATAATTCAACCTAAGCATGAATAAACTCCGGACCATTATTGTTGAAGACGAAGCACCGGCACGCGAACTGGTGAAGGCTTACCTGAAATCACATGAAAATATTGAACTGATTGCCGAATGCGACAACGGTTTTTGCGGGGTGAAGGCCATCAACGAAACCAAGCCCGACCTGGTTTTGCTCGACATTCAAATGCCCAAGCTCACCGGTTTTGAATTGCTGGAATTGCTTGATGAAATTCCTGAAATAATTTTTACTACGGCTTACGACCAATACGCCATCAAAGCTTTTGAACTGAGTGCTGTTGACTACCTGATGAAGCCTTTTTCCAAAGCCCGCTTCGACCAAGCCCTGGAAAAAGTTTTTGCCCGCTTGAAGCAAAAGACGAAAAGTGGCGGGAACATCCGCAGGTTGGCCGAAAAAGCGAAGAAAGACACCGGAACCATCGAACGGGTTTTTGTAAAAACTGGAACCAAAATCGATGTGGTGCCCGTGGACGAAATTATCCGCATTGAGGCACAGGATGACTATGTTGAGTTTATCACTGCTACAAAAAAGTATTTGAAGAAAGAAACGATGAACTTCCTGGAGGGGAACTTACCCGAAAAACTGTTTGTCCGCGTTCACCGTTCTCACATCATCAATGTCAATTATATTAAAAAAATTGAAAAATACGGCAAAGAAAGCCATGTCATTGTGCTCAACGACGGCAGCAAAGTCAATGTTTCCAAATCACGCATCGGAGAACTGAAACAGCAATTGGGATTTTAAAAGAATGCCAGGCCTTCCGGCGTCCTACTCAGGCAGGCCTTGAAGCCTTTGTTTGGAAAGCCGGAGGAGTTGGGTGGGGGCAGGCCTGCCTGAAAGCGCCTCGAGTTAAACGGGGCGGGGGTCATTGATACCTCAGCGACAAGGAGGGGCTTTGCCGCACAATTTTAAAAGAGCGGATAAGTACTGTGGCAAGGGCAATGGAAAGTGTCAGCAAAATACCGAGGGCAAAATCCCAGCCGTTGATCGCAATGCGGTAAGCAAAAGTATCCATCCACCTGCTCATTAAGTAATACACCAGCGGCGAAGCCAACACTGCCGAGAGCAGTACCAGTTTTAAATAGTTGCGTGCCAGCATAAAAGTAATTTGCCGCTCGGAACCACCCAGTACTTTTCTGATACCAATTTCTTTCGAGCGCTGTTCAATGAGGAAGGATGACAGGCCATACAAACCCAGCCCCGAAATAAAAATCACAAAAGCGGAAAAATAAAAAAACAGGGAAAGCATTTTTAAATCGCCGCTGTACAGGCTTTCCAGTTTTTGGTCGAGAAAGGTGTAATGCATAAAATGCCCCTCGTTGAAGTTTTGCCATGTTTCTGCAACCTGTCCAATGGCCGCATTCTTATTCCCCTCATCAATTTTTACCAGAATGTACCTGCTCCATTTTGGCTTGAGGAAAATCACCAGCGGTTCCACTTTTTCGTGCAGCGATGAATAATTGAAATCTTTTACAACACCAACCACCTCGCCACTGGCACTTTGTGGCAGGGTAAACATGGTACCGACTGCAGTATCCAGCCGGAGGTAATCAACGGCAGCTTCGTTAAGTATAAGGCGTAAAGCAGTATCGTCATGGAAATCACGTGAAAAACACCGGCCTTCAAGTACTGGAATATCCAATAGTTTAAAAAAGTCATAGTCAACGGCAAAAGTGCTCAGTGTTTTAAGGACAGCCGTATTCGTGTCGCCAACGTAAAAAACACGCTTTCCATGGGTGTAACCCGGCAGGTCCGAGGGTGCCGAAACAGCCTGCACCCATTCATTTTTTTGCAAGGCATCAATAAACTCAGGGGCCCTGCGCCAGTAGGTCGTATCCTGTGGGACATTAATCACAACGACACCTTCCTGCTCAAAACCCAGGTAATGGCCCCTGAGAAAGTGCATTTGCTGGTAAATAATCAGCGTGGCGACAATCATCCCAAACGACACAAAAAACTGGATGCTCACCAAAAGCTTTCTCAGCCTTGCCGCCGAAAAATGCTGTTTCCCCGATTTTCCAACAATCTCGTTACTGCCTTTCAATACGTTTACAGGCCGCAATGCTGTGAGGATAAATGCCGGAAAGCTGCCGCTGATAAGGGACAGCAAAAAAATCAGCAGGATGAGCAGAACACCAAAAAAAAGGCCGTCACTCGAAAACAGGCTGCCCACCAGCGTAAGGTTTTTCCCGACCAGCGTGTTAAATTGTGGCATGAGCAGCTCCACCAGCGACAAAGCAAAAATAAACGCAATGAAAGTCAGGATGAAAGATTCGCTCATGTATTGCAGCATCAGTTGCTTTTTGAAGGCCCCCAAAACTTTTCGCACACCTATTTCCCTGGCCCGTTTTAACGAACGGGCTGTGGCCAGATTGATGTAATTGATGGAGGCAGTAAGCAGGATGAACACAGCAATAATCCCAAAAATATAAAGGTAGCCCTTGTCAATATTTGTAGGGCTGTCGTAGTTCAGGGCCGTGTTAAAATGCACCTCGGTGATGGGCTCAATATTGTAATGTGTATACCCCTGGACCTGCAAATCCCGCTCGCGGATAAAAGTGCTGATTTTTTCATCGGTAAACTGGTTAATCCGGCTTTCGAGCCGGGAAGGATCCACCGTGTCGGCAACCTTAAAATAAGTGTACCAGACCAGGCGAAACCAGTCGGCCCGGTGGCTTGACAATTCGTTTTCGGGCAGCGTGCTCACCGAGACCACTGCGTCGAAAACTAGGTGGGAGGGGCTTTGCTGTTTATCAAAAACCCCCGTGATGGTGTACTCCCTGATGAGGGTTTTTACTTTCTTTCCCAATGCCGCTTTGTTCCCGAAAATTTTCCGGGCAACCGCCAACGAAATGACCATGCTTTGCGGTTCAATCAAGGCAGTTTCAGGATTACCTTCGATGAAATCGTAATCAAAAATCCGGAACAACATGCTGTCGCCAATGGTAACATCGGGCACTTCAAATACTTCGTCTTCATAAATCAGCGAGTACACATCATTCACATCAGAAGGGTCGGTGAACAAGATACTGGTCGAAGCGGGAATTCCGGGAAATTCGCTGCGAAGATCTTCGGCCAGCCGAAAAGGTGTCATGGCCAGTTTTTCTATTCTGCCGTCCAGGCTAAATTCTGTTGAAACCCGATAAATCCTGTTTTCATCTGTCCAGTGCCTGTCGTAACGGATTTCGCTTTGGATGTACAGGAAAATAAATATGAAAACGGCAATGCCCAGCGACAACCCGATAATATTCAGGAAAGTGTAGCTCCGCTGCCTGAGCAGAATCCGAAAACCTGATATTAAAAAATTACCCAGCATTTTCATTTTCTTTGAGTTCCTCTTCCTTTTTGGGGCTGAAAAACATTCCGATAAGAAACAAAGTGATACCAAACCCCCATACCCCGGCACTCATCACTCCCCAAGCGCCCACAACACTGAAAACAAACCCAATGGGGAAAAAGAATTTCAGTCCGTCGTTGGGCTGGTCAAATTTGATTTTTCCTTTGGCAATATTTATGGCCGTAAAAGCAAAAACAATTGTGGTAACCAGGCTTATCGCCGCCCTCAGGTAATCCGTGTCCGCAATTTTCAAAACACCCATTATCATGTAAAACAGCGCCATTGCGCTTAAAACATACATCCAGGCATTTTTTTTATTGATTTTCCTTTTCATGCGTTTATCTTCCTGAGACAATCATTCTCTTGTGCGAACCTGGTTAACGGGGGTATCATGGCATCTTTGAAAAAATGATAAGCAGATGGTTTTCATGTCTATAAATACAGCTTTACAGCAGTTTGTTAATGTTCTCATTAATAATTTGCCCGTCGAACAGGTGAACAATCCGGCGGCTGAAAGAAGCATCTCTTTGTGAATGGGTAACCATGACAATCGTCGTTCCGTTTTTATTTAAATCGTTCAACAAGTTCATCACTTCTTCACCGTGCATTGAGTCGAGGTTGCCCGTTGGTTCGTCGGCAAGCAGCAGTGCAGGCCGGGCAACGATGGCCCGGGCAACGGCCACCCTTTGTTGCTGTCCACCCGATAATTGTACAGGAAAAAGATTTTTCCGGTGACTTATTTGAAGTTGTTCAACCAATTGGTTGACCCGTTGCCTCCGTGCTTTCTTTTTCCAGCCGAGATAAACCAGCGGGAGTTCGATGTTTTCCCAAACTGTCAGGTCATCAATCAGGTTGAAGTTTTGAAAAATAAACCCGATATTGTTTTTTCTGAGGTCTGTTTTGGCTTTCCCGCTCAGGCGCGTAACTTCCTTCCCAAGGAAATAATACCGGCCGGAATCGGAATCATCAATCATGCCCAAAATATTGAGCAGTGTTGTTTTACCACATCCCGACGGGCCCATCACCGCAACAAAATCGCCCTGCTCAACCTTGAGGTTGATACTCTTCAATGCAACGGTTTCAACGTCTTCGGCTTCAAAAACTTTCGTTAAACCTTCGGTAATAATCATTTAATTCAAAGTAAAATTTATCGTCATCCCACTGGCTTTCATTTTGTAATAATAGTCATTTTTAGCATTGAAATTATCACCCGGATATTCCACATGTTGACAGATTGGCCAATAATAAATCCGCACAGGAATACAGTTTCAAATTCCGTACGGTATTCCATTCTTAACATCTTTTAACTAAGATTGTGCCAATGCGCCTATTTATCAGTTTTTCAAATTGTTGAAAAATAATTCAACGGCTGATGTAACTATTCGTGTTCGGAATCGTCCATATTTTTGTACAAGGGTGAACAATATTATTTACTTTTATCAAACAATTTTTTAACAGCTGAAAACACTGCCGGACTATGGGAAAAATAAAATCGAGACTGCTTATTGTTGACGACGACACGGATATTTTGCTGGCAGCAAAAATGTTTCTTCGGCAACATCTGGAAATTGTACACACAGAGAAAAACCCACAGAATATACCCGACTTGCTCAAAAATGAGAATTACGATATTATTCTGCTGGACATGAATTTTTCGCGCGATGCCACCAGCGGAAAGGAAGGTTTTCACTGGCTGAACGTCATTCTTGAACACGACCCTGCCGCCACTGTAATTTTTATTACGGGATACGGCGACATTGAGTTGGCCGTTCAGGGCATCAAAGAAGGCGCGACAAATTTCATCCTGAAACCCTGGGACAACAAAAAACTGCTCGCCACCATCGAAACCTCCCTGCGTATCCGCCAATCAAAGGTAGAGCTCGAAAACCTCCGCTCTACCCAAAAGGTGCTGATTGCCGACCAGGACCAATCTTACAGCAATATGGTAGGCAATTCGGCCGCCATGAAAAAGGTGATGAACATTGCCTACAAAGTGGCAAAAACCGATGCCAATGTCCTTATACTGGGCGAAAACGGGACCGGAAAAGAAGTTGTTGCACGCGCCATCCACCGTGCTTCGCAACGTGCCGGTAAAGTTTTTATCCCCGTTGACCTCGGTGCAATTACCGAGAGCCTTTTTGAAAGCGAGCTCTTCGGTTACAAAAAAGGTGCATTCACTGATGCCAAAGAGGACCGGGCAGGCCGCTTTGAGGCTGCCAATAAAGGCACCATTTTTCTTGACGAACTCGGTAACCTGACCCATGGCCTGCAATCAAAGTTGCTAAGTGTACTGCAAAGCCGCAAAGTCGTCAGGCTCGGATCAGGAAAGGAAATCCCCATCGATGTCCGTATTATCAGTGCAACCAACATGCCCCTTTATCAAATGGTGTCTGAGGGAAAATTCAGGCAAGACCTATTGTACCGCATCAATACGGTGGAAATCTCCCTTCCGCCATTGCGGGAAAGGACAGAGGATATCGAACCGCTGGTGGAACACTACCTGAATGTGTATTGCAGGAAGTACAAAATCCCAAAGAAAAGAATCAATGCCGGAACCCTCCGCCGGTTGCAAAAACACAACTGGCCGGGAAATATCCGCGAACTGCAACATGCCGTCGAAAGGGCAGTGATTTTGAGTGAGTCCAACATCCTGGAACCCCACGATTTTTTCGTGCAGGAAAGCAGCGGGGCCGTTGAAGAAGACTTTTCGCCCGAAAACATGAAACTGGAAGAAGTGGAGAAAATCCTCATCCGAAAAGTTATCGACAAGCATGGTGGAAACATCAGCAGGGCTGCCAAAGAATTGGGGCTTACCAGGGCATCGCTTTACAGAAGGATCGAAAAGCATGGTATTTAAACACTTCAGGCTACAGGTTGTTTTACGGGTTACGCTCATTGTAATTAACTTTTTGCTGATACTTTTTATCCATCAGCAAACAGCTTATGCCGTAAGCGCCATCCTGCTTGTCCTGCTTTTTATCGCACAAATTGTCGCTTTAATCCGTTATGTGGAACAAACCAACAGGAAACTGACCCGCTTTTTTGAATCCATCCGCCATGCTGATTTCACTACTTCTTATGTGGACAACGAACTCGGGAAAAGTTTTGAGGGACTGAACAGGGAATTTAACGAAGTCATCGAGGCATTCAATAAAAACAAAACTGAGAAAGAAGAGCATTTCAATTACCTGCTGACGGTCATCCAGCATGTGAGTATCGGCATCATCGTTTACAAACACGACGGGACGGTTGATGTTGTGAACAATTCGGTAAAACGCTTGCTGCGGGTAAATCATTTGCGCAACATCAAAAAGCTGGATAGTATTTCTGGGGAACTGCCCGACCGCTTGTTGAACATGAAGGCCGGCGACAAAAGCCTGGTGAAACTTTTTGTCGAAGACGAACTCATCCAGCTTTCCATTCACACTACGCAGTTCCGCATGCGCGGCGAAGAATATTTGCTGGCCTCTTTTCAGGACATCCATCCCGAACTGGAACAAAAAGAAATCGAATCGTGGCAGAAACTGATCCGTGTACTTACCCACGAGATTATGAATTCCATCACCCCTATTTCGTCGCTGGCCTCAACAGTGAAGGATATTTTGGAAGAACGAAAGGAAAACAACCCACCTCAAACCGACCAGGAAAAAGAGATGTTTGAAGATGTTGCCCAGGCTATTTCGACCATCGAAAACCGCAGCCGTGGCCTGTTGAATTTTGTGGAAATTTACCGCAACCTCACACGCATTCCCAAACCCCATTTCAGGTATTTCAGCCTGCAACAACTGGTTGAAAGGGCACTGGGTTTAATGGAACCAAAGTTTCAGAAGCATGAAATAATATGCACGTACAAAATTTTCCCGAAAGATTTGAAAGTACTGGCCGACCCCGATCTGGTTGACCAGGTCATCATCAATTTGCTGTTGAATGCAATTGATGCAGTAAGGGAAGTGAGTGAGCGGAAAATCACCATTGTGGCTTCCGTTAACCTGAACAACCGTACAACTGTCGAAATTGCCGATTCGGGCAAAGGCATCAGCCAGGACATCATGGATAAGATTTTCATGCCTTTTTTCACTTCCAAACAAAAAGGATCAGGTATCGGATTGAGCCTTTCCCGGCAAATCATGCAAATGCACAAAGGCAGTGTCAGCGTGCGCTCAAGACCGGGCGAAGGGGCTGTTTTTACCCTGGTGTTTTAATTCAATACGTAAAAATTGTTGAGCCCGGGGCTGCCATACAGGAAGAAAATCCCCCTCTTTTCCTTACTTTTACAACCCAATTCAACCCCATCATGCGAAGCATTACCGTTTTTTTGTTCATCCTGTTCAGTTTCGTTTTCGTTATGTGTGAACAAAAACCTGAGAAGAAAAAAGAGATAAAGATTTTGCGGGAACAGCCCCCGTCCTGGGCCAAAGATGCCATCTGGTACCAGATTTTCGTCGAGCGCTTCAACAACGGCGACCGGGCCAACGATCCCCGTCCCGAAAATATGTACGCCGCCTCCAACTACCGCCACCCGCCGGCAGACTGGGCCATCACCCCCTGGACGCAAAACTGGTACAAACAGGAAGACTGGACCAAAAACCTGAACACCGATTTCTACGGCGGGCTGGGCCTTCGCCGATACGGCGGCGACCTGCAAGGGGTGCTCGGCAAACTCGACTACCTGCAGGAACTGGGCGTGACGGCCATTTATTTTAACCCCCTGAACGACGCCCCCTCGCTGCACAAATACGATGCCCGCAACTACCGCCACATCGACGTAAATTTCGGACCCGACCCGCAGGGCGACAACCAAATCATCGCTTCCGAAATTCCCGACGACCCGGCCACCTGGAAATGGACTGCTGCCGACAAACTGTTCCTGAAACTGGTGGATGAATTGCATAAAAGAGGGATGCGCGTCATCCTCGATTATTCGTGGAACCACACCGGCGTGGAGTTCTGGGCATGGAAAGACCTGGTCAAAAACCAGGAAAAATCAAAGTACAAAGACTGGTATGCCATCAAAACTTTTGATGACCCCGAAACCGAAGAAAACGAATTTGCCTACCACGGCTGGCTCGATCTGCAAAGCCTTCCCGAAATCAAAAAGGTAAACCTCAAAACAAAAAGGGTAATGGGCCATCCCTACGAAGGCGACATCAACAAGGGTGCCAAACAGCACATTTACGAGGTCACCAAAAGGTGGCTGGCGCCGCAGGGCGATGTAAGCAAAGGCATCGACGGATTTCGGCTGGATGTGGCCGACCACATCGGGCTGATCTTTTGGCGCGACTGGCGAAAGTTTGTCAAGTCCGTCAACCCCGAAGCTTACCTTGTTGGTGAGATCTGGTGGGAAAAATGGCCCGACAAACTGATGAACCCCGCGCCCTACCTCAAAGGCGATGTGTTCGATGCCGTGATGTTTTACCAGGTGTACCGCCCGGCACGAAGTTTTTTCGGGCTGACGGATGACGAAATTGATGCCGGGCAGTTCAAAGACAGCCTTGAATTTCAGTGGAACAGGCTGCAAAAAGAAACCGTAAAAGCCATGATGAACACGGCAGCTACCCACGACTCGCCGCGGCTGCTGACCTCCTTTGCCAACCCCACAAAATATAAATACCATGCCAAGCCCAACGAAAACCCGGATTACCTCACGGGAAAACCCGGCGAAGAAACTTACCAAAGGGTGAAACTGTATTTGATCCACCAGTTCACCATCCCGGGCGCGCCACACATCTGGAACGGCGACGAAATGGGCATGTGGGGCGCCGACGACCCCGACTGCCGCAAGCCCCTCTGGTGGCCGGAATTCGACTTTGAGCCCGAGTACAGGAACAACTTTCAACCGGGTGAAAAAGAATTTGATGAAGTGGGATTCAACCGCGAACATTTTGAGTTCTACAAAAAGCTCATCCGCATCCGCAAAGAAAACCCCGTGCTGATGGACGGCGATCTGAACTTCCTTGCCGCCGACAAAAAATGGCTGGTTTACGAAAGGGTGCTGGGCGATGAACAAATCATCGTCGTTTTTAATCTCGGTAAAAAGACCCGGACATTTAGCTTCCCGCAAGCGTCAAGCTACCTCAACCTGCTGGACGGTAACGCAGTCGAAGGATCGCAAATCAGGGTTCAGCCGCTGGGGGCGGGGGTGTTCAGGCGGGTTGGGAGTAAAGGTAAAATGGGCGTTTTCTAAGGCGTAAGCCCAATATTAGTATTTTTGAAGACAATGATAAAAATGCTAAGGACAAACTTTTTTAATATTATCCTCTCCCCTTATCTAATCGCTCTGCTGTTGGCATTGACTGTCATATTCTTCCTCCCGGCCTTATTTAATAAATATTGCTACGCCTTTATGCAGGCTGCCGGCATAGTGAACGACCATCTCACAGATTGTTTTCGGCACAAGCAGGTTTAGCTTCTTTAAATTTCCTACTTTTAGCTTCTTTTTTCAAACGTACTTGTAGAATTATTCATGGCTAATTTGCTGCGATATTGGAAAATAATCAGTTGATCTAATTCAATTTGTTGTTTGTAGAAAGTATATTTTTGTTCAATTAGTTTCGGGAAGTGGCAAAGAAAAAAATATTTATCAGCAGTGTTCAATCAGAATTTTCTGAAGAGCGAAAAGCGCTGCATGATTACCTTATTGCCGACCCGCTGCTTGGTAAATTTTTTGAACCTTTTCTTTTTGAACTTTTACCGGCTTTGGAATCGGGAGCAATTGAAATGAAATATCCTGACAGTCCAAATCACCCAAATCAAAAATACAAATTAACCCACAAAGGTTTTGCCATAAAAAGAGCTTTGTAATACAACAGTTCAAAAGAATACAAATAGCCAATACCAAAATTAAAAGAAAAATATTAATCATTAAACCCATCACCATGCGTAGACACATCAAGCTTTCCATTTTTTTGGCCCTGATTATTTTCCTTGCGGGAATCACACAAGCCGAAGCCAAAAAGAAAAAAGAAACAACCAAATCAGACACTCTAAAATCATCCACATTCAGTGGACTCAAGTGGCGCAGTATTGGCCCGGCTTTTGCCTCGGGCCGCATTGCAGATTTTGCCGTCGACCCCGATAATTTTGCCACCTATTACGTAGCGGTGGCTTCCGGGCACATCTGGAAAACCACCAACAACGGCATCACCTTTACGCCCATTTTCGACAAGCACGGCACCTATTCCATCGGCTGCCTGGCCATGGACCCCAACAATTCTGCAGTGCTTTGGGCAGGTACCGGCGAAAACAACCACCAGCGGGCGCTGGGCTACGGCAACGGTGTTTACAAAACCGTTGATGGCGGAAAGTCCTGGAAAAATATGGGATTGAAAACATCGCGTCAAATCGGTGAAATCCTGATTGACCCCCGCAATTCCAATGTAGTTTATGTAGCTGCCGAAGGTTCGGCCTGGGGACCGGGTGGTGAACGCGGTGTGTACAAAACCACCGATGGCGGCAAAAACTGGGAGCAGGTCCTTGAGATTTCTGAAAACACCGGCGTGGCCAATCTCGCTTTCGAGCCGGGAAATCCTGATGTGATTTACGCCGGGGCCGAACAAAGGCGCAGGCGGCAATTTGGTAAAATCGGTGGCGGCCCGGAGTCGGCTTTCTACAAATCGACCGATGCCGGAAAAACATGGGATAAACTTACCAACGGTATTCCCGCTGTGGACAAAGGCGGGATGGAAATTGTGGTTTCCCCGGCCGACCCTGCGGTGGTTTATGTGATGTTTGAAGCTTCCAACGACAAAGGCGGCGTCTTCCGTTCTACAAATTATGGCGGCTCTTTCAGCAAAATGAACAAATACTTCAGTAGCGGACAGTATTACAGCGAGTTGGTTTGCGATCCCCACAATCCCGACATTTTGTACGCGCCCGATACCTGGACGAAAAAATCAACCGACGGCGGCAAAACCTGGAAAAACCTTGGCAACAACAAGCGCCACGTGGACGACCACGCTTTGTGGCTCGACCCTGTCAACAATGGCCATTTTATTATTGGTGGCGATGGGGGTGTTTACGAAAGCTGGGATGGCGGAAAAAGCTACCAGTTTAAAACCACTTTGCCAGTCACCCAATACTATCGGGTGATGGTGGACAATACCGAACCTTTTTACTGGGTGTACGGCGGCACACAGGACAACAACAGCATGGGCGGCCCTTCGCGCAACACCAAATCGGGGGGCGTTACCAGCGACGAATGGGTGGTTACCCTGGGCGGGGATGGTTTCTGGCAGGCCAGCGAAGCTTCGAATCCTGATATCGTTTACTCGGCTTACCAGTATGGAAATATTTTTCGCTTCGACCGGAAATCGGGCGAGAAAATTAAAATTCAACCCACTCCACGAAAAGATGAACTCACTTACCGCTGGAACTGGGACGCGCCCTTTTTCCTCAGCCCGCATGCTGAAACCCGGCTTTACCTGGCTGCCAACAAGGTATTCCGCAGCGACGACCGCGGCAATACCTGGGAAGTTATCAGCAACGACCTGACCCGTGACGAAGACCGCAACCAGTTTAAAATGATGGGAAAGTACTGGCCTGCCGATGCCGTGGCCAAACATGTTTCCACTTCGCAGTGGGGAACGATTGTTGCCTTTTGTGAATCTCCTGTGAAAGAAGGTTTGTTATATGTTGGAACCGATGATGGCCTCATCCAGGTTTCGGAAGATGCAGGCGAAAGCTGGTCGAAAACGGCCGTCTTTCCCGGAGTTCCGGAATACACCTACGTGAGTGATATTTTCCCTTCACCCTTCGATGAAAATGTGGTCTTCGCATCTTTCAACAACACCAAAAGCGATGACTTCAAACCTTATCTGTTAAAAAGTAGCGATAAAGGTAAAACATGGGCTTCCATTGCCGGCGACCTTCCCGAAAACGGAAGCGTGCATACCATTGTGCAGGATCCGGTAAACGAAAACCTGCTTTTTACCGGAACAGAATTCAGTTTCTTTTTCAGTGTGGATGGTGGAAAAACCTGGGTAAAACTGGCCACTGGACTACCCGATATTGCCGTCAGGGACATCGCCATCCAGGAAAGAGATAAGGATTTGGCCATCGCTACTTTTGGCCGTGGTTTTTATATCTTGGATGACTATTCCGCCCTGCGGGAAATAAATGCCGATGCATTGAAGGACACCAGCGCCCTGCTCTTCCCTGTAAGGGATGCTTTGATGTACGTACAACGTGGCAGCCGTTATGCCGGAGGCTCCACTGTTTACAAAGCGAAGAACCCCGATTTTGGGGCAACCTTCACCTACTATGTTAAAGAAGTGCCCAAAAGCCTGAAATCCAAAAGACTGAAAAAAGAAAAGGAACTGTTCAAAAATGGTGAGCCCATCCCACAGCCTACCAAAGAAGAGTTGGACAAAGAGAAGAATGAGGTTTCACCCTATTTAATATTTACAATAAAAGACGATAAGGGAACCATCGTCCGCCAGCTTTTTGAAAGTGCATCGGAAGGCATCCACCGGAAAAACTGGGATTTACGTTATAAAAACCCCGGTTCCGTCAAACTGAAAAAAGACAAATTCAACCCGACCAAAAACAGTGGTAGCGGGCTGCCGGCCATCCCCGGAAAATACACGGTAGAAATGGGCATGTTTAAAGATGGCGATATTACCGCGCTGGCCGGCCCTGTCGCGTTTGAAGCCAAAGTACTGAACAATACCAGCCTGCCGGCGAGCGACCGGAAAGAACTGGATGAATTCTACAAAAAAGTGGCCAATCTGTGGCGGGTAATGGATGCCGGCGATGATTATTTTAATGAGTTAGCCAAACGCACAGCCTACGTCAGGCAGGCCTTGCAACAAACATTTGGTGCCACGGAAGAAATGAAAGCGCAGGCCCAAAAACTCAGGGAAGAACTGGATGCCATCAACTTTAAGTTTGAAGGCACACCCGCCAAAGCCAGTTGGGAAGAAGTACCGCCCGAACAGATGCCGCTCAGTAACCGTTTTCAGAATATCATCTGGGCTTCGTGGAGCTCCACTGCCGGTCCCACGGCTACCCAATTGATGAATTACGACATCCTGATGGAAGAGCTGCCCGGCACGCTGGAACAACTCCAGGGTATCGACAAGCAACTCCAAAACCTGGAAGCAGGACTCGATAAACTGGGCGCAGCCCACACACCGGGCAGGGTGCCGAAGCTTTGAAAATGAGTACTTAATATTGAACAAGGAATATCGAATTTTGAATTTTATAATTTGATACGCAGTTTACGAATTCTAATTTTAATGAGTACCAAATTCTCCCTTTTGGCTTTGAGTTTCGTATTGCTGTGCCTGGCGCAGACCCATGCCCAGCAAGACCCCGCCTGCGAATACCCGCAAGTGAACATCCTTAGTGATGCCGACCCCATTTACCCTTCGTGGACACCCATCGCGCCTTGCGCCAACGACAAGACACTTTGGGACCCATCCGTGCTCTGGGACGATTACGCCCAGCTTTACCGCCTGTTTTTTACCCGCTGGAACGGCTGTACCCAACACATGCACATCTACACCACCGAAAGTACGGATGGCCTGATTTGGGACGGCGAACTGCACGACATCCACGACCCCACCAAAGAACCTTCCTGGGGGCAGGGCATCATGAACAACTTTGAAACCACCAGTGCCATCCAAATCAACGATTCTACTTTTTATGTTTACTTTTTGGGGTACACGCATGCCAACCGGGTGGACAGGATTGGCCTTATCATCTCCACCGATTATGGTCAAACCTACACACCGTATTACAAAAATCCGGTACTGAAACCCACACAGTCCTGGGAAACAAGTGCCGTTGGTGTCAAGGAACCAAGTGTAATTTATGATTCAACTGACTCGCTTTTCAAGATGTGGTACAATGTAACCACCTACACCAAAATTACCCGTGTGGGCTACGCTACTTCGCCAGACGGAAAAAACTGGACGAAATATCCTGACAACCCGGTTTTTCTTCCCTTAACCGAAAAAATTGGGGAAGAGTGGCCCGGCGAAGTCAACCATGTAAATGTGGTACAGGATCCGGTTTACGGTTACCACCTGTTTTATGCCAACCACTTTGCCATTTTCCAGGCGTACAGCACCGATGGCATCGACTGGACAAGGGAGCCCGGTTACTACCCGCAAGTGATGTACGAATACGACAGCGCCTACCAGCCCTGCGAGGGCTGCCCCTGGATTTTCGATAGCCTGGATGCCTATGGCAGCCCTTCGATGATTTTTAAAGACAATGGCGAAGCTTTTCTGTTTCTGATGCGTACCATCCCCGGCGCTTACGGTTATGGCAAAAATCCGCCCGGCGTAACTGGTCCGGGGGGCATGATGCTCGGCCTGGCGACAGGTATTTGTTTTACACCGGTATCGGTAAATCCCTCAGAAGAAAAAACCATTGGCATACAGATTTTCCCAAATCCGGCCGCTAAACATGTAACAATCAATATCCAAAACAGTTTTGCAACATCCGCGGATATGATTTTGCGTGATATTTTCGGGCGAACTATTCTGTCAGTAACACAATTCACACTTCCTCATTTTTTAAATATTGAAGAGCTACAATCAGGTGTTTATTTCATCGAACTGAGAACAGACCATCCCGGATACTTTAAAGGGAAATTAATTGTAGAGTGAGCAGCTGAAACAACATTTATCAATTCCTTAAAGTGAAAAAATAAGTTTTCAGATGGAATAAAGCCGACATTCAAATTGTCAATTAATTAAACGTTTTTTTGGGAAGGAAAATCAAAGCATACGACGATGACCAGGAACGGGTACAGGCAGTTGCCGGTGGCAACCACCCCGCTTTTGCGGCCATTGTCAAAAAGTACGAGCCGATGATTGCAAAAGTGGTGATTGGCATGCTGGGCAACAAAGCCGATGCTGACGATGTGGGACAGGAAACCTTCATCCGGTTTTACCGGTCGGCAGGACAGTTTAAGGGCGATTCATCACTGGGGACTTACCTCTCCCGCATTGCCATCAACCTTTCGCTAAACGAATTAAAAAAGCGCAAAAGCAAACAGTGGCTGAGTTTTGAGGATAAATACAACAGCCACCCCAAAACAGAGGATGCTTTTAAGCAGTCGGACACTGCCGAGTTGGTCAACAAAGCCCTGGAACGACTGGAGCCGGAATTCAGGAGTGTGGTCGTCCTGCGAATGATGCAGGGTTTTTCAACCAAAGAAACAGCTCAAATTCTTGAATTGCCCCTGGGAACGGTTTTGTCGAGACTGAGCCGGGCACAGGAAAAGCTGAGAAAAATAATTAACATGTTAGAAAAATAGAAAATGGAAAATCTAAAAAAACTACTGCTCAGGTCTTACGACGATGAGCTGAGCGCCACAGAAAAAGAAACGCTCCAAAAGGGACTTTCCGCATCGCAGGAATTAAGGGAAGAAAAAGCAGCCCTTGATTCGGTTCGCGAAACATTTGGAAATTTTACCCCCCAATTTGAAACCGGTTTTTCTGACAGGGTCATGCAAAAACTGGAACCGGAAGAACCCGGATTTAACACTGCTGTTTACAACATTTTCAAGCGGGTAGCCCTATCGGGGGTGGCGGCTATTCTCCTGTTGCTTTTCAGCATTTATTATACCGACGGTAATTTGAGCCTGGACGCGCTTTACGGTCTTTACGAATACGCTCCCGACGAGGCAGCGGTATCTTTCTTCAATATGTAAACTTATTGCGATGAACGAAAAAATCAAATTTACAGCAATTATCCTCGGCACCTTAATCATTGGTTTTGTAATCGGGTTTCTAACCAATGGCCGGCTGGTAAAATCAAGGATTGACCGGATGCAAAGTTTTTATACCGAAAAAGGGGCCAACCGGGCATTTGTACATGTGCTGGAGCCCACACCTGCACAAATGGAAAAAATCAGGCCTATTCTGCAGGAGCATGCGGTGGAAAACCGCGATTTGCTTTTCACTTATCGTGAAGACCAGGAAGCCCTCTTTTTACACCTTGAAGATGAACTCAGGCCCTACCTCACCGATGAACAAATGGAAAAACTCGAAGAATTGAAACACCGTTGGCAAGGCCGTTTTCAGGGCAAAGGAATGATGCGGGGCAGGGGCGGCCCGGGACACCGCGGCGGAAGGCCCGGAGGTGGTGGCCCCCCATTTCTGGAATGAGAAATTTGCGGCGGGTAAGCGAGTGTACTTTGCCCGACTAAACATAGACTTTCCAGAGTGCCTGCAGATGGGAGGGCCAGACAATTAAATAAGCTTTCTGGTAAGGCCCGCCGGGTTTTTTTCAACCCGGCGGGCCTCTAACATTTAAAGCATGCGGAAAAAACCTTGGGCCAGTGCAGCAAAGGTAGTCAAGCGACTATCCTTTTTGATAAAATCGTCGCCCTGCCAGTAGAATCGGATAGTTTATGTATTACTTACTCCACCACCGCTGCTTCTTCAACCTGGAGGATAGATTTGTCGCTGTCCTGATAAACAAAAGCAACCACATGGCAGTTCTCGGGAACCCAGTCGCGGTTGTTAAAATCCTGGGTGTAGGTTTTGCTGAAATCCAGTCCTTTGGGCACATCTCCGGAACCGATTTCATCTCCCCATGCACCGTTAATCCCGATTCGCAATACATGCATGTGCACGTAGTCAAGCCAGTCGGGTACATCACCAAGTTCAGCATCGTTATTTTTTTGTGGTTCGACAATGTTGTTTTCCGTTACGCAAACCACCAAGTTGAATTTCCCGCTTACAGCGGAGATAAAATGGCCGCTGACCGTTGTCGTCAACTGCTTTTCATCCTGGTTAAAAGAAGTGGAGACGCTCAGTTCGATATCGGCGGGAACTTCCAATTGGGCAACCACCTTTTCACCCCATTTGTCGGGCACGGTTACCACACCGACCCCGCCGTCGATTCTGTTGACCATCCCTTTCGGGTTACCAATAATGCCGTAAAAATTATTCCATTCGGTACCTGCTTCCGTGTTAAAGTCGTAAGTATATTCAGGGCCAAAAGTTTCGGTATTGGCAAAGTAGCCGGCATGGACAGCCATAATAATTATCCTGTCCTCACAAAGTTGTTGCAGTTCGTGGGCCGTTACTGCTGCACCCGGACAATTGACGCATCCATGGCCGGTGTAATCTTCGATCAATACTTTTCTGTTCCCGGCTTCGCAGTCGATACCGGTTTTGTAAGGGGGCTCGACTTTTTCACAGGCCTGAAAAACAAAAGCAAAAGCCAGGAGCAATGCAATATTTATTAATCTTTTCATTTTCGTTCCCTTAAAAATTAGAAGTAATGGTCATGTAAAAACCGCTTGAAGCAGGCACTTGCCGGCAAACACCACCTACACAGACCACCCCCTCGCGCTGGCGGCCATAACTTAGCGACAGCCGTGTTGTTTTATGCGTATAACCGAAAGCCCCGGTGTAATAATGTAGACGGTCTGCCGTTTCTTCGTTGCCGTAATTCCACTGGTCCGACAGTGTAAAAAACCAATGTGGGGAGATGGTGTATTCCAGCAATGCCGCCGCCCAGCTTCCATTGTCTTCTTTGGTAAACAACCCCTGTGCTTCCCAACGCAAAGCCTTTTTGGAAGTAAATTTATAAGTCATGTCCACAATGCCAATGTGTGCCTTAATCTCGGGTTCACCGGGATGGCCTTGTAGCGTGGCAATATCATATTCCTGGTAGATGTACTTAAAGTAACCCTTGAATTTCTTTGTGAACTTCTTGTCAACTTCGATGGTTAAATCGCGGTTAAAGATCTGATCACCAAATTTCAGGAACTGAGAAGTATAGCCAAGTGTACCTCTTTGGTTAAGGGGAGTGGAATCGTTAAGCTGTTCGCGGGCAATGTCGTTAATTTGTGAATAATTGATGTGAATATCCCATCCATATCGTCCACCCAGTTTTGTTTTTTTCGGAATTTTATAATCCACCTGAAGTTGAAACCCGATTTCTCCGTTGGGCTGGGTTGCATAAGGATACATAGAGGCCAACATATAAGTGTGTGGTTCAATGATTGGTGGAAGGAAATTAATATCAAGTGCATTTTCCTTCTCCGAGCGGTCAGATTTGAAACTGAAATTGTCCGTCCGTTTAAACATGGCGAAAACTCCTAAGCCCCTTCTTGAATAAGAAGCCGTAAACAGAAAGGACTCCCCCGGTTTGTAGATATAGTTGTTGATGGCAGAAGGATCATTTATTTTGTAGGCATACTCAGAAGTAAAATTGAATTTCCCGATACCCAGGTTAAAACGGCCTGCTACATTTCCTACGTTTCGGGGAAGTTTGTAAACCGGATTGTTGTCGATCTGGTATTTACTGACGGCGCTTCCCCCCAGTGTAAGCCTTACTTTCGAATTGCTCATGGACACGAAAAGATCGTTGAGGTTCAACTCCATATCTGCCCCTTTAACAATACCCCGGTTGTTGTTGGCGTACTTCATCCAGAAAAAACGTTGCACACCGTACACCCCTTTCAGGATAAAGCCCCTTACCGGTTCATACTGAACTTTCACACCATTAATGGCATTGTCGTAGCCCAGGGTCCACTCTTCGTACGACCTTAACGTAAGGCCATTGCCAAACTGTTCGTAAAAACTGCCCACCGTAAAACTAAATTTCTCAGTAGCATACGACGCCCAGAGGTAGGGGAAGCCGTTGCCTTCCATGCGGGGGTCGAAACCGGCAATGGGAGGTAAATAGGCTTCGTAACGTAAACCGGCGGAGAAATTTCCAAGCGAATACGTGATGCGGGCAAAACCATTGAAGGCAAAGTTCCGGCCATTGATGAGCGAGTCGGTAATTCCCATCGCCTCGTCGGGCTGGTAATACATGAGGTCTGCTTCAAAACTTCCGTGCACCTGCGATTTGTTCACTAAGCCGGAGAGCTGGGCATTGGCTGAAAGCGCGAAGAATAAAACAGAAGCAAAAAAGATAAATGACTTTTTCATTTCGTGTGTTTGCTTTTAGTGCCCGGAAATGTCTTCCCCGGCAGCAATTTTTTTGACCAATTCGTAGATTTCATATTCCAGCCCTTCGTAGTAGGAGGTATGCTGATAAACAACCTTTCCGTTGCCGTCAATCAAAAAGGTGTGTGGAATCATGTTGACGTTCAGCGCGCGTTTGAAGTCACCGTTCGGGTCCAGCAGGATTTCCATTTCCCAGTCTTTGCCGTTTACGAAAGGCATCACTTTAGCTGTTGAGCGTGCATCGTCAATGGAGACGGCGTATATTTTCACGCCTGTTTCGTCCTGCCATTCTTCGTAAAGATCATTGTAATTGTCGAGTTCCTTTTTACAAGGTTTACACCACAGTGCCCAAAAACTCAAGAGTATGGGTTTGCCATCGTTGCTGATGTTCCGGGTGTTAAAAGTTTCACCGTCCAGTGTTTTAATATTGACGGAAGGCAACTTCTGATTATTCGGTTTTTCCTGAGCCATTGCAAAAAGCGCGATAAAAAGGGCAAAGAAAAGGAGGGCGTTTTTTTTCATGTGTGTTGTTTATAAAATTATTTTCTGTCCTATTAACCGGCTTTCTTTATAAATCAAGCATCACGGCTTTTCCGGTTTTAAATAATTGCTAAGCAATAAATATTTCTAAAAGTTTGCTCTTTTTTGCAGGATGTAAGCCCACATTATCTATTAAAGCAGGTACCAGCACAGCTTCACCCGGTTTCAAGTCAATCTTTCCGCCGGAATAATTGAGGGAGCAATTTCCTTCAGCAAGCAAATAAATCACAAAAGAATCCAGTTCTTTAAAGTTCTTCACCACCGGTTTGTTCATTTCCACCAAACGGGAAGTAAAGTAAGGGCAATCAATGAGCCGGACAGTTTGGTTTGTTCCCGGTTCATATTTTGTTTTGTAACTGCTTTTTACTTCAAAGTCAAGTGCACGGAGGGCTGCTTCGGTATGTAACTCTCGGGTCATCCCGCTGGCATCCATTCGGTCCCAGTCGTAAATACGGAAAGTTGCATCGGATGTTTGTTGAATTTCGGCAAGCAACACACCGGGCCCCAGTGCGTGCACACGTCCTGACGGGATGAAAAACACATCGCCTCTGCTGACGGTTTCGAAATTCAGTATTTCTTTCAGTTGGTTGTTGTTCAGTTTTTCCAGGTATTCATCCTTGTCTGTGTTCCGGTTAAAACCACTGATCAACTCTGCCCCTTTTTCCGCTTCAAGCACATACCACATTTCGGTTTTCCCGCCATTGATTTGCATCTTTGCCGAAAGTTCATCATCTGGGTGCACCTGAAGCGACAGCCAGTCATTGGCATCGATAATCTTGATGAGGAGGGGGAATTCGCTGCCATAGGTATCGAAAATCCGGTCGCCAACCAGTTCACCCATATACACTTCCACCAGTTCGTTGATGTTGTTGCCGGTCAGAAAACCATTTTCCACCACTGTCAGTTCGTTACCATAGCCGGAAATCAGCCAGGCCTCGCCACAATTGGGAAGCGAACCGAAATCCATGCCGAGTTTCGTCCTGATTTGTTGCCCACCCCAAATCTTCTCTTTAAAAATGGGCTTGAACTTTAAGGGGTAAAGTTGCCTCATCAAAAATTTTTCAGTTGGGCAAAAGTAGTAAAATGGATGAAATCCGATCGCTTTGCCATGCAAAGCATTTGGTGAGGATTCGACAACAATAAGGCTGCGGGAAGTTCTAATTTAGTTTCTCTACCATTCTGAAAAACAAAATATTAATAATAAACACACGCTTCGTGAGAATTACTTTCCACGTGAAAAACAGAACGTATTCTCCGTATTTTTATAAATTCTAAATTAGTTTGCTGGATGATGAAGGCTGAGAACAGCACCCAAACTTGAGTTATCCTCAACTGCTAACGAAGCGGATTGGCCATCACGGCTTCCACTTCTTCGATGGTTTTTGGGATGGGTTTGCCCAAAACGCGGTAGCCGCTGTCTGTTACAAGAATGTCGTCCTCGATGCGGATGCCACCGAAGTCCTTGTAGGTTTCCACCTTGTCGTAATTGATGAAATCCATAAATTTCCCTTCCTTCCTGAACTGGTCAATCAGGGCGGGGATAAAATAAATGCCGGGCTCAACCGTCAGTACGAATCCGGTTTTCAGTTCTTTGCCCAACCTCAAATAAGCCGTGCCGAAGGTGGTTGCCCTTTTGGTGTTTTCATCATAACCTACGAAGTCTTCACCCAGGCCTTCCATATCGTGTACATCCATGCCCATCATGTGCCCGAGCCCGTGGGGCATAAACAGCGTATGTGCCTCTGCTTTCAAAGCGGCATCGGTATCGCCTTTCATAAGGCCGACTTTTTTCAAACCTTCGATTATGGTGCGCGCGGTAAGAAAGTGGATCTCGCGGTATTTGATGCCCGGTTTGATGGCTTCGATAGCCGCCATGTTGGCATCCAGCACTGCCTGGTAAATACCGGCCTGGCGTTCGTTAAATTTTCCGCCAACAGGAACCGTCCGGGTAATGTCGCTGGAATAATGCAATTGGGTTTCGGCACCGGCATCGGTTACCATCATCCGGCCTTCTTCCAAAACATTGCCGTGGTAGTGGTTGTGGAGGGTTTGTCCGTCCATGCTTAAAATAATCGGGAAGGAAACCGGTCCGCCCAGTGCCAGCGAAATGCCTTCGATGGTTCCGGCAATTTCCTGCTCCACCACACCCGGCATCGCCATGCGCATGGAGGTAGTGTGCATCTCGTAAGCAATGTCAACGGCTTTTTCGATGTCAGCAATTTCGTATTCGTCTTTAATTTCTTTCAGTTTAACTACTGCTTTTATCAAATCGACCGAAGCAGCGGTTTTGACTTCTGCATTGGGAATACCGAGAAGCCTTGTCAGTTCGATTACTGTTTCGCCACGGTAGGGCGGGAGGAAATGAATTTTTTGCCCTTTGTTTTGCGCAGCCTGAATAAATCCCAACAAGTCTCCGTAAGGCGCGGTATTGATAATTCCTGCCCCGGCAGCCATGTCGGCCACTTTGGGTTGCTCGCCCATCCAGATAATGTCGTCCAGGTCGAAATCGTTTCCGAAAATATAATCTTTGTCGTTGTCCACGTCCATCACGCCGGCAAAACCGGGATGGTCGAGGCCGAAGAAATACAGAAAATGGCTGTCCTGCCTGAAATGGTACTGGTTGGCGGGGTAATTAAAAGCAGCATCTACATTACCCAAAAACAGGGCAATGCCCGAGCCCATCTCTTTTTTTAGTTTTGATCTTCTATCGGAATACACTTCTTTTTTAAACATATTTTGAGTTTTAAAAGGTTGGAATTAAAAACTAAGAGACGCAAAATTACTACATTTTCTACTCCATTTGTTTGGGCGTTGTGCCTTTGTCGTCAATTTCCTTGTACCAGCTTGGCTTTCCGGTAACAAAACCCGAGGTCAGCAAATAAAACTTCTCAGCTGCTTCCACATGTACCCAATGCGATGTCCCTTCGATGGTAATAATTTCCGCATTCGGAAAATTGTAGCGGATTTGTTCAAAATCTTCCAGCAAAATATAATCGGAAGCGCCACCCTTGATAAACAATGTGGGTTTGTCGAACTTGATGATGGTGTCGATGGCATCGAACATCGAATCCAGGCTGCCTGCAATCCCTTCCAGATAAATCCGCCACTCAAAACGGTTGTCGCTTTTGCGGTGCAGGTTTTTCAAAATAAATTGCCGGATGCGCATTTCGGGGATGTGCGGACTAAGTTGTTCCTCTACTTCCCGGCGATTTTGAACTGCCGACAAATCTACCGATTTCATCGCCCGGATGATTTTTTGGTGGTGCGGGCGGGGGCCGTAAGCTTTTAAAGTAATGTCGACCACCACCAGTTTTTTAACCATAATCGGGTTTTCCAGGGCAAAACGCATGGCCACTTTGCCGCCCATGGAATGACCGATGAGGATGGGACAATCAATTTCATGGTCATCAATAAAATCGAAAAGATCATCGGTAAGTGCCAAATAGTTGAATGTATCGCTTTGCGGAGACTGCCCGTGGTTGCGCAGGTCGGGGATAAAAACCTCAAAGCCTTCCATTGCAAGACGTTTACCGTAACTTGCCCAATTATCGGAAATGCCAAACAAACCATGAAGAATGATGATGGGCTGGTCGCCTGGCGTGCCATATTTGCGGTGAAAAAGTTGCATGAGGCAAAAGTAGGGAATTGAAATGATTGAGTAGACTGTCTTGGCTCATCCAGATTTGCAATCTGGATGCAAATGGCTTAAGATTTCTAATCTTAACGAAGAAAAAACTAATTCAAATAAACCGCACTACCTCCTCAAAAGGTTTTCTGATTTTTTGGTTTTTCTTCTGAAAACCATCGTGGGGATAACCCAGCGGGGTAATGCAGAAAATGACCTCATCTTTTTTTAAATCCATCGCCTTTGCAAGCAGCTCGTAATCGTAGGCAATGATCCAGCAGGTGCCGACCCCTTCGTTTTCGGCAGCCAGGATGATGTGGTCCATGGCAATGGCGAGGTCGGTTTCGATGGAATTGTACCCGTCGTAGCTCCTGACCCAGGACCCGGCTTTGTTGCCGATGATTACTAAAATATGCGGGGCCTGCTTAAACCACTTCCGGGGGTAACACGGCCTGACCGCTTCCAGTTTTTCTGGCGAAGAAACCACCACGAATGTCCAGGCTTGGCGGTTTGAGGCCGAGGGCGCCAGACGGCCGGCTTCCAAAATGCGTGTTAATACTTCCTTGTTTACCGGTTTGTTTGGGTCGTAATCCCTGATGCTTTCGCGGCTTTTGATTAAATCGTAAAATTCCATGAGTTTTTGTTTTGTGCAAAAGTACAATGAAAAATAATCCTGATTTGTGCGATGTTAAAATATATGTCGTATGTTTGCGACATAAAACATAAAACGATGATTAAGACAGGTCATTTTGACACAGACTTAAAAAAGCTCGCCCAATTTGGCAAAGTGTTTTCCCATCCTGCCCGGCTGATGATTTTGAAATATCTCGCCGAGAAGAAAGTTTGTGTTTCGGGTGATATTACAGAAGAAATTCCGCTGAGCAGGACGACCGTTTCGCAACATTTAAAAGAGCTGAAGGCAGCAGGCTTAATCCAGGGAACCATTGACGGGCTGAAGGTGAACTATTGTCTGGAACCGGAAAAGATCACAGAACTGAAAGCCAGTATTGATCAGTTTTTTAAAGAAATAGATAATTATAATTGTTCTTGAGAAATGGGGAATAAGGAAATGGGGGAATAGGGGGGTAAAATTTTACCATTGACATAAAACCATATCCCGTTTTTACCCTTATACCACCCCCTTACCCCAATCAATAAAAAACAAAAAAGAAATGAAAATTCTCATTCTCTGCACGGGCAACAGTTGCCGCAGCCAGATGGCAGAGGGATTCCTTCGTTTCCTCGATCCCGGACTTGAGGTTTTTTCCGCCGGAACCCGCCCTGCCGGGAAAGTCAATCCCCATGCCGTAGCGGTGATGCGTGAGATCGGCATCGATATCAGTGACGGGATGCCCGAACACGTAAACAAATTTGTGCATACGGAGTTTGACTTTGTCGTTACCGTTTGCGACGGGGCCAAAGCGGTTTGTCCCGTATTTACGGGAAACCTCAGAAACCGCCTGCACATCGGCTTTGACGACCCGGCTGATGCCACCGGTAGCGAAGACGAAATATTGGCTGTTTACCGCAGGGTAAGGGATGAAATCCGGAGGGATTTTACAGCGTTTTATCAAAAATATCTTACAAAAATTTAACCACGAATGCACGAATGAAAAACAAATGATTCGTCCATTCGTAGCATAAAGAAATAAAAATGAAAACAAGAGAAAAAACCATCAAAGAGGTAGTCAGGTCGAAGTACAACCTGATTGCCAAACAGGACAAGGTACAAAACGAAACTTCCTGCTGCGGCAGCACGGCTTGTTGCGACACCATCGATTACGCTATTTTCAGCGATGATTACTCCCAACTGGAAGGTTACAATTCCGATGCCGACCTGGGCCTGGGCTGCGGACTGCCCACCGAACACGCCAACATTGCTCCCGGCGATACGGTGCTCGACCTGGGATCGGGCGCCGGAAACGATTGTTTTGTGGCACGTTCCATCGTCGGGGAATCGGGAAAAGTCATCGGCCTTGATTTCGCCGTGAACATGCTGAAAAAAGCCCGGCAAAACGCCGAAAAGCTCGGGTACGAAAATGTGACATTCGTCAAAGGCGACATCGAGGAAATGCCGCTGGAAGATGCCAGCGTGGATGTGATCGTCAGCAATTGTGTCCTCAACCTGGTGCCTGACAAAGCAAAAGCTTTCCGGCAAATGTTCAGGGTGCTGAAACCCGGCGGGCATTTTTGCGTTTCGGATGTGGTTTTACAGGGCGAGCTTCCGGATGAACTGGTCAGGGATGCCGAAATGTACGCCGGCTGTGTGTCGGGAGCCATTCAAAAAGATGATTACCTTGCCATCATCCTAGCCGCCGGATTTAAAAACACCCGCATCAAAAAAGAAAAAGAAATTATCATCCCCGACGAAATCCTGTTGAAATATCTTGATGCCTCTAAACTCCAGGCTTATAGAAATACTGAGACTGGGATTTTTAGTATTACTGTTTTTGCTCAAAAATAATGTACTGACATGCTAATGTGCAAATTAGTTAATTAAAACAATGGTGTAATGACAGTCAAAAGTAAAAATGTAATTCTGGAATTATCTTTCGAATTTGCTTTGACAATTATTGAATACACTGAGGAACTGGAAAAAAACAGAAAGTTTATCATTGCAAAAGAAGCTGAAGAAACAGCGTATTGGTTGTTGCTCTGCCAAAAGTCCAGGAATTATCCAAGTACTTTACATCTTCTTGATGACCTAAAAAGTATTCAAAAACATTTATCAAAAATAATATCATCAGCCAAATCAGCACATTAAAAAAATGAAAAAACTTTCCTTCCTCGACCGGTACCTGACCCTCTGGATATTCCTTGCCATGCTTATTGGCGTTGGGGCCGGGTATTTTTTTCCTGATATTGGGAATTTCTGGGATCAATTCAGTGTGGGTACAACTAACATTCCCATCGCCATTGGTTTAATTGTGATGATGTACCCTCCACTGGCAAAAGTAAAGTACGAAGAGCTGGGAGATGTTTTCCGCAACTGGAAAGTGTTGTCGCTTTCTTTGTTTCAAAATTGGTTTGTGGGCCCTTTGCTCATGTTTTTTCTGGCCATCATTTTTTTACAGGATTATCCGCACTACATGACAGGACTGATTCTCATCGGCCTTGCCCGCTGCATTGCCATGGTCATCGTCTGGAACGAACTGGCCAAAGGCGATACCGAATATGCTGCCGGTTTGGTGGCCTTCAACAGCATTTTTCAGGTGCTTTTCTTTTCGGTGTATGCCTGGGTTTTCATCACCGTCATGCCGGGATGGTTCGGACTGGATTCCTACGAAGTGAACATCACCATGGGTGAGATTGCCAAAAGCGTGTTCATTTACCTGGGCATTCCTTTTTTGGCTGGGATGATTACCCGATTTGCACTCATCCGGATAAAAAGTAAAGATTGGTACGAGCAAAAGTTCATCCCAAAAATAAGTCCGTTGACGTTGATTGCCTTACTATTCACCATTTTTGTGATGTTTTCATTAAAAGGTGAAATCATCGTTCAACTACCACTTGATGTAGTACGCATTGCCATCCCGCTGGTGATTTATTTTGTGTTTATGTTTTTGGTTTCCTTTTATATGGCCAGAAGGATTGGTGCCGGTTATTCCAAAACGGCTTCCATCGCCTTTACGGCAGCCAGCAACAATTTCGAGCTGGCCATTGCCGTGGCCATTGCCGTGTTCGGCATCAATTCGGGAGAAGCTTTCGCGGCCGTCATCGGGCCGCTGGTGGAAGTGCCGGTATTGATTGCTTTGGTGAATGTGGCGCTAAGGTTTCAGAAGAAATACTTTAAAAACGAAAAATAATAAGGGCATGTTTATTGTTCCGAATAAACCATTTCAGCCCCGTGGCCATTCAACCCAAAATGCTTCCGCATGAAATAAACCACAACGTAAATGACAGGTGTGTCAAAAAGGGCGAACAAAACTTTAAACAGATAACCGCTTCCCAGTAATATCCAGAACAGCTTCCATTCGATGACGCCGAAGCTGCACAGCAGCAGCAGTACGGTTGCCGTGTCAACCAGTTGGGAGGCAAAGGTGGAGAAATTGTTGCGCAACCACAAGTGCTTGCCTCGGGTCAGTTTTTTCCAGAAGTGAAAAATCTGTACATCCAGGAACTGTGCCAGCAGGTAAGCTGCCAGTGAGGCACCCACGGCAATAAAAGTAAACCCAAAAACATGTTTGAAGGTTTTGTCATCAATGGGCGACCAGCCCGTTGCCGGCGCTTCAGTGGAAACCACCACGATCAGCAGGGCAAAGGCGCTGGCAAAAACCCCGGCAATCACTACTTTGTTGGCACGCTTGCGGCCGTAAATCTCGGAAATGATGTCTGTCACCAAAAAAGTAACGGGGTAGGCAATGATGCCCACCGACAGCTCAAACTCGAATAAACCGAAGGGGTTCCAGTGGAAAAACTTCTGAAAAATCAGGTTGCTTGTCACCAGCGAAGTGATGAACAGGCTGGCCAGGACGAGGTAGAGGGTTTCGGCTTGTTTACCTTTGGTTTTGTCCATGAGAAATAAAGAAGTTGTTGCGAGGATAAAAGTACGAAATTCAATCGGCAGTCAGTTGTTTCCAGTTGAAACAACGCTCAATTCTTCACTCACAAATCACTTTTAAAACCCGCGGCGGCAACTGTCGCCAATGGGGAGTATCTGTTGTTTGTCCCTTCAAACTGCCAGAAGAATCGCAACCAACTCAACACCCGGCCGGTTTCCCGGGAGAGGTGCAGCTTAGGCGCCAACGACTGAATGTGTCCAAAACTGTTGCATCAGTCTGACAATCCACCCTGTCAAGTGTGGGCTTGAAGCATCTGAACAATCTGCCCGGCTTGCATCACGCCTGACTGCCTGAAAACTACCTGTCCGTTCTTGAAGACCATCAGTGTTGGCACGCTTTGAATCTGGTACTTCCCGGCGATGGCAGGGTTGCGGTCCACATCAATTTTCAGGATTCTTACCTTGTCGCCAAGCTGCTTTTTGACTTCTTTCAGTATGGGTGGCATCATCCTGCAGGGCTGGCACCATTCCGCCGAAAAGTCAATTAAAACGGGTTGGTTTCCCTTTATGATTTCGCTGAATTTGCTCATTGTTCTTTTTTGTTTTCCGGCAAATCAATTACTGTTCCATTTTCCGGAAACTGACAAAATGCCCTGACCTTTCAGGTCGGACGGGGGCTTGTGCGATGGAGACCTGAAAGGTCGAAAAGAAGAATGCTGTAAAACAAACCGGTCTATGTTTTCTCAACCTTTCAGGTTGCCAGCGCCCTGGCCTGCTTCAACCTGAAAGGTTTTATGATGTGTGTTGACCTTTCAGGTCGGACGGGGAATTGCGCGAAGGCGACCTGAAAGGTCGTAAAGAAGAAGAACACAAGACAATTACCACTTTAAACTTTCTCAACCTTTCAGGTTGCCAGCGCACAGGCTTAGCTCAACCTGAAAGGTTAATCCTGAGTAAGCCAGCCTGTTCCTGCATCCGGATAACTGTCAGTTTCGGAAATATAGGGCTTAATGTCCTGCAGGGGGGTGCCGTCAATCATATCCCCTCCTGAAAAATGCAAAACATTATTATCGACCGAAATGATTTTTACCACCGTCAACCCGATTTTGCTGGGGCGCAGCGGACTGCGGATGGCGAAAACGCCCCGCGGTTTGTTGCTCATGGGCGGGTGCTGGATGAGCTTCAAAGGCTCTTCTTTATTGTGAAAATAGAAAAGTAAAAAGGCGCAGCTGAAAGTTTCCAGGTCTTTCAGCCCGGCGGCAAGTTCCGCTTTCAGCACTGCCCGGCAGCGGGTCTCCGGTTTGAAACTTCCCTGGCGGGGAATTTTTGTCGTCCCGTCAAAAGGGGTGTGGATGATGCCGATGGGATTAAAAGTAATATTTTGACCTTTCATAATTTTTATTTCTAAACCTGATTACCCAATCCTCAATTCTCTCAAATACAACTGTACCGCATTGTCCAACCCGTAATACAAGGCATCACAAATCAGTGCGTGCCCGATGGAAACTTCATCAATCCAGGGAATGTTTTCTGCAAAGAAATGAAGGTTGTCCAGGTTGAGGTCGTGGCCGGCATTTAGTCCGAGGCCAATTTTTTTGGCAAGTTTGGCGGCTTCCACAAAAGGGGTAATGGCAGCTTTTTTTCCTTTCGGGAAGTCAGCGACGTAACGTTCGGTGTAGAGCTCAATGCGGTCGGTGCCGGTGGCTTTGGCGCCTTCAACCATCCTGGGGTCAGGGTCAACAAAAATGGAAGTACGGATGCCGGCTTCGCTGAACTGCCGGATCACTTCAACCAAAAAGCCGCGGTGTTTTAAGGTGTCCCAGCCGTGGTCGGAGGTCAGTTGCCCCGGATCATCGGGAACAAGTGTTACCTGTTCGGGCTTGTGTTCTAAAACAAGTGCGATGAATTCGGGTGTGGGGTTGCCTTCGATGTTGAATTCTGTGGTGACCAGCGGACGCAGCAATTCCACATCCTTGCGGGTGATGTGCCGCTCGTCGGGACGGGGGTGTATGGTGATTCCGTGTGCACCGAAACGCTGGATATCGACGGCCACTTGCTGTACATCGGGCATATTTCCCCCGCGGGCATTTCTGAGGGTTGCGATTTTATTGATGTTAACACTGAGTCGGGTCATGGGTTTGAGGGTTGGAGGGGTTGAG
>JAKIVD010000005.1 GCA_021647205.1 Bacteroidales bacterium | reverse complement strand
TCGCCCGGCGGCGTGGTCACATCCCGCATGGCAATTTATGTTACAATTCAATTTATCAAACCTGCGGTTTCCACGCTATGCATGGGACAGGCTGCCTCTATGGGGTCATTGCTTTTAACCGCTGGGGTGAAGGATTTGCGTTTCGCCTTGCCAAATGCGCGGGTTATGCTGCATCAGCCATCTGGCGGATTTCAGGGCCAGGCATCCGATATTGAGATTACGGCAAGGGAAATACAAAAACTCAAAAAAGAACTGTACGAAATTCTTGCCATGCATTCCAGCCAAACTTACAAGAAAATCTGGAAAGATGCAGATCGTGATTACTGGATGACCGCCGGGGAAGCTAAAGATTACGGAATGATTGATGAAGTGCTGATTAAAAACAAGAAGTAGCTTTTTTCCACCTTTAAACAAACAACATGGCGAAGAAAAAAGATGAGCATTGCGCCTTTTGCGGGCGGCCAAAACCTGAAACCAGTTTATTGGTTTCGGGTATGGAAGGGCAGATATGCAACTTTTGTATAGATCAGGCCAAACTTATACTTGAAGAGGAAACCGGTGGCGAGTTTCAGGCACCCGACATTAAAAAAGCGGTGCTGAAGCCTAAAGAAATTAAAACCTTCCTTGAGCAATATGTTATTGGACAAGATGAAGCAAAAAAAGTGCTGGCCGTTGCTGTTTATAATCATTACAAGCGCATCGCGCAGAAAAATGATGATAACGAGGTCGAGATCGAAAAATCCAATATCGTGCTGGTAGGTGAAACCGGAACCGGTAAAACCCTGCTGGCGCGAACCATCGCCCGTATGTTACATGTCCCCTTTGCCATTGCCGATGCCACGGTGTTAACAGAAGCCGGTTATGTGGGCGAAGATGTTGAAAGCATTTTAACACGCCTCTTGCAAGCAGCCGATTACAATGTGGCTGCCGCCGAAAAGGGAATTATTTTTATTGACGAAATTGATAAAATTGCCCGCAAAAGCGACAACCCCTCCATCACCAGGGATGTTTCAGGCGAAGGTGTGCAACAGGCCCTGCTCAAACTTCTTGAAGGTACACATGTCAATGTTCCCCCGCAGGGCGGGCGAAAACATCCCGAACAGAAACTGATCAGCGTCAATACCAAGAACATCCTGTTTATTGCCGGTGGCGCATTTCAGGGTATTGAACGCATCATCGCGGCCCGTTTACGGACAAATGTTGTCGGCTATGCTTTTGCCGGTCACAAAGATGACAGCGTGGACAAGGATCATTTGCTGAAGTACGTCGCTCCCGGTGACCTGAAGAAATTCGGCCTGATTCCGGAAATTGTCGGGCGGTTGCCGGTTCTCAGCTTTTTAAACCCGTTGAGCGAGGCATCGCTAAAAAGAATATTGACCGAACCCAAGAACGCCATCACGAAACAGTTTGTCAAATTGTTTGACATGGATGGTATCGAATTGAGTTTTGACGATGACGTACTCAGTTTTATTGTCGAGAAATCAATCGAGTTTAAACTCGGTGCGAGGGGGTTGCGTTCGATCATGGAGGCTATTTTGATGGATGACATGTTTGAGCTGCCATCGCGGAAAAATGCTAAAAAACTACGGGTCACCCTGGATTATGCCAGACAAAAGTTTGGAAATGCCGGTCTTGCCAAATTAAAAGCAGCCATCTGACCGGCTTTTGATTTAGGCATGATCTTTGGGAAATGCCTGTCAGATGAGAAAAGCAGCACTTATATTATTTGCAGTGTTCGGTTTTGTTTTTTCTGTGAATGCACAGGAAAATAAAATCATCCTCCTGCCTTCAAGAATTATTGACGGGGACACGCTGCCTTATGTTTACCTTCCCGAGTTGGAGGTTTATGCCCTGCAGGTTCCCCGGTCTTTCCGAAAAAGAAAAAAACTTTCCCGGCTGGTGAAGAATGTAAAACGTGTTTATCCCTATGCCCGGCTGGCTGCCATTCAACTTCACTGGTATGACAGGGAACTCGTTGAAGCACAAAACGACAGGGAGAGGCGAAAAATTATGAAAAAAGCGGAGAAGGAAATCAAAGAACGTTACGGTGGGGAACTCAGAAAGCTGAACTTTTCGCAGGGGCTCATTTTAATTAAGCTGATTGATCGCGAAACCGGTGAAACATCTTATGATCTGGTGGAGGGTCTGCGGGGTAGTTTTACAGCATTTTTCTACCAGGCATTTGCCCGGTTGTGGGGTTACAACCTAAAAATTAAATACGATCCAGATGGTGAAGACAGGCAAATTGAAACCATCGTCAGGATGATTGAGAGGGGACAGATTTAGGAAGGGTGAGTTTAAATCTTGGGGGGGCAAAAGGTTGAAAGTGAAGATGATAAAATACGGCACTCCTTTGGAGGGGCTGCAGCTAAGGCAGCCTGCCAGCCGGATAAAGCCGGGGCAAATGATATCCATGCCTACTTTCCGCGGCCCTGCATCACAATCAATACGGTATAAATAAGGATTTTAAAGTCCATGGCAAGCGACATGTTTTCCATGTAAAGAATGTCGTAGCGGAGCCTTTCAATCATTTCATCCACGTTGGAAGCATAGCCGAACTTGACCTGCCCCCAGGAAGTAATTCCGGGTTTAATCTTCATCAGAAGCCGGTAGTGTGGTGCACGTTTCACAATCTGGTCAATGTAAAACTTCCGCTCAGGACGTGGCCCAACCAACGACATGTGCCCGATAAGTACCGTGAAAAACTGGGGAATCTCGTCTAACCTCACTTTGCGGATGAAAAGGCCGAAACGGGTGATTCGGGGATCGTAATCGGAAGAAAGCTGCGGGCCGTTTTTCTCGGCATCGGAATACATAGACCTGAATTTGTGCATCTTGAACGGTTTGCCTTTGCGGCCAATGCGCTCCTGCGAAAACAAAATGGGGCCTGGTGAGGAAAACTTCACGCCAATGGCAGTGAAAATATAGAACGGTAGCAGCAGGATGATAGCTATCAAAGAGGCCACAATGTCAATTATCCGTTTTAGGTACTGTTGCCAGCTTGGCATTAAATCCGGTGAAATCTCAATCAGCGGTGTGTGAAAAATACCCGAAGCCTTCACCGTACCGAAAATAATGTCCTGCATCAGCGGGATGACTTTGATAATGACATTGGAGTTCTCCAACTCGGTGATTATCCGGTCGATGGTATCAATCTCTGAACGTTCGATGGCAATAATTACTTCCTCAACACCATAATCAACAATCACTTTGTTCAAATCTTTGTATGCACCGAGATGGGGCAGGTACTTCCCGATTTTAAAATTTTCGCGGTCGCGGATGTTCACAAAACCCACAAACTTGTTCCCCGACGAAATTTCTTCGTTGCTAATGTCGCTGTACACTTTCAGGGCATTGCCATTGCTCCCGATAATAAGCGTATTGAAACCGATTTTCCGTTTGTGGATTCGCCGCACGGTAATGGTGGTAAGGGTAAGCCGGAAACTGTAGGTGAAGAAAAAGTGAAGGATGAAAAGGGCAAGAAACGATTGGTAATAAGACTTATAGGTAAGAATAATATCGTCAAGGATAAGGCCAAAAAAGATAATTGTAACACCAATCAGGGTGGCAATAAGTGTTTGCCCCAGTTCTTTAAGCCTCGCTTTTCGGTAAATCCTCCGGTAGGAGCCCATCATCAGGTACATAAAAAGCCAGAATACGGGGATGATAATTATCCCCAACCAGAATTTCCGGTCGTCAGTAACCTGCTCAAAATGATTGAAAATCTCAGGGTCTTCGGTGTACTTCCGGTAAACATAAAACAGGCTCCAGGCGATGAGCGCCGACAGCCAATCGAGAAATACGTACTTTATTACCTGAACTTTCCTGTTCATCTTTATTCTTTCCTGTAAATTAACTTAATATTATCGAGATATATCTGTGCCAAGTCGTTGTCAGGTTCGAGTCCCGACTCAAAATATACTTTGTAATCGAAGGCATTACTGTTTAGGCCGATATTCGGTCCGAGGTTGATGTATATCTTGTTCCATTGCTCAGTGTGTTTCATAATGAGCAGGGGAATCTTCTTGATGCTGCCATTCACATTCATCAAAAGGCCAACGTTAAACAGGTTGTCGGTTTTAAAGTTGAGTTCGAGTAAGACAGGGTCGTTTTGTTGTTTTGGCAGGGAAAAACTGTTTAACGAAATACCACTGTAAATGGGTTTTTCTTCAGTCAGGGAAATAAGTCCTGAATGTTTTGAGTTAGCTGTCAGGAATGCTTCGGGGTTATTTTCGGGCTGGGTTTGCTTGATCGCCGTGTCGCTGACACCTGTTTCAATTAAAGTTCTGCCGGACTGTTCAAAATCTTCGAGCCAGGCAAATTCAAGGTTGTCATAATAGCCTGTTGTAAGCATACCCAGGTTGTGTACGCTGTCAGGTACAAAGTTAAACTGGCTGTAAACAACAGGTTTGTAAAAAGGGTAGGGGACACGTGTGCTCGAAATGCCGTTCAGCCATATTCCCGGCCTGATCTCAAGGTCGTTAATCCCGTCGGCCAGCACGGGAAAAAGTGCCGGCAACTCAAAAACGCCGACCAGGTCTTTGTTCAGGTAAATCCAGACATCAGTGATCTTGCTTGAGTTGGAGCCTTGTTGAGAATAATTGGTTTCAATAAAAACCGAGTCTATTTTCAGGTAGGCAGGGACGGTCTGTGAGCCCGAAAACTTATAGCAACTTTCAAGAAAAAGGGTGCTGAAAAGGAACAGGGTAAAAAGCGGGTAATAATATAATTTTTTAAAACTGTACAATCCTGGCTGGCTTTAATTGATTAAACGGGACTTTGTGAATGATATTGTCAACTGACTGAAAATTGTTACAAATTGTTGGAGGAGGCATTGATTTTGTCCACGATCATCTGTGCCAGTTCCAGTGCCCGGAAGCCGTCATTAATCGTAACACGTGTTGCGGTATTGTTCTGGATGGCCCTGGCAAGGCTGCGCAACTCTTCCTCAATGGCATTCACGGGTTTGATTTCGGGTTTGTCAAAGAAGATACGTTTTTTAACCTTGTCAGCACCCAAATCCAATATGATGGCGAAGGGGTCTTTTGGTGTTTCCGTGATCTCGTCCATCCTGACGATTTCCGTTACCTTGTCGAGAAAGTCAACCGTGATGTACGCATCTTTTTGGAAGAACCGGGTTTTGCGCATATTTTTCAATGAAATACGGCTGGCCGTCAAATTGGCCACTGCACCATTGTCAAATTCAAGGCGCGCGTTGGCAATGTCGGGAGTATCACTCACCACATTCACGCCACTGGCATGTACCTTTCGGATGTTTGATTTTACAACGCTGAGGATGATATCGATATCGTGTATCATCAGGTCGAGCACGACCGGGACATCCGTGCCCCGCGGGTTGAATTGTGCCAGGCGGTGACATTCCATGAACATAGGCTTGTTGATGGCTCCGGCTGCGGCCGTAAACGCCGGATTGAAACGCTCCACATGCCCTACCTGGATTTTGACATTGGCTTCTGCCGTCAGTTCTATCAGTTGCCGGGCTTCGTCAGCAGTTGCCGCAATGGGCTTTTCGATAAAAACATGCCGCGATTTTTTGATGGCTTTGGCAGCGCAGGTAAAATGCGAAATGGTTGGCGTTACAATATCCACTACATCAACAGTTTCTATCAGGCTTTCAATACTATCGAAACTACGCAGGCCGTATTCTTCTTTTGCTTCTTTTACTTTCCCCACGTCCGGGTCGTAAAAACCGGCAAGTTCGTAATCATCAATGTTTTTGATACAGTTCAGGTGTATCTTTCCCAGGTGGCCGACACCAAGCACGCCTATTTTTAGCATCATGAAAAAATTTTGCCAAAGGTAAGTTTTTTTCAACTCCTTTTTCGATAAAAACAAGGACTTGCCAGCAAATTGAACACGGTTTCACAGGAACAGCAAATTTTGTTTTTCTATCATGCTTATGAAAGTAAAAACCAATTCCTCCGGTACCCCCCCCTGTTTGTTTTACCCTTAAATTATAAATGCAACAAGTCAAACTTTCTTACTTTCGCACAGAATTTATTTACAGTAATGCACCGTCCGCCATGCGAAACGGGCAAAGAATATTTTTTTAAGACATGCTTGATTCGTACCGTCACAAAGGAATGCGCAAGAAGCTGGTGGACAGCATCAGGAAAAAAGGGATACAGGATGAACGGGTGCTGGCCGCCCTGGATGCCGTACCGCGGCACTATTTTCTGGATTCTTCTTTTCTGGAGTTTGCCTATGACGACAAGCCCTTCCCCATTGGTTCGGGACAAACCATCTCGCAGCCTTATACGGTGGCTTTTCAATCGGAGTTGCTGGCTGTTCGTCCCGCCCACAAGATATTGGAAATTGGAACAGGATCAGGTTATCAGGCCTGCGTGCTGGCCGAAATGGGTGCCAAGGTGTTTTCCATCGAGCGGCAAAGGAAACTGTACCTGAAAACCAAGGAATTCCTGAATAAACTTGGCTACAACATCCGGTTGTTTTATGGTGATGGGGCGAAAGGCGTCCCGGCATTTGCCCCCTTCGACAGTATTTTAATTACGGCTGCTGCCCCTGAAATCCCGGAATCCTTATTGACCCAATTAAAGCCCGGCGGATTACTGGTAGCACCGATTGGCCGGGGTGATGTGCAAACCATGATCAGGATGAGAAAACTGGAAAACGGCCAGTTTGAAACAGAAGAGTTTGGCGACTTTCGCTTTGTGCCCATGCTGCAAAACAAAGCAAACGATTAAAATTGACTTTTGAAAGATCTCACCAGCGGAAAAGAAGGAAAGCTTATAATGAACTTTGCATTGCCTATGCTCCTTGGCAATGTTTTTCAACAAATGTACAATGTTGTTGACAGTATCATTATCGGGAAGGTACTGGGCAAAGCAGCACTGGCGGCAGTGGGCGCAAATTTCCCCCTCATTTTTGCCTTGATCTCATTCGTGGTTGGTATTGCCATTGGCTCGACGGTGATAGTATCCCAGTATTTTGGCGCCAAACAAATGGACAAGGTCAAACGTGCCATCGATACCCTTTATATTTTCATGTTTGCCGCTGCCTTGTTCCTCACTGTGGCCGGGATGTGGGGGAGCAAATACATCTTTGCCCTGCTCAGCCTGCCCGACGATGTGATTCCGCTGGCCATCGATTATTTCAATGTTTATGCTTTCGGCTTCATTTTCTTTTTTGGCTTCCAGGGAACCAGTGCCGTTTTGCGCGGGCTTGGCGATTCAAAAACCCCACTGTACTTTTTAATCGTTGCAACCCTGATTAATATAGCCCTTGACCTTTTGTTTGTCATGGTCTTCAAATGGGGCATAAAGGGGGTTGCTGCCGCGACGGTTATTTCACAGGGTGGTGCATTTTTTAGCATTGCCTACTACCTGAACCGTTACCACAGTTTTCTTGATTTTTCGCCCTTGAAAATGCGCTTCGACAAGGAAATATTTAGAAAAAGCCTTCGCATCGGGTTGCCCTCAGGTGTTCAGCAAACCGTTGTGTCTATTGGGTTTCTGGCACTCTACCGGATTGTGGGCATGTTTGGGACCGCCACTATTGCAGCATACAGTATTGCCATGCGCATAGATATGTTTGCAGCCATGCCGGCCATGAATTTTTCTGCGGCCATTTCTACTTTTGTGGGACAAAATATAGGTGCCAATAAATTTGAGCGAATCGGCCGGGGCCTGAATGCCACCTTGCTGATGACGAGCCTTATTTCTGTACTGGTATCCCTGGGCTCCATTTTGTTTGCCGGGCCTTTGATGGCCTTGTTTACCAACGATGCGGAAGTGATCGAAATCGGCAAGAATTATCTTTATGTTGTGAGTGGGTTTTATGTTATATTTTCCACGATGTTTATTTTGGGTGGTGTACTGCGGGGTGCCGGCGCCACCATAATTCCTATGTTTATTACCATATTGGCACTTTGGGTTATCCGGATTCCTGTTTCTTACCTTCTTTCGTTAAAATTAGGTTACCTCGGTATCTGGTGGGGAATTCCCATTGCATGGGTCTTCGGTGTGCTTGCTTCTTATCTTTATTACAAAACGGGCCGATGGAAAAAACGTGCTGTTGTAAAGTATGATGAAAGTGTTTGAATTGCATGGCTTAAAGCGACCGGGTTTCCTGCCAGAAAGATCTGCCGACTGTTCGCATAGTGCCGTTGGGGCTGAAATGAACCAAGGGCACAGCTTGATTTGTAACCGGTAGTGGCTTCTCAAAATACGCTTTTTCGTAACCAACCACTATGCAAGATAGTTTACAGATCGCTAAAAAATATATATTGTGATTCAAAAGGTTTGTTCTGTTAATTGATTGGTATTAAGATTGCTAATTCCAAGGCTTTGCCTCCCGTGGCAGCTAAAGCTGTTCTGCTATAAATCCTTTGAATTAATATTTTCCGAAAAGGAATAAAGCGTATTTTTACAAGCAGGCTAAAACGATACGCGCGAATACAGGATAAAAAAGCTTGTGGGTAAAATATGAAAGTTCTGATAACAAATATCTGGCTGCACAGCTATGGAGGGACAGAAGTTTACGTTAGGGACCTTGCCTGCGCACTGCATAAACACGGTTTTCATGTTGAAGTGTACTCGCCTGTGTTGGGGCCAATAGCAAAGGAAATAAGAGATGAAGGGGTTCATGTTGTTGATGCTGTGGAAGAGCTGAAAGAGCAGCCCGATATTATTCATGCCCAGCATTTTATTCCGGCCATGGAGGTAATTTCCGTTTTCCCAGATGTGCCTGTTGTTTATTTTCTTCACGACAGAACACATCTGGTTGACACACCACCTAAGTATTCCCGAATCCTAAAATATGTTGCAGTTGATTATAACTGTTTGGATCGGCTGATAATCGATAATCAAATTGAAAAAGAGGATACCGAAGTATTGTTTAACTGGGTTGATACATCGCGCTTCAAGCTTCGCAACCATTTTTCTGATAAGCCGCTCAAAGCGCTGGTATTTAGTAATTATGCCACTAAAGATAATTATTTTCAGCTTGTCAGGGAAGCTTGTGCTGAAAAGGGAATCGAACTTGACGGTATTGGGATTGGATTGAAGAACGCCATCCACAAGCCCGAAAACCTGTTGATAAACTATGACATTGTTTTTGCCAAAGCGAAAGCTGCGATGGAGGCACTTGCCACCGGTGCTGCTGTAGTATTGTGCGATACTCATGGGCTAGGGGGGATGGTCACGGTAGAAAATATCGGCCATTTCAGAAAATACAATTTTGGAATGAAAACCCTGAGCAGACCGATTGACAAAGCTTCTGTTATACGAGAAATTGAAAAGTATGACCCTGTAGAAAATAAAAGGGCAGCACTGGAAATAAGAAAGAAGGTGGCATTCGAGCTGTCTTTTGGGCAGATAACAGCTCTTTACCAAGAGGTTGTTGAAATGGGTTTGCAACAAATCACCATCCTTGGCGAAAGTGACAGAAAAATCCTTGATGAATACCGACACCTGAAGAAAATCCTGTTTCAGGATAAAATAGAAAAGAGTAAAGAAGAATTATGCACCACGGACGGTAGTAGAGAAAAAGATGCCCTGTTGCAACAGCAGGAAAAGACAATCCGGGAATTGAAAGGCGTTGTTCGTCAAATTAAAAGTTCCCGTACTTACCGGATCGGTTATTTGCTGCTCTCTCCACTACGGTTTATTCGTCGCCTGGTCAATGCTGTCAGGAAAACTGCACATGAAGATTAACGCTCATTTGTGGTTTTACAAAAGAATCATCTTACAACTTTGGCCGGGTTGCCAAATACTTTCCCGTTCTCTTTAATGTCCTTTGTTACAATGCTCCCTGACCCGATAAACACATCCTGTCCAATAACCACATCCGGCAAGATGCAGCTTCCCCCGCCGATTTTGGTGTTTCTTCCAATGACAGGCGGTGTGATCTGATCATTCATGAATTTATCGTTCATCGTAATCACCCCCGGGCCAACAAAACAACCCGATTCAATTCGGACACCGGTAGTAATATGGCAGCCGGTTTGAATGCTTACGTTATTGCCAATAACCACACCACTGCAGATATTGCAATGCGATCCGATTGTGCAATTCGCACCTATGCGGACATTTTCCTGAATCAGTGTGAATGAGCCCACACGGCTGCCGGCCCCAATTGTTACATTCTTTTGGATTTCCGTTAGTGAAGGATTGTAAAACCTGACACCTTTGTATTTTAATCGTAGTCTGAGATTTTTTAAAATGCCCATGCCCTATGCTTTTTCAGATAATAATCCTGTGATATTTTATTTTGACGGCCCTTTTTCCCGAGCAAAAACCATAGAACGCGAAACGCTGCTTGTCAAGCTGTCCCATTTTTTACCGGGCGCCCATATTTTCCGAATCCGCTTTCAAGATGGAGCATCTTTCTGAGTTTTCCGGGTGGCATAATTTTTCTTTCATTAGCCTCGGCCAGTTTATGTACTCTCCTGATCAGCTCATGATTTGTTGCAAGCCTCGTTCGTGCATTATTGTACCAGATATTGTCCTCCAGGCCTACCCTGACACCCCCTCCGCAGGCAATAGCCAGTGCATTCATCTTCAACTGGGCACTGCCAATACCGGCCAGGCTCCAGTATGAATTCTCCGGCAGCTCATTTATCATGACGCCGGCGTGAAACATATCGGCCTGTGCACAGGCGATATTTCCCAGGAGTAAATTAAAATAATGCGGTGGTTCCAGCAAGCCTTTTCTTTCAAGATATTTGGCATAATTGATCATGCCCGAATCAAAGGCTTCAAGCTCAGGTAAAATCCCCCGTTTTTTCATTTCAACTGCGAGGGACTTAATCATACCAGGTGAATTTATGCTTTCCGTCGTGTTAAAATTTAAGGAGCTAAGTGTTAAACTTCCCATGTCAGGTTTTAGTTCACCGTCAAGTTGCAAGGGTGCGGACCGCTGATCAAAGGACTTGAAATTCCGCCCGCTTAACGAAACACAGATAATTAAATCCCGGGAAACAGCCCGGATGCCTCCAATGATTTGCCCGTAAATATCTGCGTCGTAAGTGGGTTCCCCGGTTTTTTCATTGCGGGCATGAAGATGTACCATACTTATTCCTGTTTCGATGGCCTGATGGACAACTTCAACAATTTCTGATACACTAACCGGAACATGGGGCGTCATCGTTTTTGACGGAATCATTCCTGTTGGTGTGAAATTGACAATTAAATCATTAACAACCATGATGTTCTAATTTTTCAGCTGACACCAACAATTTTAATAATCCTTGAACAATTGAAAAGTGAAATGCCTTAACAAAAATAAGAAAAAAGAAACGAATAGTTACAAATAGTTTTGGGGGGCCTCGGTTGTGGGTACTGCCTGATTTGCTGTTTAGAAAATGCTCAGTCCGGCAGACTTTTTAACATTTTTCGAGAGATTTGAACAATAGCCTGCTTGTTTCAGGGAGATTTTTAGCTTTACCATTTGTTAGAATTCTGCAAATGCTTTCAATTGAATTAATAATTTCTTAATACAGGATTGATTGACCCAAGGCAATCTTTTATTTAATTGCGCCCCAAAACAAATTAATTTAATATTATGGAAACCATTTACTTAGTCATAGTAATCATCTTGTTTTTACTTGCAGCCTCCGACCTGATTGTTGGTGTGAGTAACGACGCGGTAAACTTTCTGAACTCTGCCATCGGATCGAAAGTGGCTTCTTTCCGTGTCATTATGGCCGTTGCGGCTGTGGGTATTCTGTTTGGGGCAGTATTCTCCAGTGGCATGATGGAAGTGGCGCGGAAGGGTATTTTCAACCCGGGCATGTTTTACTTTACTGAAATCATGATTATTTTCATGGCAGTAATGATAACCGACGTTATCCTGCTTGATGTTTACAATACTGCCGGTTTGCCTACTTCTACAACTGTTTCAATTGTTTTTGAACTACTCGGTGCTGCGGTTGCCATGGCTTCCATTAAACTGTTTGTGGGCGACAGCCCACATGAAATCGGCGACTTCATCAATTCATCAAAAGCGCTGGCCATTATTTCCGGCATCCTGCTCTCGGTGGGCATTGCCTTTACGGTAGGGGCTTTAATTCAATACATTACGCGACTGGCCTTTTCGTTTGACTTGAAAAAAAGCATTAAATACCTTGGCGCTTTATGGGGTGGGATTGCTTTTACGGCGATGACCTATTTTATCCTTATCAAGGGTGCCAAAGGAGCTTCTTTTATGTCGGACGATATCAAGGAATGGATTAGCCTGAACAGTGGGATGATTATGCTGTACAGCTTTTTTGGATGGACCATCCTCTTGCAACTGTTGTACTGGTTGTTCCGGATAAATATTCTGAAGCTGATAGTGCTGATCGGAACTTTCTCCCTCGCCATGGCTTTTGCCGGAAACGACCTGGTCAACTTCATCGGCGTTCCCATTGCCGGTTATAATTCATACGAACTGTTGCAGGCATCCGGTAGTGCCGACCCGGGTTCGTTGCTCATGGACGGCCTTTCCGGCAAAGTGCCCACACCCATTATTTTACTGATTATAGCGGGTTTCATCATGGTCATTACCCTGTTTGTTTCCAAAAAAGCCAAATCGGTCATTCGAACTTCTTTGGATTTGAGCCGTCAGGATGAAGGTGACGAACGGTTTAGGTCAACGCGTGTTTCCAAACTGCTCGTCCGTGGCTCACTGAGTATGTCAAACGGTATAAGAAAGGTGTTGCCGGCAGGAATGGTTGACAGGATGCAAAAACAGTTTGAGCCCCACAAAGAAGAAAAAGAGGAGAAGGATCCGCCCATGTTCGACCTGGTCAGGGCATCGGTCAACCTGACTGTGGCCAGTGTGCTCATTGCTTTTGGCACTTCGCTGAAACTTCCCTTGTCAACCACTTATGTAACCTTCATGGTGGCAATGGGAACATCCCTTGCCGACAATGCCTGGGACCGTGAAAGTGCGGTTTACCGTATATCCGGTGTCTTTGCCGTCATCGGTGGATGGTTTTTAACGGCCATCAGTGCTTTTACTGTGGCGTTTATTATGGTTTACCTGTTTCATTTTGGAGAGTTGTACGCCATATTCGGAATGGTGCTGGTCGTTATTTATATCATTTACCGTACACATGGCATTCATAAAAAAGCCGCTGAGCAATCAGAAGAAAAAGAACAAAGCATCGACGAAATATCCGAAGAAAACATTGCTGCTAAGTCTACCAGGACAATCATCCGCAACCTGCAGAAAATAATTGAGCAATATGCCAATTTTATTGATGGAATAGAAGCGGAAGACGTAAAGAAACTAAAAAGCACGAAAAAGGACATTGATAAAATCACCTCGAAAACAAAGTACCTGAAAGATCACCTCAACGTGATTGTGGACAAACTTCGTGAGGAGTCGATGGATACAGCTTATTATTTTGTTGAAGTATTGGATTATATGCGGGAGATGCTGCACAGTATTTCGTTTATTGTCGGGCCGGCATTCGAGCACGTTGACAACAACCACAAACCCTTGCTCAAAGAGCAGGTTAACGAACTGCGGGAACTCCATAAATTGCACGAGGAATTGCTGAACAAAATCATTAAAAGCATGGAGACCAGCGATTTCAGCTCTCAGCAGGAAATATTGAAGCTGAGCCAGTTGTATATGGAAAAAATTGCGCAGGTCAACAAAAAGCAAATCAGGCGATTGAAAAATGCCGAGGTGGGAACCAAGAATACCATGCTTTTCCTGAATCTTGTCAGCGAAAGCAAACAACTGGTGCTGCAGGCGGTAAACCTGTATAAATCGCACCGGGATTTTATCGATTTTAATAGTGGAAGTTGAACATAAACATTAAAATTGTAAGTGGCGGGCAGTCCGGAGTTGACCGGGCTGCCCTTGATTTTGCCCTGGAAAACAATATTGGATGCGGCGGCTGGTGCCCTAAAGGGCGTGTGGCAGAAGACGGACGTATTCATCCCCGCTATCCCCTCCGCGAAACCACCAGTACTTCCTATCGTGTCCGGACACGTGCCAATGTGGCGGACAGCGATGGCACGCTTATTCTTTACTTCGATAATTTAGGAAACGGCACTTTGCTGACACAGCAAGAGGCCATTCGTTTGAAAAAGCCCTGCCTGCTGCTCCGCCTGAAAGGAAGTGGCAACAAAGAGCAAATCACTGAATTGATATCCTGGCTGGAAACAAACAGCATCGCCACCCTCAACATTGCAGGCCCCCGCGAGAGCAGCATGCCGGGTATTTATGCGGAGGCACTGACGTTTTTACGAAAAGCTTTTTTTTGTTAATAGAGGAGGCTTCACATGAATTGTTCAGCGCAAACTCAGACTGATGCGCTTCCTTTTCACATCCACTTCAATTATTCTTACTTTGAGATGCTGGTTCAGTTGGAGGTAATCTGATGGGTGACGAACAAACTCATCTGCAATCCGGCTTTTATGCAGCAAACCGTTTTCATGCAGGCCGATATCCACGAAAGCGCCGAAATCAGTAATATTGGTAACAATTCCCGGAAGGGTCATGCCGGTTTCGAGGCGTTCGATACTTCTGATGGTTTTGTCGAACTCAAACGCCCGGAAGGTTTTTCTCGGGTCTCGCCCCGGTTTTTCCAGTTCATCTAAAATGTCTTCGATGGTTGGCAAGCCGGCTTCCTCCGTTAAAAAATCTTCTGCGTTCAGCAGGGATTTGATTTGCTGGTTGCCCACTAAATTTTCAATGGTTTGCCCCAGTGCTTTGGCCATCCTGGCCACCAATGCATATTGTTCTGGGTGGACACCACTGGCATCCAAAGGGTTTTTGCCGTTTTTAATTCGCAGAAATCCTGCCGATTGTTCAAAAGCTTTGGCACCCAGCCCTTTCACCTTCTTCAAATTCTGCCGAGATGTAAAATCACCATGTTCCGCCCGCCAGGCAAGAATATTTGAGGCAAGCACAGGGCCGATGCCCGAAACATGTGTCAATAATTCGATACTTGCCGTATTCAGGTCAACGCCCACGGAATTGACGCAAAGGGCAACTGTTGTTCTCAGGCTTTCGTGCAGCAGTTTTTGGTTTACATCGTGCTGGTATTGTCCCACACCGATGGCTTTAGGGTCGATTTTTACCAGCTCGGCCAACGGATCCAATAAGCGGCGGCCGATAGAAACCGCACCACGTACGGTAACATCGTAACCGGGAAACTCTTTGCGGGCAGTGGCAGAAGCCGAATAAACCGAGGCGCCGTCTTCGTTCACCATCACAGCCATCAGTTGTCTGTCAAAATGAATGCGCTTGATCATCTCTTCCGTCTCCCGGCCGGCGGTTCCGTTGCCAATGGCGATGGCCTCAATCTTGTAAGCGTTAACGAGACTTTTGATTTTTTTAACTGCTTTGCCTAAATCGCGTTGTGGCGGGTGTGGATAGATGGTTTCGTTGTTCAACAACTTCCCGTTCCTGTCGAGGCACACCAGCTTGCATCCCGAACGAAATCCGGGATCGATGGCCAGTACATTCTTCTGTCCCAGGGGTGGTGCAAGCAATAACTGTTTCAGGTTATCAGCAAACACGCTGACAGATGCTTCCTCGGCCTGCTGCCGGATGCGGGCTTTTATTTCGGTTTCCAGCGAGGGAAAGATGAGCCGTTTTACCGCGTCTTCCACAGCCAGACGTTTTTGGTCTGCTGCAGCTCCCTTCCCCTTCACCGTCCTTTCCAGAATCAGGGTGATTGCTTTTGCCTTTTCGGGTTCGACCTTTAGCCGCAGAAAGCCTGCTGTTTCTCCCCTGATCATAGCCAGCACACGGTGAGCCGGTGCCCTGACCGCCGGTTCTTCCCACTCAAAATAGTTTTGAAATTTCTCCCCTGCACTTTCCTTTCCCTTGATAACCCTGGACCTGATCACTGCTTCCCGCTCGAACAAAACCCTCAGTCGGCGCCTGATCCATTCTGTTTCGCTGTACCACTCGGCCAAAATATCGCGTGCCCCATTCAGTGCATCCTCGCATGATACCACGCCTTTTTCTGGACGGGTGAACCGCTTACAGCCAGCGGTTAAATCAGTAATGTTTTCTGATTGAATAATCTTTGCCAGGGGCAACAACCCCTTTTCACGGGCAAGCGTTGCCCTGGTTTTGCGTTTGGGCTTAAAGGGAAGGTAGAGGTCTTCCAGTTCTGCCGGCGTGCCAGCTTCTTCAATCTTCTTTTCAAGCTCCGTGCTTAGTTGAGCTTGCTCTTTCAGCAATTTTAAAATCGACTTCTTTCTTTCCTGAAGCTGTTTGAAACTGCGGTACTTTTTTTCAATCTCCAGTAACTGAATGTCTGTGAGGCCTCCTGTCCGTTCTTTTCGGTAGCGTGCAATAAACGGGATGCTTGCTCCTTCATCAAACAGGGCAAGTGCCTGTCCGATATGCCGCGAAGCCACCTCCAGGCTATTGCTAAGGTTTTTTAAGAAATGATCCAAGAGGACAGAAATTAATTACAGCTTAAATATCAGCATGGGATTCCCTAACGGATAAGCGTAACGCTACCGCTTTTTTTAACCTTCTGCGCTTCCTGCACCCCGCTTTCAAAACTTGTAAAAATGGCAGTATAAACATAAGTGCCCATGGGAACCGGTTCCCCGTTATAGGTGCCGTCCCAGCCTTCAGCAGGGTCCTTCGATTCAAAAATCAATTGTCCCCACCTGTTGTAAACCAGCAAACGGTAATCGGCAAGTGTGCTGGTAGTGCCCAGTGGTTTAAATTCTTTGTTTATTGTTATCGTACTGTTGGGGTTGAAAGCAGATGGGTAAACCAGGTCGGCAAACAAGACATAAACCTGATCTGCATTCTGGCAGCAGTTCGAGTCTGTAACAATTACCCCATACAAACCCGACTCGGTAACGTCGAGGTAGCGGGTGGTTTCCCCACCGGGAAGCCATTCGTAAAAGTCATAATTACCGGCATCGAGTTGTACCGATGAATTGGGAAGGATATAAATTGTATCGGTACCGTTTCCCAGATCGACGAAGGGAAGCGGATGGATACGGATATTCTCAACAAAATTATAGGATGCGCCATTGAAAGTTTCTGTCAACTCCACCTGGTAGTCGCCCGGGTCGGTAAATACATAGCCCGGATGCAGGGGGTCAGACAAAAATGCGATACCTCCGGGATTGTTGAAATTCCATTCTGCCGGATTAATATTGGCCATATTCGTAATACTGAACAAAGTGGTGTCGTGGTGGCATTGCTCGAAGTAAGTAAAATGCGGGATGTCGAGAAATGAGGACACAAAAGCCGGTAAACCGACCAATCCCTGCCCGCCATTGAGATAAATCCCATTGTTTGCCTGGTTGTTCAGGCTGTTGTAATTGCAAGCGGCTTTTGGCCTGTCTGGGTTATAAATCACCCCGAGATAGTCTTTTCCCACTGTTGCCGAGCGAAAGTATTTTGACAAATAAACTTTTCCGTCCACTGCCAGTTGCAGGGTGCCCATCAGGCTGTCGGAAGCGCTGGTATAAGATTGCACGATAAAGGTTTCTGCCGGGGAAAAGGGATCGCTGCTGTTCAGGTCGTACTGAATGAGCTGGCAGTTCTCGCTCGATTGGGGGGGCGGGGCAGTCGAAACATAAAGTTTGCTGTTGTCAGTTGAAAATTCAAGCGACATGGGAAACGGTACCTGACCAGCTGCCGTGGCGCTCCTGAAAGTAAGTTGCCCCGTTTCGTTATTGAAATCGAACAATTCCACCAGCCCAAGCCCGTAAGAAACAAGGGCCAGCTTACTGCCATCGGGTGAAATTTTCATGCTCCCGACCCCATTGTAGTAAGTGTCCAGGTCAAGCGTGTGTTTAACAGGATCGGTACTAACAGGACCGTTGGTAACCGTGTCGCTCACCAGGTAAGCATAGATTTTGTCACCCTTGTTGCTTCCAAGTCCGTGGGCAACTATCCAGTAGTCGCGCCCGTTGGCATGCCGAACCCCGCAAATTTTCTGGGCATTTTCTTTGAGCAGCGGAATGTTTTTCCTGATGACGGATGTTAGCCCGTTCCCCCTTTCGATAACGGAATAATTGATTCCGTTATCGCGGTAGCCGGGAATATAAATATCCACCGTAAACAAATAATATTGTTTGTTGTTTCCCGGCTTTGGCACAAACAAGGCAGCAGGTGTGGAAGCCGGATGCCCGAGCAAACCCTCCCCCCCCGGTATTTTGTAATACGAACCATTGTAAACAACCATCCCGTCAGAGAAAAGTATCAGGTTCCCGTCTGCATCCGAAAGAGTGGCTAAACTCCACGGCATCTCAGGCAGCGTTGATTTGTAGGCTGTAAGCGGAGGGTCCACAAGAAAATCCATGCTCGCGTTCTTTCCAAAAACCCACTGATCAGCCTCATGGGGCCTGATGTAGCTGCACTCATTCTGAGCCTGTGCCCTGAAAGAATTGGAAAATATAAAAAAAGATGCCATGAACATGGCAATGGAGAATCCCTTAATTCTATTCATCCCGCAAATTTATATTAATTCAAAGAAATAACAAGCATTATTTAATGACTACTTTGAGGGTGGATAATTTCCCGTCAGCCTTAATGTGCAGCAGGTAAACCCCCTTTGGCTGGTTACTCAAATCAATGGTGTCGTCCCAGCCGTTAGCAGGAATCTGAAAATAGTTTTTTGAGAAAACAACCACGCCCACAAGGTTCGTCATTTGTATTTCCATATTGGTGATGGCTTGTTCAGTCGCAATTGTGAAGATACCGGAATTCGGGTTGGGATGAATGCTTACCTGTGCCTCCACCGAGATGTTGTTTTCATCAACGCCAATCTGACACTGGTTAAAATCGAATACAATGGTTATTTCGGAACTGTTGCTACAGGTAGTAAGTGTGTTGGTAACATCAACCGAAAAGTTTTGGAAATCAATCCAGTTTCCATTTGTCTTGGCGGTCAGGTAACGATTTGAAAGGCCGTTTGACCACATGTACTCCATTTCCGGTGGGTTGTCAGGATGACCTGCATCCAGCAAAACGGTATCGCGGACACAAACAGAAACCGTATCCTCACCTGTAACAAAGGAGCCGGCCGGGACAAGGTTGATGACCGGCAACGGATGTACAGGTACAATAACGTGAGCAGTAGTTGTGGTGAAGCCGTCGGTTACTTCAAGGAAGTAGGTGGTGGTGGTTTCCGGGTTGATGAGGATATTGTCACCTGTCGCTGACCAGGAAGTGTCCGAACTTGTCCAGGTGTAGGTGTAGTTTCCACCGCCACCAACAGCATTGGAAACAAGCGTTGCCGAAGCCCCGATACAGATTTCCTGGGGGTCGGACTGTGGGAAAGCAGAAAGGGCGTCACCGGAAGTGTTGATGAGCACGACATCTGGTTCGCCGGGACAACCGCTTGCATCGGTCACCATCAGCGTGTAGTTTTGTGGCTCGGTCAGTACGATGGTTGTGGGCTGTGCAATGTTGTTGGGCCCATCAAGCATGTACGAAGGCTCCCATAAAAAGCTGTACGGTTGTTGTCCGTCAGTGGCAGAGCCTTCGAGGGTTGTTACCGTTCCCACGTTAATGACCTGGTCAGCGCCGGCATTTACAATTGGTTTGGGCAGTACGTTTACTGTTACCTGTGCATTAATAATAGTAAAGCCATCGTCCACTTCAACAAAATAGGTAGTGGTTACCATCGGATTGACCGAAGGGTTTTGAATGTCTGAAACAAAGCCAGGTGGATTGGAAGTCCAACTGAAAGTGAAATTCCCGCTTCCACCGGTAACATTGGCGTTCAGGTCGGTCTGGTCTCCGGAACAAACTGCCGGTGGAGTGGCTATGGCATCCACACTCATGGGGCCACCCACAATGTTGACCATCATGTCGTCCGAGCTTCTACAGGTGGAGTTGTCGTCAGTTACTGTAACTGTAAATCCTGTGCTTTCGGTCAGGTTGACTGTTGTCGGGTCTTCAATATTGGGGTCTTCCAGTTTTTCAACGGGAACCCATTCGTAACTGTATTCACCTGTTCCACCCGTTGCCGATCCATCCAAAGTGGCAACTCCCGAATAGGCAATATCAATATCCTCACCGGCGCTCGCAATGGGTGAGTCCAATTCCACGTCAAACGGAAACGACTGGGCAGGTGCGTTGTTTCCACAGGCATCCTGAATAAAGCTCAACGGCCTTATTTCCAAGGCGTATTCGCCGCTTTCATAAATGGGTGGTGTAAAACTTAGGTGGTAGGTTTTCTCCATTTCACCGCCAATTTCGCAGTCGTCGCCATACACATCGGTAACCTCGTATGGGCCACCGGGCCCGGTGAGTTTGAATTTGCCCGCACTCACCGTATTGCATTTAACTTTTTCTGTGAAGTCAAACGTGATTTCGGTTGTTCCGCAGATAATGTCATCGCTGTAAACCTCAGCAATCTCGGGGGCAACATCGTCGTAAATTTGTGCGGTAGAACCAGAGAAGTCAAGCGTGTAACCAGATTGTGAACTGGTGAAATTGCTGATGTTGATTACGTAAGTCTCACCTTCCAGAACAGGTATTTTTGCATTGTAAGGGCTTCCTCCCGCATTCTGGCAATGCAAAGTCGAGTTTCCGTTAGGTCCGGTAACACCTGGTGTTCCTGACCAATTACAGCTAACCTGCATTTGCGCAACGTGGGCGTAAATATCCTGGCATTTATATTGGTTTAAACTGTAAACCGCCCAATCGTAGTCATCGCTCATGGCATTTGGTGTGATGGTAAACCCCAGGTCTCCACCTGTTTGTACCGTAAAAATATACCAGACATCATTTTTCTCCCCGCTGTTCATGCAGTTGCCCGGGCAGAATTGCCCCGAAGGGATTTCATTGGGGTAGTTGCCGGTACCAGAATAGGCATTTGGCTGGACATAAATATCCTGACAGACCGGAATGGCTCCCAGGCAGTCCTGATCAGTCGGTACCTGTGCCTGCGAAACAGCAGTCGAAAACAGAAAAAGCAATAGTAAAATACGTTTCATGGTTGGTTGGTTTTTTTACTTCGAGAACCACCTTTTGAGCAGTTTCTTTCTGGTGAAATACAATTTATCTTTTGACCGCGCTAAATTACATTAAAAAATAATTATGGTCAAGTGGACTGCAAACGGTTTCCTTTTGTCCCCAAAATCTTAACTGTTGAAACGGCCCGTAAATACCAAAAGCTGTGCCACCTTAATTTATCCAAATGGCTGTACATTAACCAAAGGTTAAGGGAACCGGGCTTTACGGGATCAGGCCTTCACGAACAGGATTAATGATCGGTGCCTTTTCGTACAATAGTTTGCGGTATTTGTTTTTGTAAACAGATAATCAGCTCTTTGTGGCATGCTTAGTGTTGTGGGGGGCGGACAAGAGCAGCACCTAAACCTTTATTTTTCTAATTTGTCATGTTTGATAACTTAACAATAACTTAAAGTGCGGGGTTTCCGATAACGACTATTTAATTCTTTTCTTTGCGCAATGCCATGGAGTACAAATAAACTGCCTGATCTCAAACAGCAGTACGAAAGGGAATTGCTTGTATTTTATGAAAAGCGTGAAGCAGAATCGCTCCTCGCCATTTTGATTCAACATTTTTTCGGATTGTCCCGTTCCGCACTCATTACAAAGCCAGATTTCCGGCTTTCCGAATCGGAAATATTAAAACTGCATTTTGCAGTGAAAGATTTGAAGAAATACCGGCCCGTGCAATACATAGTGGGAGAGGTTGAATTCTTTGACCTTAAAATAAAAGTGAATGAGACTGTTTTGATACCGCGTCCAGAAACGGAGGAATTGGTTCAACTGATTTTGGATAACGAAAAAAAAGCAGGCTTACACATTTTGGACGTGGGCACGGGAAGTGGTTGCATTGCCATTGCCCTGGCAAAAAATATGATGGGTGTGCACCTGACTGCTGTTGATGTTTCACCGACAGCCCTCGAAATAGCAAAAGAAAACAGCACGAACAACTGCCTGGGAGTTCGTTTCAAAGAAATGGATATACTTAACCGTAACTGTTGGGAGGAAATTGGGGAATATGACCTGATAGTTAGCAATCCCCCCTACGTAACGGAAAACGAAAAAAGCCTGATGAAGGAAAATGTGCTGAATTATGAACCGCACAGTGCATTGTTTGTTCCCGATGAAGCAGCCCTGATTTTTTACAAGGCCATCCTTGGCTTTGCCAGCGATCATCTGACCCCTGGGGGAAAGCTTTATTTCGAGATAAACGAGGACAGGGGAAAGGGGCTGACCGGCTTGCTGAAAAAACATAAATATAAAAACATAAAAGTGCACAAGGATATTCACGGAAAAGACAGGTTTGTTTCTGCGGAAAAGTAGCAGCTTGTCATGGATTCGCTTATTTATATAAAACAGAAAAATTGATCAAAAGTTTATGAAACAATTTTTATTAATTGCCTTCCTTTCAGCATTTGTTGTTGCGGCTGCACAGGATAAAAACAGTTTTGCCACTTACTGGGATAACGGCCTGAAGGTGGTAAGTGCCGACAAGGATTTCAAAATTAAACTGGGCGGAAGGATCCAGTACGATGTGATGTTTATCAGTCAGGATGATTCCTTAGACAAGTATTTTGATGCCAAAGACGGTGCGGAGTTCAGAAGAATCCGGCTCTACTCTTCCGGGACCATTTATAAGAACATCACGTTTAAGTTTCAGGTGGATTTTGCCGGAAACAAAGTGTTGCTCAAAGATGGATTTATTCAATTGGACAAAATACCGGTTGCAGGCAAGTTGCGGGTCGGGCTGTTCAAGGAACCGTATGGCCTGGAAATGTTGACAAGCTCCAATTTCATTACCATGATGGAGCGGCCACTGACCAACCAGTTTGATTTTGACCGGAGCTTCGGCTTTATGATTTTTAACCAACATTTTCAAAAACGCCTCTCATGGTTTGCGGGCTATTTTTACCCCGACAACAACCTCGCTAAATTTGTCGGAAGCCAATACAACCTCACCTTCAGGTTAGCCGGTTTGCCTGTTTATGAGACCGAAAGCGGCTACCGGGTTTTGCATCTCGGAATCGGATACTCCTACCAGTTTTACAACAACAAGCAGTTTTCATTCAGAACCCGTCCGGAAGCCCATTTGGCACCAAAATATTTAAGCCTGAAAATCGACGAGCTGAACAGGCTAAATGAAGTGAAAGGTGAGTTTGCACTTGTACTTGACGAGTTTTCCCTCGAAAGTGAATATACCTTAGCTGTCCTGAACCCCTCCTCCGCTTCACCTTACAGCAAAGACAGTTATTTACCGGATGCTTTTTTTGTTACTTTTAGCTGGTTCGTTACCGGTGAGCACAAAAACTACAATCCTTCCAAAACCGCCTTCGACAGGCTCAAACCCAAAAAGAATTTTGGAAAAGGGGGGGCGGGTGCAATTGAACTTGCCATCCGTTACTCCTCCATCAATTTAAATGACGCGGACCTGACAGGCGGCCAGATGAGCAATTGGACGGCAGGCCTGAACTGGTACCTGAACCCGGCTACGAAGTTTGCTTTTAATTACATTTACTCAGATGTTGGCGGCCTGGGGAAATCCAATATTTTTCAAATGCGTTTCCAGATTACTTTTTAGGATGGCACAAAAAAGCCCGGCTTGTCCAGAAGACTTGCCAGGCTTTATTTTATAGATTATTTCCGCCTATTCTTCAGTGGCAGTTTCCAGTGTTTTCATTATCGAGAAGATAAATACAGCCGAGATCAGCAACATGACGACCAGCAGCAGGAAGAACTGCCACATTTCCCATTGCTCCCAAAAAGGGCCGATCAGCCCTGCCAGCATGTTTCCGATAGCTGTTGACCCCAACCAGCCACCCTGCATCAGGCCGGCATATTGCGGGGGTGCCACCTTCGACACAAAAGAGATTCCGATGGGACTGTAAAACAGCTCGGAAATTGTTAAGCTGAAATAGGTGGCGATTAGCCAGTAGGGGGTTACGCGCATCGCATCGGCCATAGGGCCGGGGATAAAGTCCTTTGGCGATACCAGACCGGAAGAAACCAAAACCATGAGCAGGAAACTCGCAGCAGCAATAAACAGCCCGATACCGATTTTTCTTGGTGAACTTGGTTCTTTTCCTCGCTTGTTCAAGGCAGCAAAAATACCAATCACTACCGGTGTGAGGAAGACAATGAAGATCGGGTTAAAGTGCTGGAAGATCATCGGCGTAATAGGCATGGTGTCGGCAAAACCGCTAATGGAGAAGTAAGCCAGCCCGCCACCAAGTACAACTAAAACGCCACCCACACCTTTCCACAATCCGCTGGTGTTTTTTCCAATGAGCAGAATCACCCCGATAATTGCAGCAATAATCGGTAACAGTGCGTTCAGGTCAAAGAAAACATAGGTAAACCAACTGACTTCAGTAACGGTGTAATCACGTGCAAAAATGGTCAGTGTAAAGCCATTCTGATGAAAGGCCATCCAGAAGAAAATATTTACGATAAAAAGCAAAGCCAGGGCAGTCAGCCGTTTCTTGTTTTGTTGTGGGGTCAATTCCACAATGTTGTGGTCTTCTTTTTGTTTTGCGTGTTTGTGCATGATGTCAACATGCTTGTAGGTTTTCCTGAAAACAAGGAAAATCAGCAACGAAACACAAATGCTCACCGCAGCAATCCCAAATCCGTAGCTGTAGGATTGTCCAAGAGTATCGATATAATAATTGCTGAAATCCGTTAAGTTGGTAAACTGGTACCCCCCGTCTGCAAGGATGGATTGGTGGGCCAGTTTGGTCAGTTCGGCTGTTTCCTCAAAAGTTCGTCCGTTGGCTGTGGCATTCAGGTATTCGTGCGCCATGCTTGGAAGGTTGGCATTGTAGATCAGCCCGCCTTTTTTCAGTATCCAGTTACTCATTCCCTGAGCCGCCGAGGGTGCAAAGAAAGCACCGATATTAATTCCCATATAGAAAATGTTGAAAGCCGAATCACGGAACTTGGTGTAATTGGCGTCGTCATAAAGTTTCCCGACCAGTGCCTGGAGGTTGCCTTTGAAAAAACCAGTTCCGATGGAAACAATCCCGAGGGAGAGATAAACGAAGGGCAAGCCCGAACCCGGTTGTGCCAGCATAAAGTAGCCGCCAATCATCAAAATAATGCCGAGGGTAATGGTTTTGCCAAATCCCAGGAATTTGTCGGCGATGATTCCTCCCAACAGGGGAATAAAATAAATCCCAAAAAGAAAAGTACCGTAAATCTGTCCGGCCGATTTGGCATCAAGGCCGAATTTTGCCTGCATGAACAAAATGAAAATAGCCATCATGGTGTAATAACCAAATCGCTCACCCATGTTCGCAAACAAGAAAACAAAAAGTCCTTTCGGATGTCCTTTTAACATAATTTATTGATTTTGGTGAAACATTGAATTTCAGAAAGCAACAAAAATAGATAATTTTGTAAGCATTCCAAGTTTTTGTTTCAGCCTTTATTTTATGTTTATCAACAATAAATGCGGGGCGCACAAAAAATGAAACCGGCTGTAACCTTCCTGAAGATGGCTGTTGATAAAATGAAGAAATCCACGTCCTGTGGGTGTGGTAATGTGGGTTGGGCTTTGCCGGGTAATGAACGGATGTTGGTTCTCCGTTTAAGGGTGTATTAAAACCTCAAGTTTTGCCCCCTTTTTCAATTGATAGTCTGTTCCCGCAACACGAATCCCCGCATCCTTGTCAACATGAATCCATACGGTGTTGTTAGTCAGTTCAATTTGGTAATGTGCACCTTTAAAATACAGGCAGAACTTCATGCTTTTCCACTGTTTGGGCAGGGCGGGGTCAACAGTGAGCATATTTCCGCGCAGGTCGGTTCCGGCAAAAACAGTGAGGGCAATCATCACGGTTCCGGCCATCACCCCGGCATGGATTCCTTCGGCGGTAGTGCCGCCCTGGATGTCGTTGTAATCACTTGTGAGTGCATCAAAATACAAGTCCCAGGCCAATTGTTCATTTCCGGTCATTTTTGCAAGGTGTGCGTGAACAACCCGGCTCAGCGTGGAACCATGGGAAGTGCGATGTAAATAGTATTCCAGGTTTTTCTTCAGGTAATCATCGGGTAAGCGGCAGTGCAGTTCTTTTAAAATTTCGTCTACCTGCTTTTTCTCGAGGTTGTAAAAAGTCATTAAAGTATCGGCCTGCTTGGCCACTTTGTAGTCATCGGCCGATTCTCCCTCTGCTTTCAGCAACCTGTCCATGCGGTAAACGTTACCGTATTTTTTCCTGTAGAAATCCCAGTCCAGTTCCTTTAGGTTAAAGTAACCATCGTACTGTGCAATTATTCCCTCTTTGGAAATATCCAGTGAGAGCTGACTTCGGATGTTGTTCCAGTTTGTTAACTCTTCCGGGGCGAGACCGATGCGGCCAAACAATTCTTTGCGGGATTTTTCATTCATCTTATCGAGCAGAAGCGGTACACGGGAAAAAATCCAGGCCACCATAATGTTGGTGTAGGCATTGTCTTTCAGCCCCCCCACAGTGGCTTCGGGATATTTTTCGTGGAATTCATCAGGCCCCATTACCCCCGTAATGGAATATTTACCTGTTTGGGGATTGTAATCGGATTTGGAGGCCCAGAAGCGACAAATCTCAAAAAACATCTCAGCGCCGTATTTCTCAATAAAGCCTGTGTCTTCTGTCAGGTGAAAATACTGCCAGATATTATAGGCAATGGCCAGGGAAACATGCCTTTGCAGTGAGCTGTGGTCGGGGCCCCATTCTCCGGTTAAGGGGTTGAGGTGTACCACTTGTGTTTCTTCCCTTCCGTCGCTTCCGCTTTGCCAGGGGAACATGGCTCCTTCGAGACCGTTTTCCTTTGCGTAGTTGCGTGCTGCGTCAAGTCGGTTGTAGCGGTACATTAACAGCGACTTTGCCACTTCCGGAAAATGAATATCGTAAAAGGGCAGGATGAACAGTTCGTCCCAGAAAATATGTCCTCGGTATGCTTCGCCGTGCAGGCCGCGGGCTGTAACACTCGCATCCAGGCTGACGTTGTGCGGCGAAGCAGAAACCAGCAAATGGTAAATGTGCATCCGCAGCAGTTTCTGTGAGATGCGGTCGCCTTCGAGGCGGATGTCTGCTTCTTCCCAGATGTTCTTCCAGGCTTTGGTGCTTTCAGTAAGCAAATCCTCAAAATGCGCGGCCTTGTTCAGGTTGGCGAGTGCCAGTTCTGTCAGCTCACCCGTGTGGGTTTGGTTGGACGAATAAATGCTGACCAGTTTTTCCAGTTCAATCACCTCTCCCTGCCTGGCTTCGTGGTCGATGTAGGTGTACACGATGCCTTCATCGGTGCACAGGCCAAATTCAGTTTTTTTCTCTTTCCTGTCAATTGTCAGACGGAGTTTCGCAGCTTCAACAAGCTCAATATCCGACTGCCTGGTATTTACTTTAAGAAAAGAAATATGGCCGTTCCCTCCCTGATTAACAGCTTGAAGGTGTTGGTTGTTCAATGCTTTGTATCGTTCCACACCTTCATTTTTAACATTGCCGTCAAGGGCGGAATACAGGCTTAACGAACCGCTGTAATTAAGGGGTGTAATCCGGTAGCGGATGGCTGCCATGTGAGGGTTGTCCATACTGGCAAAACGATCTGACTCTATCAGGGTACGGCGCTTCCCGGCATCGGTGACCAGCATTCTTTTGCTCAGCAAACCCGTTCTGAAGTCCAAAGTTCTGCTAAGTTCAACGATTTCATTTTCGCCGGGCCTGAACCAGGGTTCGTCTTCTATTTTAAAAGAAACAGCGAGCCAGTTGGGGGCATTTACAAAATCTTCGTTTTCAATTTCCCGCCCGGCGACCCTGGTAACAAGGCGGTTGTACAACCCGGCGATGTATGTTCCCGGGTAATTGTATTTTCCTGCCCTGCTTTCCTCCATTGCGCCTCGTGTTCCGAAATAACCATTGCCAACAGTTAACAGGGCTTCCCGCGATTTTTCCTTCGCAGGCGCGTAGCCGTAAAAATTCAGTTTCCAGCCATCTTCCTCTTTCCCCTTTTTAAACCAAAGGTCGATGTCTGCCATACTGAAATCTTCGAGGTCATCAACAACAATATCGGCGCCATTGGCGAGCAGCACCTGTTTGTTATTTTCACGGGAAAGTCCAAGTACCAGCCCGAAGTTGCCGTTTTTTCCTGCCGCCACCCCGGAGGAGGCATCTTCGACCACCACCGATTTATCCGGGTCAACACCGAGGTTTGCTGCAGCTGTAAGGAAAATGTCGGCCTGTGGTTTGCCTTTTAGTCCCAGCTCGGCTGAAACCACGCCGTCCACGCGGGTTTCGACAAAGTGGGTCAGTCCGGCGGTTTTGAGCACTGCTTCGCAATTCTTGCTGGAAGAAGCCACGCCAATGCGGATGCCGGCATTTCGTAATTCCTCAAGTAAACGAATGGTTGAGGGATAGACAACTACCCCTTCGTTTTTCAGCACTTCGTTAAAAGCTTCATTTTTCCGGTTGCCGAGTGCGCAAATGGTTTCCTTCTCAGGACGGTCTTCAGGTGTACCGAAAGGCAACTCAATGTTTCTTGATTCCAGGAAAGATTTGACGCCTTCGTAGCGTGGTTTGCCATCCACAAAACACAAATAATCTTCAGAAGTGAATTCATTGAATGTTTCTCCGTTTACTTTAGCCCTTTGTTGCAGGTAATCGTCAAACATTTTTTTCCAGGCATTGCTGTGGGTGACGGCAGTTTTGGTAATAACGCCATCCAGGTCAAATATGACAGCATCGAAATGGTGTTGCAGCATGTTCGGTATTTTGTATGACGCAAAAGTCGGAAAAAATCACCTGGGCAGTTTTGTTTTACAGTGCTTTCTTTTGTTGATCAGGGCAGGATGAAACATGACGGGCACACTTGTTTTATTACAATCGTTTGCAATGCTACGAAAGAACAGTTATCTTTACAGCCCAATACCTATTAAAAATCAAAATACGCCTTTAGTTTGGTAACAGGATTCCCCATTGTGCCCTTCCGGCGTATTTTAAAAATGCAATTGGTCTAACCAAAACACTCCGCCATGAAAAAAAATTACCTCCTTGCATTCAGTTTGTTTTTTGTTCTTTCCGGCTTTGCACAGAACCATCCGTTCCAAATGAAAAAGGAAAAAATGAGGGTTGAGCAGATCCCCTCCAAATCAAAAAAACCGCCCACTAACCAAATTGTAAAACCATTGCCTGTAATGCCAATACCTGAGCGGGATGTGAACATCGTTTCCATTGTTGACCTGGGTACAGCGCCCAATGCCTTGGGGTACTGGCAAAAGCTTTCCTGCCTTTGGGTTGTGCCCGGACTGAATACGGTAACAAACATGCCCGGGCAGGGAAATCTTTCCCTTGCCTACGATATTTCCAAAGACGGCGGACAAACATGGGACACGATGATGCGGGTTACTACTTCACCTTATTCCGGAAGATGGACAAACCACGGCATTTTCAACCCGTCGGGAAATACGGATGATGCCTACCTTGCTTACTTTTCAAGCAGCTACGTTGACGAAAACACGGGCTGGGGGTATTTGCATGGTGTGGGCAGTATCGGCGACACGGCTTACCACACTGCATCGGTACTGCCATCCGACGAGCGTTTTCACCAGGTTTCCGTTCAGGGTTTTGACATCACTTCGGATGGTAAAGTATTTGCGGTAGGGGCAAACCAGGACTGGACAAGCGACACCTTCGATTATTACGACAGTCTGATCATCTCCAGGGGAAGCTGGGATGAAGACTTTGAAGACTTTGTTTACGTCAGGGAATCGCTGGAAGCGCTGATTGATTCTACCCTGGGGGAACCGGTTGATATTAAAATCGCTTTTGGCCAGGATGGACAAACAGGCTACATTGTCATGATTGGCAACAACGGTGAAGCCGAAGAAGTGGAAGGTTTCAAGAACCTTTACCCCATTTACTGGAAAACCACCGACGGGGGCGAAAACTGGGATGGCCCAAATGTAATCCAGTTGGATGGCCCTACAGGAATGAATGGAATTGTGAATCATCATTTAACGGATGAACAAATTGCCGGATTGTTTGGTGATGTTCCACCTCCAAGGACTGAGATTTCTTATACCACAGCTTTTGATTGCGACATCGCTGTTGATGCCTGGGGAAAGCTACACATTGCTGTCATGGTCGGTCCGACGGGCGCTGATCCTTTCAGCATCATTACTGCCGAGGGTTACCTTGGTGCCTACGACCTGCTCGATGAGAATCCCTACAACCCGTTTTGTGCCATTGAAATGGGCAGGCCCAGAACTTTTAGGGGAACATTTGGGGACATGTCACAGGACAACCGTATCCAGATCACAACCAGTCCGACTGCCGATAAAATCTTTATTTCCTGGCTGGATACCGACCTCGAAGACCAAGTTGAGAACACCAGCCCGAATATCTGGGTGCGGGGTTTCGATCCGATTACCTACATCAGGACATGGGGATCTCCTGTTGAGAACGGCCCCATAAATGTTACACTGTTCTCCGAAGGAATGTGGCAGGCCTACCTGGGAACCGCACCCAAATATGCCTTTGAGTCTGACGGTGATTATACTATTCCTTATGTTTACCTTGACATGGATCCAACTGATCCGTTGATGCCGGTACAATTTAAGTACATTCAGGATTTTACCATAGGTTATTATGACTGGCCCTCCGAGTGGGATCCTTACCTGTTTTGCGGATGGGTTGGTATCGAAGAACAATCTTCCCTCCAACAACCCCTGTTTGTTTCAGGCAACGTACCCAACCCTTTCCGGGAGGAAACTACCATCCAGCTGGAATTGTACAAATCAGAAAATGTAAGCGTGACCGTTTATTCCATCACCGGGCGGCAATTGTTTGTAAAGGATTTTGGCCGTCTCGAAGAGGGTAGTCAACAGCTTGTTTTGCGATTGAAGGACTTCAGTCCGGGAGTTTATTTTTATACCGTTACTGCCGGGCAGAACAGGGTGACGAAGAAAATGGTCGTGGAATAAAACAATTTGTCGTTCTAATCCGTCGGCTGACGGATTAGAACGACAGTTCGGTGATTACTTCGTCAACACCAAATACCCCCAGGGTTTCAGGGTAAATTTATGGCCCTTGCGCAGGCTTACTTTCTTCCCGCTGAAGACATCGGTGTAATCGCCTTCGATTTGGCTTTGGTCGAAAGTGATGCTTTGTTTGCCGGGACTCAGGTTTAAAAAGCTGGCCACAATGTTCCCTTGTTTAAGCCTGTAAAAAGCAAAAACATTTGGATTAACACCGCCACCAATGCGAAGCATTTCACCGCCGGCAGTGCCGTTCCACAGGGCTTTGTTGTTGTGCTTTAATTTGTTCAATGTGGTGTAAAAGTCAACTTCTGATAACTTGTCCCAGTTGATGGTGTCTTTTTCAAAAAAGGCCAGCCGTTTGTCCAAACCGGCTTCCTGCCCGCAGTAAATAAGTGGCATCCCTTTGACGGTGTAGGAGAGAACAGCAAAAACCTCAGTGGCATCTCCCAGGCGTTCTTTGGTGGTTCCGTTCCAGGAGTTCTCGTCGTGGTTGGTGGTGAAGGCCATGCGGTAATCGTCCGGCTGGAAATGTGCATCATTCCATTTCAGATAATCCCAAATGTCGTTGGCAATTTTTTTGCCTTTGGCAATGTCATTCATCAAGTGGTTCAGTTTCCAGGTGTAATTCATGTCGAAGGCATGGCGCAATAAATCGGCATTGTCTTCGTCTTCGGCCAACATAAAAACAGGCTTGATTTTGTCCATTGCTGTTCGTGCATCATCCCAGAAATCGGTCGGCACCATCCCGGCCACATCGCAGCGGTAACCATCGATGTCGGCTTCGGTAATCCAGAATTTCAAGGCAGTAATCATGCTGTCGCGCATTTGCGGATTGTTGTAATCGAAGGAAATCACATCCGTCCAGTCGTAAGGGGAAATGAACTTGCCATTGCTGTCCTTCTCATAAAAATCTTCGTGTTCCACCGTCCACACATTGTCCCAGCCCGAATGGTTGGCCACCCAGTCGAGAATGACTTTCATGCCCAAACCGTGGGCCTCTTCCACCAAAGCTTTAAAATCGTCCATATTGCCGAATTCGGGATTTACGGCTTTGTAATCGGCCACAGCATAATAACTACCCAGTGTGCCTTTGCGGTTGAGTTTACTCACCGGGTGGATGGGCATCAGCCAGAGGATGTCCACCCCCATTTCTTTTAAACGGGGCAAGTGCTTACGGAAGGCTTTAAACGTGCCCTCTTCGGTATATTGCCTGATGTTGACTTCATAAATATTGGCGCTTCTGCTCCATTCGACGTGTTTCATCCCTGATGATTCTTTGGTTTGTTCCTGATTGTCGTTCATTTTCTTCGGGCTTTCCTGGCAAGAAATAAGCATAAGCAGTACCAAGCAAAAAACGAGGGGCGAAAATAGGATAAATCTGTTTTTTCTCATTGTATTTTATTTAATGTCTTATTTTTTTATAATATCTATTTTTATCATTCTCCCATCCCAGTTAAAATCAACAACCAACATTCCGGATGAGTTGAAATAGAAACCTTCAAAGTTATCACTTTCTTTTTTCTTTCTCATTTTTTCCCCGTTCAGGGTGATGTTTCGTTTTGCTTTTGGTGACTGCCCCACAATTTCCAGTTTCATCACCCGTTTCAAGGGCATGCCCTGGTAGTCCCAGCCGTCTTTGCTGAACTGAATCTGCATGGATTTTTCATCGGGCTGGCGGGCTTTCATCACCATCAATTCAAACTCGCCACGGCCAATGGTTCCGTAGGTTTTGCCATCATCTTCAAAGATGGTGTAAGCGCTGGAGTCGCCAATATTTCCGGGAAAATAACGGACAGTGAGTTCCTGCGACGAATAAAAATCGGTACTGCTGACGGCCTTTACCAGGGGAATGAAAGCGCCTTCCTGAACAAAAACAGGAATGGTTTCGAGAATGACGGGCACCTCAATCCATTGACCACCGGCGAATTTTTGCTTATCCCAGAAATTGTACCATTTGACTTCTCCCGGCAGGTAAACAGATAACCTTTCAATTCCGGCCTCAACAACAGGGGCTACCAGAAATTGCCCTCCAAACAAATATTCGCTACTGATGTTGTAAGTTGCGGTGTCCTCCGGAAACTCAAAAAACAAGGGCCTGACGATGGGGTAGCCCCGCAGGTGGGCCTGCATGGCAGTGGTGTAAATGTAAGGCAGCAAACGGTAACGCAGTTTCATGAAGTTGCGCACAATTTCACGGGTGTGTTCGGAGAAATAAACCGGTTCGGAAGGGATGTCGGAGCCGTGCGGGCGAAGGATGGGCGAGAAGCAGGCCATTTGCAGCCAGCGGGTGTACAACTCATCGTTTTTAGTTCCCTGCGCAAAACCACCGGCATCGGAATGGATGAAGGGCAAGCCACTCAAACTCATGTGCAGCATCAGCGGCAATTGTGCCTGCAAGCCGCCCCAGGAGCGCGAAACATCGCCTGTCCAGGGATAAACAGCGTAGCGCTGAGAGCCGGCAAAACCCGAACGGTTGAGGTTGAACAAACGGGTTTCGGGATGGTATCTCCGGTACTTTTCAAACAACATTTTGTCCCAATAATGGCCGTAAATATTGTGCACTTCGTCGGCCTTGCCATTGACGTGAATTTGGTCGGAAGGATGGTTCTCGGGTTCTCCCAGATCGCCCCACCAGCCGGCCACGCCAATTTTGATTTGCTTTTGGTATTGTTCCCAAAACCAATCCTGCGCTTCCGGTTTAAAAATATCAATAAGGGCTCCGTGGCCGAAGTAAAACTCTTTGTTGACGTAGGAACTCCCCAAACTGTCGGTGGCAAGGATGCCCAAACTATCGGCAATTTTAAAATTGGCCAGCGAATCGAGGATGTAGGGTTCGGTAATCAGGATGGTTTTGACACCGGTTTTCCTGAATTTTTGAATCATTTTTTCGGGCTGCGGCCAGTTGGGTTTGTACCAGTCCAGCCGGCCCATGGTGCCCATGATGCTGTCGCCAAACCAGTAAAAATCGAGGATAACGGCATCGATGGGGAAATCGTATTGTTGCATCAGCCTGACGATGGAATCGGTTTCCCTCTGGCTGCGGTAGCCCATGCGCGACTGCAAATTCCCCAAGGCCCAGCGCGGTGGCATGGGCTGCCGGCCGGTGAGTAATGAATAATCCATGACCAGCGATTTGAAACTGTTTCCGGCAATGAGAAAGTATTTCATTGTACCTCCAATTGCCCCCCATTCCAAAATCTGCTGTTCGGTTTCCCCCACATCGGCATAGCCCTTCTGGGGATTGTCGAACAGCAACAAATATTTCCGGGAAGAAACCACCAGCGGAATGGAATAATTCAAGTTCTTAGCGCCAATTTCGTAACCATATTTTGGCCGGTTGTACAATTTGTAGCGGCTGCCAACAAGGTTGAATGCATTCGCCCTTTCCCCCAAGCCGTAGATTTTTTCGTTGTTGTCGAGTTGAAAGCGGAGCCCGTTGTTGTCGCTGCGTTCAAAATATCCTTTTTCTTCCTGAAGAATGGTGTCGCCGTGGTAAACAAAGGCGGCAAAAAAAGGGTCTTTGTGGAAAACCACTTCGAGGCTGTCGGTTTTGTATTTCAACCAATCGTCGGTTACTTCAATAAAAATACGAATACGGGGCGGCTGCAGAATCACCGCATCGGATAAATCTTTGTAATTGTTTTTTTCGGGAAGGTTAACAATTTGAATGATGCGGTCCGTAAAAGGTGTGACACGTACCGTCCCGTGGTTGGTTCGGATATCCAGTTGGTTGCCGTGCAATGAATCGGAAATGTATTTCCGGGTTTCGAAAAGGTAAACGGCTTCTTTCTTTACCGGTGGACGGTAACCGTTTACAGCAAGGAAAATATCTTCATTGGTGCCGGTTTTTCCCACTTTGGCCCCCTCTTCGCTGCGAAACACAAAGGCCAGTTGGCGGGCTTGCTCTTCGGGGCGCAGCTCATAAAACGAGCGAATAACAAATTCGAAGGTGTACAGGCCGTTCCCTTTGCTTGTCATTTTTACCCTTTCATCGGCTTTGCCCCAGTTACCAACTACGTGCTTCCAGTCGCCGCCGTCCAGACTTTTATCGGTAATGATACCGGTGTGCAGGTAGACCGTTCCCTCATAACCGGCCAGTGCTTTGTTGCCTTGTTTAGCATCAAAGGTGAGGGTTACTTCCTCATCTACTGTGGGGTCTGCCGGTGTAAGCCAGGCTATCTGGGCGGGGAGGTTCCAGGTCGCCAGCATTAAAACCAGAATAGCAATTGTTTTAAGTTTCATTGTGTTTATTTATTGTACCAATCCCGTATTCAACCAGGAATTGCCCCAGCCCCCTTAGAAGGGGGAGAGGTGGGTTTTTCCTGAGTGTTTCCCGTAATTCCTATGTTTGGAATTCTCATTTTACGTCACTTTTGCATCTTTCCTCAACTCTATCTTTTCCCCCATAACTACTCTTTCTCTAAAGGGCATCCCCAAAACTCCCCCTTTCCTAAAGGGCATCCCCATAACTCCCCCTTTCCTAAAGGGGGTTGGGGGGATTCCTACTGCTGCTGCATTTCCCCCGCTCCGCACGCGTCCGTCTCTTCCTTTTAGGACGTTCCCCATCTTTTCTCCTTTTTCTTGCCTCCGGATATATCTGTTCCAAATCCTCAATCGTTATTTCAATAACTCTCAAAATATTTTCCATATCATTCAATATTTCATCATCATCGAATCTTAGAAAATGGAGTCCGAGCTTCTCAAGTTTCTCCTGTCTGATTTGATCTTTTTTAATTTGTTCTTTATCCCAGTGACTAATTCCATCTGCTTCAATTACCAAGTTTAGTGGTTTACAGTAGAAATCAACGATGTAATTTAAAATGGGTTTTTGCCTATTGAAAGTATATCCCGTTTTAGCTCCCCGTAGTTCCTGCCAAAGTGCAATTTCTGATCGTGTGCTGTCGTTTCTCAGGTTTTTGGAGAACTGTTTGAGCTTTTTATTGTAGGGCAGGTAACGGTTATGAATCCCCCCAGCCCCCTTAGAAGGGGGAGAGGTGGGCTTCTCCTTGGATTTTTCCGTATTTCCAGTTTTCAACAGATTCATTCTAATTCTTTTTGTGCATCCCCTCCACTCCCATTTCCTAAAGCACATCCCCATAACTCCCCCTTTCCTAAAGGGCATCCCCATAACTCCCCCTTTCCTAAAGGGGGTTGGGGGGATTCTATTCTCCCAGCACAATCACCAAACCCGATTTAGCCGGCACATTCAAAGTATCGAGGCTGTCAAACGATTGCCGTGTCAGCACACTCCTTCCTTTGTTAAAACCGGCCAGGTCTTTTTCAAAACGCGACAGGTCGATGGTCTTGTTCTCGGCAATGTTATTCAAAACCACCATCACCGATTCGCCTTCGAAATGCCGGAAATAAACATAAACACCATCCTCGGGAAGGTATTGTTTTAAGCTGCCGTATTGCACGGCGCGATTGTTTTTTCGCCAGTTCAGCAATCGCCGCATAAAATTGAAAGCTTCTTCCTGTTCTTCGGTGCGCCCCTGTGAAGTAAAAGCATTCTCACTGTCGCCGGGCCATCCACCGGGAAAATCTTCACGGATGGTTCCGTGCCCCTTATGTTCGCGGCCGGTCATTAAAATTTCCCCACCGTAATAAATTTGCGGAATGCCCCGCGTGGTCATCAAAAAAATCATCCCCAGTTTGAATTTCTGGTAATCCTCATTCATCTTGCTGAAAAAGCGGTCAGCATCGTGGTTGGTAGAAAAAGTGACGATGTTCATGGGATTGCTGTACAGAAAATCCTGCGACAACAATTCGTAAAGCCGCATCGTCCCCGACGACCAGCCTTCTTTCTCATTAAAAGCACGGGCAATGGCTGTGGAGAGCGGGAAGTCGAAAACATTGGTAAGGTACGAGCGGTAGCCATCGGCATTGGTTTTATTGTCCATCCAGTAAGCCGTTACGGGAGGGTAATCGAGCCACACCTCGCCAACCACATTAAAATCAGGATATTCTTCCAGAATGCGCTGCATCCACTCAGCCATAAAATCTTTGTAAGAATACGGGTAAGTGTCCTGTCGGATACCATCAATTCCGGCATATTCTATCCACCAGATGGTATTTTGAATCAGGAATTCCGCCAGCAGTTTGTTGTGTTGGTTCAGGTCGGCCATGGTGTGGTCAAACCATCCTTTTACCATTTTATCGTAATCGGCCTGCGGTGCGTTGGGATCCGACTGAACGGCCACCCGGTAATTGGAACGTGTAAATTCGGGCCACTGGTTGTACCAGTCTTTCGAAGGCAAATCATCGTTCCAGTAGTAGCCCGTTCCGCAATGGTTGGCCACCATATCCATCACAATTTTTAAGCCTTTTTGGTGGGCTTCTTTCACGAGCTTTTTATAATCTTCATTTGTACCGAAACGCGGGTCGATGTTGTAATAATCGGTGATGGCATAACCGTGATACGACTGTCGGGGCATGTTGTTTTCGAGCAAGGGCGTGGTCCAGATGGTTGTAACCCCCAGTTCATTCAGGTAATCCAAATGGTTGGCGATTCCCCGGATATCGCCACCGTGCCGTCCAAGTGGATTGGAACGCTTGGCTGTGTCAATCATCCCCGGCATGTTGTCGTTGGTGCTGTCACCATTGGCAAAACGGTCGGGCATCAACAGATAAATGACATCTGAGTTATCGAAACCCTTGTGCAAATCAGGATTGGAATCGCGGGTTTTCAACACAAATTTATAGGATTCCACCTTCCTCTTCTTTTTATAAAAACCAATGTCGAAACTCCCTGCTTTGGCGTTGTTGTCAATCACCAGGTTGAGAAATAAATAATTGGGGCTTTCCACTGCGATCACCTCTTTCAGCAAAACGCCCGGATAATGAATTTGTGGTTTTGTAGCCGAAATATTCTCCCCGTAAACCATCAGTTGCAGGGTGTTGTTTTGCATTCCTGTCCACCAGAATGGGGGGTCGATGCGCTGTAAACCGGCCTTTTGGGCTTCGGTACGGATGGTAACAACCACAAGCAGAACGACAATGGTCAATAATCTAAGTTTCATCTGAAAGAAGTTAATTTTCGGAATTTGCGATTTCAAAAATACCACATTTTATGGTGTGCAACAGGCATAAACCGGCAGTAGGTTTTCAAAGGACGGCAATTGCGTTGTTTATTCATTTCAGAAAACAGAAACTGCTTTTTGCAAACGTTTGTATTCCCACATCCTGCCCAACAGCTTTGATACTGCCTGAAAGTTTTGCCGCTTTCAAGCTCAGATTTACAGCTTCCGTCTGAATTTAAGTAGTTTTGTCATTCAGCTTAACAGCCATGCCCATGAACGAAAGAACCAGGCTAAAACATTACTGGAATGAACTTTACCCCGATACCGGGGAAGGAAAACTGAATGATTTTCTAAGGGAACTGGAACCAAAAAACAGCCCTCCAAAGCAAGCAGAAACCGATTGGTACAAAGACGCCATTGTGTACGCTTTGTACGTCGATTTGTTCAATAAAGATTTTAACGGACTGTCAGACAAACTGGATTACTTACAGGATTTGGGTGTCAACTGCCTGTGGCTGTTGCCCATCCTTGATTCGCCCATGCGCGATGCCGGTTTCGACATCAAAAAATACGACCGCATCCGGCCTGATTTGCTGGGCCTGACGGCAGATTCAAGCCGGGAAGAGCAGGAAGCCGTTTTTGGAAATTTTCTGAAAGAAGCCCATTCAAGGGGTATCCGGGTAATATTCGACATTGCCATCAACCATTCGTCTGACCAGCACCCCTGGTTTTTGGAAGCCCGAAAATCGGAAGACAATCCCTACCGAAATTATTATATCTGGAGCAAGAATACTTCGCTTTACGGCAAGGCAAGGCTGCTGTTCAAAGGCATTGAAGACAGCAATTGGGAGCCCAATGGAGACGGCTGGAATTACTTCCACCGCTTCTTCAGTTTTCAACCCGACCTGAATTACAAAAACCCCGATGTTTTGCTGGCCATGAGCCGCAACCTGTTGTATTGGCAAACTACGGGGGTAGATGGTTTTCGTGCCGATGCCATTCCTTATCTCTGGAAAGAAGAGGGAAGCAATTGCGAAAACCTTCCCAAAACACATACGATTGTCAAGTTTTTCAGAGCGATACTCGATTACACAAAACCCGGCACGTTACTACTTGCCGAAGCCTGCCAAAAACCCAAGGAGGTGGTCAAATACATGGGAGAGGGTGATGAATGCCATGCAGCCTACCATTTTCCGTTGATGCCCATGATGTTCAAAGCGATTGCCCTTGAGGATGGCCGGCCTGTTAAACAAACACTCAGCCCAGCGGTAACGCCCAGGATTCCGGCAAACAGCCAGTGGCTGAGTTTTTTACGGGTGCACGACGAATTGAGCCTGGAACTGGTTTATGTTTCGGAAGAAGACCGGAAGTTTATCCATGACAATTATTGCCACCAAGCTGAATGGGATTTCAGGCTGGGCGAGGGCATTTCGGCGCGGCTGTCGGAATTGATGCAACGCGACGAACGTAAAATCGGCCTGGCTTATTCGTTGATGCTTACCCTCACCGGGACGCCGGTGGTTTATTATGGCGATGAATTTGGTAAATGGAATGACGAAAAATATTATGCCGAACAAATCAAACTCACCGGAAAAGACGACACCCGCTTTTTGGTGCGCGGACGGATTGACTGGGAAAAATTGCAGGAAAACCTGAAAGATGAAGAAAGCTTTCATTCCCGCGTTTTTGGAATGATCAGCAGCATGCTCAATACCCGGAAAGATGAAAGGGTTTTGGGCAGGGGGACAACCGGTTTCCTTTTGGCAGAAACACTTTCGGGGGAGAAAACAGAGAAGGTGTTGGCTTATACGCGAACACTTGAAGATGAACAATTGTTGGTAATTAATAATTTATCATCCGGGCCGATAAACATCAGGAACCCTTTTCCCGACAAGGATTTAATGCTCCTGTTTCCACAGGGGTTTTCCGTCGAAGACGAGAACAGCAGTTTTCGTTTTGAGCCCTTTGGTTTTGTCTGGTTGCGGGTGATTTAACGTGCCCGGTGCTCATCCGGGTTTGTAATTCGCATGCCTGGAATTCGGAGTTTGAAATCCCGAATAGCAAAAGAAAAGCTCCCGGCGTACTTGCACCTGAAAGCGTTTTGACAAAGAATGCAAGTTGCCAATCCAAAAAAAACCTTAAATTTAGCACATGAAATCTTTAAAATATTTCTTCTTTCTTTTCCTTGTCCCCCTTGTACTTTCGGGTTGTTGTACCCAAACCAGCAATCCAAAAGTGCTGATGAAAACGGAACTGGGCAACATCACCCTGGAATTGTATCCTGACAAAGCCCCCCTTACGGTCGCCAATTTTCTGAAATACATTGAAGAGAGCCGTTTGAATGATGCTACCTTTTACCGCACGGTAAGCCTGGATAATCAACCGGATAACAAGGTGAAAATTGAAGTGATCCAGGGTGGCCTCTACGAAGACAATCATCCACAGATGCTTGCCCCCATTCCCCACGAAAACACCAAAACAACTGGTATTTTGCACAAAGATGGCGTGATTTCGATGGCCCGCAACGAACCCGGTACGGCAACTTGTGAGTTTTTTATTTGTGTGGGCGACCAGCCTTCGTTGGATTACGGAGGCAACCGGAATTCCGACGGACAGGGCTTTGCCGCTTTTGGCAAAGTCATTGACGGAATGGATGTGGTCCGCAAGATTCAACAATCAAATGCAGAAGGGCAATGGTTGACTCCGAGGATTAAAATCATTGGTGTTAATTTGGTCGAATAGGCCTTCAGGTTTGGCTTAAAGGAACCGGCTGTCATCTCTCTCCGCCCGGGACGGGTCGAAATAACAAATAAACAGAAGTCCGCAAACGATTGTAAAAGCGGCACTACATTTGCATACATTCGCCCTTTGTATGAAAAACCTTAACTTTGGCTCCCGGGAAACGGAGGTGCACAAATTAGATGAAAAAACAAATTACCTTAAAAGATATTGCTGAGAAACTGGGCATTTCCACATCAACTGTTTCCAGGGCTTTGCAGAACCATCCTGATATCAGCATTAAGACGCGTGAAGCTGTCCAGGAACTGGCAAGAATACTGGGCTACCAGCCAAACCTTATTGCCCTGAACCTCAAGCACAGCCGTACCAACACTATCGGGCTGGTCGTTCCCGAAGTACAGCACTATTTTTTTTCAACAATTATCAACGGTATCGAAGAGGTGGCTTACCAGAACAATTTCAATGTTCTGGTGGTTCAGTCCAATGAATCTTATCTGAGGGAGGTGCTCAACACCCAAACCCTGCTTGCCAACCGTGTAGATGGTGTACTGGCTTCTTTCTCCAAAGAGACACAGGACTTTTCTCATTTCCAGCAACTCATCGACAACGAGATACCGCTGGTTTTTTATGACAGGGTACTCCACCAATTTCATGCTGACAGTGTGATGGTTGATGATTATTCCGGTGCTTTCAAGGCGGTCAGCCATCTGATTGAGAGGGGTTGTCAGCGTATTGCCTTTTATTCGGCCCCCCAGCACCTGCTGCTCGGAATGAACAGGCTGAAAGGTTACAAAGATGCACTGGAAAAAAACGGCTTCACATTTACCAACGATCTGGTTTATGCCTGCGATACCTTTGACTCTGCTGTTAAAATCTCTCGCGGTGTACTGAAAAAGCTTAACCGTCCCGATGGTGTGTTTGCGGTGAATGACCTGACGGCCATCGCTGTGATGAAAACAGCCCGGAAGTTGGGAATAAATGTCCCGGATGAACTGAGAATAGTGGGGTTCGAGAACAGCCGGAGTTCTTCCATCTGCGAACCTGAGCTGAGTTCGGTGGATCAGTTTGGCTACGATTTGGGCAAAAAAGCCACGGAGATTCTCCTCCGGCGGATAAAAGCCGATAGCTTTGATTATGAACCTGAAAGGCATACGTTGAAAACAGAATTAATCGTCCGGGCTTCGAGTTAACGGGAAGTATTCTGAAACACCCTTACCAGAAACCTGTTTAAGTATTGAACCTCCTGCCGGATAAAGCGGTAGTGAAGAGGAAGATGTTGATGAGAGAACTTTTTTTATTGGAAGCGCTTTCACAATGAAATCCACTGGAAAACTGTGATTTAAAACGATTGCGCTCAAAAGTTGTTTTGCAAAAAAGAATTTTATTCATCCGTCCGAAAAACAAATGTTGTTACTTGTAACACTCATTTATTCAGATAAGTACGTTGTGCTTTAAAAGACCCTCCCCGGGAGGCTGCCTGCATTTTTGTTTAACAAAAATTAAGGTATTGATGAAATATATACTTTTGATACGTATTAAGAAAACAGTGAACAGTAATTAAAGGTGAAGATATTGAATTTCGATAAACCAAACAATTAAAATTATGCTTAAACTTCTATCCGCAAAATTGATGTTGCTAACGGCATTGTTACTGTGGGGTTCCGTTTCGTTACTTGCGCAATCCGGAGAGGTTACCGGAAAAATATTTGATGTGCACGACGGGACAACACTACCGGGGGCAACTGTCGTTATTAAGGGTACCACAACCGGAACATCCACGAATATTGATGGTACTTTTTCCATTCAGGTGGAGCCCAAGACAACCCTGGTGTTTTCCTATGTCGGATACATGCCACAAGAGATGGTGGTTGAACCGGGCACTACGGTAAATATCGGTATGGAGAGTGAATCCATGGGCTTGGATGAAGTGTTGATTATCGGCTACGGAACGCAGAAGAAAGACGATGCTACCGGAGCGGTAACCGCCATTTCATCGAAAGAGTTTAACCAGGGGCAAATTACTTCGGCCACGAACCTGATTGCAGGAAAAGTGGCCGGTGTGCAGGTTGTCAGCGGTGGCGGTGCACCAGGCGAAGGTTCTACAATCCGTATCCGGGGTGGCGCTTCGCTCAACGCGCTGAACGATCCCCTGATCGTAATCGATGGTGTGGCGATGAACAGCGACGGAATCAGCGGGGCAAGAAACCCGTTGAACACCATCAACCCAAATGACATCGAATCCTTCAATATCTTGAAAGATGCCTCGGCCACTGCTATTTACGGTTCAAGGGCCTCGAACGGTGTCATTATTATTACTACCAAAAAAGGTAAAATCGGGCAACCGCTTCAGTTTACTTACGATGGCAAATTTTCGCTCTTTACTCCCACCCGGACTGTCGGTGTACTGGATGCCGGCCAATTCCGTGCCGAATTGAACAGAGGAGTGGAAGAAGGGCGTATTTCCGGATCGGCCCTCAGTTTATTGGATGACAAAAACATCAGTACCAACTGGCAGGATGAAATCTTTAAACCCGCTTTCGGACAGGACCACTACCTGAGTGCCAAAGGTGCTGCTAAAAACATGCCCTACCGGGTTTCGCTGGGTTACACCAATCAGGACGGCATTTTGCTGAACGATAATTTTTCGCGCTTTACAGGCGGGTTTTCACTTGATCCACGGTTTTTAGACGACCACCTTACGATAAGCCTGAACGGGCAGTTTGGTTACATCAACAACAAATTTGCCGACCGTGGCGCCATTGGCGGGGCCCTCCAGTTCGATCCCACGAAACCCATTACCAACGACTCGGTTTATACCATCCCGGTACCTGATCAGGAAGGCCAGTACGATACAACAGACTACGGTGGTTATTATGCCTGGCTACAGGATGGCGGCGCACCGGTTGCGCTGGGCACAACCAATCCGGTTGCACTGCTGAATTTGCGTAAAGATAAATCCAATGTTACCACTTTTGTTGGAAACATAAAACTTGATTATAAATTACATGCTTTGCCTGAACTGAGGTTGACCTTAAATCTCGGGACCGATCGTTCCTGGAGCGATGGTAGCGTATATGTTCCTTACTTTGCAGCCTGGGAATATGATTTAAAGAATGGCGGTGGCGTCAATAATGTTTATGATCAGCAAAGAAAAAATGACCTGCTTGATTTTTATGTGACCTATGACAAGTCTGTCGAGTCGATCAAAAGCCATTTTGTCGTGATGGGGGGCTACTCATGGCAGCATTTCAAAAGGACGCAATACAGCGACAACCGCAACATCCCGCACCGGCCAAGCGATACTTTGATCCAAAGAATATTTGATGACCGCACCGAGTATTACCTGGTCTCATTCTACGGTCGTTTCAACTACACCTATGGCAACCGTTATATGTTGACGGCTACGGTTCGCCAGGACGGTACCTCGCGCTTCTCTCCCGACAACCGCTGGGGTTTGTTCCCGTCAGTTGCACTGGGATGGAAGATTAATGAAGAAAAATGGCTGCGGGATTCCAAAGTAATCTCCCAGCTTAAGCTCAGGTTGGGCTGGGGCATCACAGGACAACAGGCATTGCAAGAAGGCAACGACTACCCGTATCTCCCCAGGTACACGGCCAGTCAGCCAACTGCCAATTACCAGTTTGGTTACGACGAAAACGGGAATCCGAAGTATTACCAGACATTGCGTGCCGAAGGTTACGACGGAAATATTAAATGGGAAGAAACCGAAACCTGGAATATTGCCCTGGATTACGGTTTTGCCGACGACAGGTTCTATGGATCCATCGACTTTTATAAGCGGAAAACCAAAGACCTGATTAATTTTACCCCCGTCCCGGCAGGTTCAAATCTGACGAACTACCTGTTGACCAATATTGGGACAATGGAAAACAAAGGGGTTGAGTTCTCAATTATGACCCGTCCCGTAGTAACCGAAAACTGGTATTGGGACATAGGGTTGAATGCGACCTACAACGACAATAAGATTACCAAACTGACTGCATCTGATGATCCGGATTACCTGGGCGACCCCACCGGTAATATTTCAGGTGGTGTGGGCAACAAAATCCAAATACAAAGTGTAGGCCACCCAATCAACTCCTTCTTTGTGTTTGAGCAGGTGTATGGCACCGATGGTAAACCGATTGAAGGGCTTTATGTTGACCGTAACGGGGACGGGGTGATAACGGATGCCGACAGGTACCATTTTCAGGACCCAACGGCAAAGTTTTACTTCGGAATCAATTCGAAACTGCGCTATAAAAACTGGGACTTCTCTTTTAGCGGCCGGGCCAATTTCGGTAATTATGTCTATAATAATGTAGCTTCTGAAAACGGGGTATACGAAAGGTTGTACCGTGCCGAAGGGCCTTATTTGAGCAATATCACAAGCAACGTATATGAAACGAATTTCCAGAGTCCGCGCTATTTGTCAGACTATTACGTTCAGGAAGCTTCGTTTTTCCGCATGGATTACCTCTCCCTGAGTTACCTGTTTGCCAACATCAATGGCGGCAGGGTGAGCCTCCGTATTTCGGGAACGGTAAACAATGCCTTTACCATTACCAATTACGCAGGTCTTGACCCGGAGATATTCAATGGTATTGACAACAATATCTATCCGCGCCCGCGTGCTTATGTTGTGGGTGTTAACCTTGTGTTTTAATCGTACTATTAATTGAAAATATCATGAAAAAGATTTTAAATAGCTTTCTCGCAATTACAGCTTTTACGGTTTTGACAACAAGCTGTATCAAAGATCTCGATACCAGGCCCATCGACCCTGATGAAGTTACAGCAGCAGAAGTTTTTGATGATCCGGCATCTTATAAGGCCGTTCTGGCGAAACTCTATGCCGGCCTGGCTGTTTCAGGACAGGAAGGCCCGGCAGGTAAGCCTGACATCAGTGGTATTGACGAGGGTTTCGGACAGTACCTGCGCGGTTACTGGTACCATCAGGAACTGACTACCGACGAAGCCGTAATTGGCTGGAACGACCAGACCATTAAAAACTTCCACGGTCAATCGTGGGGCGCCAGCGATGTGTTTATCGCCGCTTTTTATTACAGGATTTTTTATCAGGTAACTGCCTGTAACGAGTACATCCGCGAAACCAGCGACACGAAGCTGGATGAACGCGGTGTTCAGGGGCAATTAAGGGATGACGTAAAGTTTTTTCGTGCCGAAGCCCGTTTCCTGAGGGCACTCAGCTATTGGCATGCCATGGATTTGTTTGGCAATGTTCCTTTCGTAACCGAAAACGATCCTGTAGGTGCATTTTTTCCAAAGCAAATTTTGAGGGCCGACCTCTTTAATTATATTGAAGATGAACTCCTCCAGATTGAAAGCCAGATGATGGACCCCATGTCAAATGAATATGCACGGGCCGACAAAGCTGCCGTTTGGATGCTCCTGGCAAATATTTACCTGAATGCCGAAGTGTATACCGGTACGGCAAGCTACGACAAGGCATTGGAATACAGCCTGAAAGTCATCAACTCGGGTTACAGTATCGACCCGGTTTACCAAAATATCTTCCTGGCTGACAACGACAAATCACCCGAAGTGATTTTCCCGATTGCCTTCGACGGATTGAACACCCAAACCTGGGGAGGCACCACTTTCATTATCCATGCCGCAGTTGGTGGCGATATGACGCCCGGTGATTATGGTATTGACGGCGGCTGGGGCGGAACACGCACAACCAGCGCTTTTGTCGATAAGTTTCCTGACGAAACTGGTGATGCTGACAGCCGTGCCATGTTTTTTACCGAAGGCCAAACAAAAGAAATTCAGGATATTGGTAATTTTCAGGATGGTTATGCCATCACTAAATTTAAAAATATTACGTCGGATGGGTTGACCGGGCAGGACCTGACCTTTCCTGATACCGATTTTCCCATGTTCAGGCTGGCCGATGCTTACCTGATGTATGCCGAGGCCGTATTAAGAGGCGGTGGCGGAAACCAGGCCACAGCTGTTGAATATATCAATCAACTAAGGACCAGGGCGTATGGAAATACCGGCGGAAATATTACTTCGGCAGACCTGACACTTGATTTTATCCTTGATGAAAGGGCACGAGAACTGTTTTGGGAAGGCCACCGCCGAACTGACCTTGTAAGGTTCGGTAAGTTTTCAGGTGCTGCTTATCTATGGCCATGGAAGGGAAACACAGCACTCGGAACGGCTACAGATGGTAAATATGACATCTTCCCCATTCCTGACCCTGACATCAATGCCAACCCGAACCTTGTTCAGAATACCGGTTATTAGAAAAATGAAAATATTAGAAAAATGAAAAAAATAGTATTTATATTATTCCTGCTTTCGGGAATCATACTGACAGACGCCTGTAAAAAAGTGGAGACAGATCCTCAATTAGATATGAGCCTGGCTGTAAAACCAGCCATCACCAGTCCTGCGAATGGCTCAGCATTTGTCTTTTCCAAAGAAAATGCTGATTCAACAATTACATTTTCGTGGTCTGCAGCGGAATACAACCTGACCGACCTGGCAGCAACTTCCTATTTGTTGCAAATGGCGCAGGCCGACAGTAGTTTCGAGACGGCAAAGAAAATTGTAAGCACTTCTGAAACAACTTATACCACAACCTATGGCGACCTGAATAAATCACTTGTAACTTTGGGACTTGAGGTTGATGTGGCCGGCAGCGTAAAATTCAGGGTTGTGGCTTCACTCAAATCCTATGATGACGGCGCAGTGATCACCGGATCCATGTTGGATTCGGAAGAAACAAATTCGACTTTCACCCCTTACGAAAGTGGTGGCCCGGCCGAATATGCAAAGCTATGGGTACCTGGCGATTACCAGGGATGGAACCCCGCTGAAGCGCCAAATATTTACGATTTTGACGGTGATGGCATCTACACCGGGTACATTTATTTCCCGGCAGGCGGCACCTACGAATTTAAGTTTACTTCTGATCCTGACTGGGAACACACCAATTACGGTAACGGTGCCAACCCTGGTGAATTAGATACCGATCCCGGAGCAGGAAATTTAACAGTTCCCGATTCGGGTGGGTATTATGTGGAAGTTGATATTGAAAACCTGAGTTGGACTTATGAACTGCAAAACTGGGGCGTTATCGGTGAATGGCTGGGCTGGTCAGAAGACATTAACATGATCTGGGATGCCGATAACCAATATTTATGGGTTACTGTAGAGAATATCCCTGCAGCCGAAAACCAGCGGTTTAAATACAGGGCCAATGATGGATGGGATGTGAATCTTGGTGCAAAAGATCCGGATGACGGAACGCTGGTCCCCGGTGGTGCCGACATCCCGATTCCTGATGGGGGCACGTTGACCTTCATCCTCAGGTTTACAACCCCCGAACCTACTTACGAATTGAGCGGGAAATAAAATGCGCGGCAACAACCGGAAATATGGAATAAAGAATCAGCCTGTAATTGCTCCTTGCCTGCTACCGGTTGGCAGCCGACAAGGTTTGCATCAATTATATTTTTTTAACAAATAAATTATAGTTTCTGCTTAAATGCAACAGGCTGAATATTAGGCCGAAATAAATAAGGGCTGGCAGGCAGCCCGATTTGACAAATTTGACTTATTGCGGTTTTTATTATATTTACAGCCTCTTAGCAAAGAAAAACACCTTATCAAATAAAAAAATTGTTTAATTAAATTACATTCATTATGAGAAAATCTACTTTCAAATTTAGTGCTTTGTTATTGTTCATGGCAATGGGCACATTGCTGATGGCACAAACACAGTTCAATGTTACCTTTACGGTTGACATGACCAATGCCGATCCTTTTGATCCGGCAACAGATGAAGTGTATGTTTCCGGTAGTTTTGCCGGTTGGGCAGAACCCGGTACCGACGAGACATTTAAGATGACTCCGACAGATACCGATCCGATGATTTATTCGATTACATTGTTGGCTGATTCAGGCCAGGTTCAGTACAAATATTTTAGGGTAATTAACGGTGAAGCAAGTTGGGAAAATGGCGAATGGAATGGCGATCCAAACCGTGTTACAATTCTTTTACTGGACAACCTTACCTTTGCAAACGTCTGGGCCAACAAGCCTTATTGGATTACTTTCCAGGTTGACATGACCCCTGCCGATCCATTTGACCCGGCAGCTGATAAAGTTTTTATGACCGGGGATTTTGCCGGCTGGATGATTCCGGGAAGCATTCCGGAACTGATGCTTTCACCTATCGAGGAAGGATCAATGACATACACAACTCAGGTTCTGATGTACCCGGGAGAATGGCAATACAAGTATTTCCGCATTGTTGACAATAACCCTGACTGGGGTGGCGGCGAATGGGACGGCGGCGACAACCGTGTAGTTGCTGTTGACACTGCCGACAAAACAGTTGACGATCTTTGGGGTGATATTAATGCCGGGATTTTTGATACAAAAGTCGAGTTTACTTATGACATGTATCCAAACCCGGTTGTCAGCAGCCTGAACATCAGTGGTGTTGAAGACGTAAATAAAATTGATATTTACGATATTAGCGGTAAGCTTGTTCGTACCTTTATTGTTGACACCGAAAGGGTATCAATGAATTTATCAGAACTTAAAAGCGGGGTTTATATCATCAGCCTTTACAATAAGACTGGTGTCCAGACTTCAAAATTCATCAAGAAATAAGTGCTTCTTTTTGAATTGCCGAACTAAAGGCTGTCCGTCATTTGGCGGACAGCTTTTTTTTACGGTAACTGCTTATTTTCCGGCTTTTGCAATCGTTTACGATACGGTTTGCAACTCCCGGTTGCCGGGCTGCCCGGTGTTGAAACCGCCAATTCTAAAACGGCGCTTCATTACTGCTTTGTTTTCAATTACTTTTGTACGCTATCTTATACACCCCGCGACCATGATTAAAAAATATGTATTTCCATTGTTGTTTTCTTTTGCTTTTATCAATTCTATCCATTCACAGCTCATTGTTGTTGACCCGCCGTTTCCATCGGCTGAAGCTGCAGCCACCATTACGTTTAATGCAACGGGTACCGGACTGGAAGGCTATTCAGGAAAAGTGTATGCCCATACCGGCTTGACGGTGAATGGCAATTCATGGCAGAATGTAATTGGCAGTTGGGGGGATAACGATACACAACCTGAGTTAACAGAAATCGGTACCAATCTTTATCAGCTGGATATTGTACCAACAGTCCGTGATTTTTATGGTGTGGGTACCTCCGGAAATATTAGCGAAATGGCATTTGTTTTCAGGAGCGCTGACGGGACCCAGCAAACTTCACCCGATATTTTTTACGGGGTGTACGAAGAAATACTGGCGATTCTCATCACCGCCCCCGAAACCAACCCGCTAATTGTACAGCAAAATGACACGGTTCTTGTAAAATGGATTGTGAATCTTGCTGACTCCAGTTTTCTGTACCTTGATGACAGCCTGCTGTTTGCGGGGACAGGAAGTTCTTTTGAATACAAAATTCCGGTAGAGGACTTCGGGAAAAAACGAATAACAGCGGTAGCAACCACAGGCAGCGACAGCGTTTCGGATACCTTCTCCTATTATGCCAGGAAAGATGTTGAAGTAGTCCCGCTTCCCGAAGGTGTCAAAGATGGAATAAATTATACAAGCAGCACCTCGGTCATCCTGAGTTTGTACGCTCCTGACAAGGAATTTGTCTTTGCCTGGGGCGATTACAGCAACTGGGAATTGTCGGATGCCGTGTACATGAAACGGACTCCCGATCAAAACAGGTTCTGGATTGAGATCACGGGCCTGGAACCAAAGCAACAATACATCTTCCAGTATTTTATTGATGGGGAAATAAGGGTAGGCGATATGTATTGCGAGCAGGTGAGTGATCCCTGGAATGACAAATACATCAGTTCGACAACTTATCCGGGTTTGCCCGAATACCCCTTCGATAAAACTGTTTGGATCGCCTCTGTCCTCCAAACAGATCAGGAAGAATACGAATGGAATATTACAGACTTTGTCCCGCCAAAAAAAGATGACCTAGTTATTTATGAATTGTTGGTCAGGGATTTTCTGGCGGCTCACGATTACAACGCGTTGATTGACTCGCTGGATTACCTTGAAAAACTGGGTGTGAATGCCATCGAACTCATGCCCGTCAACGAATTTGAAGGCAACTCAAGCTGGGGTTACAACCCCAACTACTACTTCGCCCCCGATAAATATTATGGGCCGAGGAATACGCTCAAAGCTTTCATCGACGAATGCCACAGCCGTGGAATAGCTGTTTTAATCGATATCGTGCTTAACCATGCTTATGGCACCTGCCCCTTCGTGATGATGTACTGGAATGCGGAAATGAACCGTCCGGCAGCAAACAACCCCTGGTTTAATGAGCAGAGCAACTTCCTGAACCCTGACGCGCAGTGGGGAAATGATTTTAACCATGAGAGTCTGCAAACGCAAAAACTGGTTGACAGCATCAACGGTTACTGGATGAGCGAATACATGATCGATGGGTTCAGGTTTGACTTTACCAAAGGTTTTGGAAATAACATCAAAGGCAATGATGATCCCTGGGGCAGCAAATACGATGCCGACAGGATCAGGCTGCTGAAACGAATGACCGATGAAATATGGAAGCGCAACCCGGATGCCTTTATTATCTTCGAACACCTGGCCGAAAATTCTGAAGAAAAAGAACTGGCCAACTACGGTATTCTTTTATGGGGCAATATGAATTTTAATTACAACGAAGGGACGATGGGCTGGACCGAGAACGGGAAATCTGATTTTTCATGGATTTCGTATCAAAAAAGGGGCTGGGCACAACCGAATGTGGTTGGTTATATGGAAAGCCACGACGAAGAGCGGATGATGTTCAAAAATGTGAGTTGGGGCAATTCAAACGGAGACTATGACATCACAGACACCATTGTCGCTTTGCAACGACAAGCCCTTGCCGCTAACTTCTTTTTTACCATTCCCGGGCCAAAAATGATTTGGCAGTTTGGTGAACGGGGCTACGATTATTCCATTGACTTCAACGGCCGGGTAGGGGAGAAGCCGCCCAGATGGGATTACCTCGATGACTGGCACCGGCGTAAACTGATGCACACCTGGAGTGCCCTGATGAAACTCAGGGCGGAACTGGATGTCTTTGAAACGGCTGATTTTGAATTGGACGTCTATGGTGCCCTGAAGAAAATTAAACTCGCTTCGCCCGGAATGTCCGTTGTGATATTGGGAAATTTCGGCGTGACGGAAGCTAATGTCAATCCCGGATTTTTTTCCACGGGAACCTGGTATGAGTTCTGGACTGGTGATTCGGTTGAGGTTTCCGATGTGAATGAACCCATCAGCCTTGCTGCAGGCGAATACCGTTTGTACGCTGATCAGAAACTGCAAACACCCGATTTTGTAGGAATTGACGAAAATACTGCAACTGAAAACCTGCAACTTCTTCTGTTCCCAAACCCGGCCAATAATCAGTTATCGCTTGCCGTGTCCGGTCAGCTCATAAAAATTGAAGTGTTCAACATGCTGGGGCAAAATGTACTTGCCCTTGAACAAAGATTGGGACAATCTTCTTCAATCGATGTTTCCGCTTTAGAACCCGGGATTTATTTTTTGAAAGTTCAAACAACGGACGGAAGAACTGGTACGCGGAAGTTTCTTAAAAATTAGCTTAAAGACCTTCCAGGGTGCAAAACCCCTGGAAGAGTCTGTGTCCATGTTTTAAAACGTTTTGTCAGTAAGCACAACTCTTCCAGATCCTACGGATGCTGGAAGGTGGATTCTTTCCGGCCCTTTCCCTTTAAAACATTATCTTTGCCGTTCCTTGGTATTACAGAGTGCCATCACGTAAAATTACAGCAGGATAAGAATGAGTGAACTGTTCTCAAAAACCTTTGTATTCAAATTCCTGAAGTTTGGGGTAGTGGGGTTCTCCGGTGTTTTTGTGGATTTTGGCATCACCTACCTCTGCAAAGAAAAACTGCACATCCCCAAATACGTGGCCAATGCCATCGGCTTTACAACGGCAGCAACATCGAACTACTACCTGAACCGCATCTGGACTTTTAAGAGCACCAACCCCGAAGTGATGGTAGAATTTACCGGGTTTTTCGTGATTTCCCTCATCGGCCTGGGCTTAAACACCCTGATACTTTGGCTGCTGGTGAGTCGTCTGAAAATGAACTTTTACTTTGCGAAAATCTTTGCCATTGGAGCCGTAACGATTTGGAACTTCTTTGCCAACGCTTTGATTACCTTCAATCCCGACAGGGTATTTTTTATTTACTGACACTTTTCCAAAGTTCAAAACTTTGGAAAAGTTAAACCCTGATTGTCTGACTCCGGTCAGGGCCTACCGAAACAATCCTGATGGGGACACCAACAGCATCCTCAATAAATTGAATATAGTCAAGTAGTTCTTCCGGCAGTTCTTCATAAGCATTGACTTCTTTCAGATTCATGTCCCAGCCCTTTTTGCCAATGTAAACAGGCACTGCTTTTTCGTCCTGTTCGCTGTAAGGAAGTTCTTCGGTTGTCTGCCCCTTGTATTGATATCGAGTGGCCACTTTAATTTCGTTGAAGCCACTCAACACATCGGCTTTCATCATAATTAATTCACTCACGCCATTGAGCATGATGGCATATTTGAGGGCAGGGAGGTCAAGCCACCCGCATCTTCTGGGCCTTCCGGTAGTGGCGCCAAATTCACGACCGGTTTTCCTGAGTTCTTCCCCGTCGGCATCGAACAGTTCGGTAGGAAAAGGGCCGCTGCCAACGCGTGTGCAGTAAGCCTTGAAGATGCCGTAAACCCTGCCGACATTTGCAGGGGCGATACCAAGACCTGTGCACACCCCGGCTGTAGTGGTGTTGGAAGAAGTAACAAAAGGGTACGAACCAAAGTCGATATCGAGCAGGGTTCCCTGCGCACCTTCGGCCAGGATTTTTTTACCTGCTGTCAGGGCCTGGTTTAAGAAATATTCACTGTTGACCTTTTTTAATTGCCCGAGGGCGGAGAGGGCTTCCTTCCAGGCTTGCTCGTATTCCAAAAATGGCATGCCTTCTATTTTGATCTTTTCGTGGTTTTGGTCGTATTGCCCCACCGTCAGGAGATGCCTTTTTTTAGAGTTCTCGTACCTTTCCATAAAACCGGCACTCTCCATATCGCCGACACGGAGGCCGTTGCGGCTCACCTTATCAGTGTAGGCTGGGCCAATACCTTTTAGCGTTGAACCGATTTTTTGCCTGCCTTTCGATATCTCGAAAACGGCATCCAGTAAGCGGTGAGTGGGCAGAATAAGGTGGGCTTTTCGCGAAACCAGCAGGTTTTCCCCGGCTTGCACACCACCTTCGGCCAGCATGGCCAGTTCTTTTTTCAACACAAAAGGGTCGATGATGACACCATTTCCGATAAGGTTAACCGTGTTTTTGTTGAAGATTCCGGAGGGGATGGTGTGCAGGACAAACTTTTTGCCGTCAAACTCAATCGTATGACCGGCATTGGGCCCACCCTGAAACCTTGCGATTATATCGTAGTCGGGAGTGAGCACATCCACAATTTTGCCCTTTCCCTCATCTCCCCACTGAAGGCCAAGAAGGACGTCAACTTTCATAGTTTTCACATTAAAAAACCCTGCAATTTACAGGGTTGTGTTATGGAAGCAAATGTAATATAAATGTTGTACTGCAAGCACTGTTTCAGATTATTTGATCTCTATTTTAACCGTGTTGCCTTTTTCGTGATCGTTACATCTTCCGTAGAAGGTAAGCGAATGGTAGTTAACTTTAACGCCCAGCAGTTCTTCAACAGATTTTTGGATTTCCTGCACACGCGGATCGCAAAACTCCAGTACTTTCCCATCGTCAACGCAAACAAAATGATCGTGCTGTTTGAATTTGAAGGAGCGTTCGAATTGCGCGCAGTTGTTGCCAAACTGATGTTTGGTAACCAGGTTGCAATCCAGCAGCAATTCGATGGTATTGTACAAAGTAGCCCGGCTCACCCTGTACTTGTTGTTTTTCATACGGATGTACAGGGTCTCGATGTCGAAGTGGCCTTCGGTCGCGTAAATCTCCTTTAAGATTGTATAGCGCTCAGGTGTTTTCCGGTGACCCCTTGCCTCAAGATAATCGGTAAATAGTTTCTTTACCGATTCAAGAGTATCTTTTTTGTTGTTCAACTTCATGCCAAGCTGTTTTTATGGTGTAAAAATACAAATTTTTTATTTTTAAGCAGTTTAAGTTCGAATTAAATTTCAGAAAGAAAGACGGTCTACAATCAGCCGGCTATGAAAAGCTAAAAATTAACCCTTTAGCAGGAATTAGAGCCTGTTTGCTGCCTGGAAAGAAATTACACAGCAACTGGCCTGGCAAAAGATTAATCAATTTTATTGTAACGCGAAACTTTGAGTACTTCTTTGATTTTTTTCAGCCCCTGGATAAGTTTGTTGAGTTTTTCGGTACTGTTCACGTAAAGTGTCAGGTTGATATCTACCAGGCCTTCAATGTTTTCCAGGTTGAACGACCGGATGTTCAGGCCGAAATCATCTGTTATCCTGTTGGTAATATTCCTGAGCAGTCCCTGTTTGTCAACTGCTTTCACCTGCAGGCCTGCCAGGAAAGTAACCCCTTCCTTTTGTTTCCATTTGGCTTTGACAATGTTTTTTCCATAATGCGACATTAGCCTGATTGCCGTATCGCAGCCTGTTTTGTGAATCTGGATGGGTTCGTTGGGAAACAAAAGCCCGATAACATTGTCGCCGGGGATGGGGTTGCAGCATTTTGAGACCGAATACTCCAGTGCCGAGAATTCAGCAAGGTTTTTTCCGGTTTTGTTCCCGGTCTTCTTTGCGTTTTCCGTGAGTTGTGATTGCGAATTGTTGGCGGCGAGGGATACTTTTTGCTTAATAAACGGGAAACGGAAATTGCGAAGCCGGCTCATCGCGCTCTCGGTAGGGCTGAATACTTCTTTCACACCCTTGAGGCTGATTTGTTCTTTGGCAAGAAAATAATAAAGGTCAACAGGCCCGCTCAGGTTTTTTTGTTCAATCAGTTTGTTAATGTTTGTTTTCGAGTTTTCAATTTTTAATTGCCTGAAATAATCTTCCAGTAATTTTCTGCCTTCTTCCCGGTATTTTTTCCTTTCCGTTTTAATGGCAATTTTAATCCTGGATTTGGCACGGGCAGTTGATACATATTTGAACCAGTCTTCATTCGGTTGTTGTACCCTCGACTTGATAATCTCCACCTGGTCGCCCGATTTCAATTCGTAATCGACAGGCCTGAGACGGTGGTTTACGTTGGCACCAATGCAATGGTTTCCCAAATCGGAGTGGATGGCATAGGCCACATCAAGCACGGTGGCACGAAGCGGCAAATTAATCATATCGCCTTTTGGTGTAAAGATTACAATTTCGTCCGAGAAAAGGTTTTTCGTAAAATCATCGATGAAACTCACGGTTTCTTCTTCACTTTCCCTGAGCAGTTCTTTCGTCTTGTTCAGCCATTTGTCGAGGCCTGCATCCGAAGCGTCCTGCGTTTTGTATTTCAGGTAGGCTGGGTAGCCTTTTTTTGCAATTTCATCCATCCGCCTGCTGCGGATGTGTACGTCAACCCAGTGGCCGTTTTGCCCCATGACAGTGATGTGGATGCTTTCGTAACCGTTGGCTTTGGGGGCGCTGATAAAATCGCGAAGGGTTTTGTTGTTTGGCCTGTAGAGGGTTGTTATTACCGAATAGGCCGACCAGCAGGCCACCGGTTCGTTTTCTTTTTCGGTATCAATTACAACATCCACATTAAAAACATCATAAACCTCTTCAAAGGGGATTTCGTCCTGCACCATCCTTTGCCAGATGGAATAGGCTGTTTTTGTTTTACATTCAATGGTGAAGTTGAGCTTTAGTTTCTTCAAAGCCTTTTCGACGGGTTTGCGAAAAGCGGAGAAATAGGCCTGACGCGCTTTGGCCCCGTCATTCAATTTTTCTTTTATCTCGCGGTAAAGATGGGGTTCGGAGAATTTGAATGACAATTCTTCCAGTTCGCTTTTCATCGAATAGAGCCCCAGGCGGTAAGCCAGGGGAGCGTAAAGGTAAGTTGTTTCGGAAGCTATTTTTACCTGTTTTTCGCGGGGCATGGCCTCCAGTGTCCTCAGGTTGTGCAGCCTGTCGGCAAGCTTAATCAGAATTACGCGTACATCGTCAGAAAGTGTGAGCAGGATTTTTTTCAGGGTTTCGGACTGGGAAGAAGCCGGTGTTTCGGAAATATCTTCAATTTTTGTCAGCCCGTCGATAATCCGTGAGACATCTTCGCCAAACATACCTTTGATGTCTTCCAGTGCCAGGTCGGTGTCCTCAACGGTATCATGGAGCAAAGCGGAGATAATGGAAGTGCGTCCCAGGCCAATTTCGCCGGCAGCAATGATGGCCACCTCAAGCGGGTGAAAAATAAAAGGTTCACCCGATTTCCGGCGCATGTCCTTGTGGGCATCGGCAGCAAGGCGGAAGGCTTTTCGTACCATCCACCTGTCCTGCGTGGTTTTCCGGGTATGCCACACCTCTATCAAACGCCGGTAACGCCTGAGTATTTCCAGCCTTTCTTGTTCCAATACTTCAGTTTGCATAAGCTTATTAAACAGTCACTACAAAATTAGACAAATTTGTTGGTTCAAAGGTTCGGTCGGGTTGTGGTTATATTGTCGGATTGTTTGATGGTTGGATTGTTTGAGGTTGGACGGTTGGATGTTGTAAATAATTTGACCAGCAACAAATACAATCACGCGAAAAGCATTTTCCCAATTTGGCATTGGGTTTGCAGATAATTCGTAGTTTTGGTTTTCTTAGTTTTTAGCTGATGAAGAAAGTAATATTGGTTTTTTCGGCCTTTTTTTTTATGGCGAACCTTGCCCTGGCAACTCACCAAAGAGCTGCCGAAATTACCTACCGGCACATTGAAGGCCTGACCTTTGAGTTCACAATAACCATGTACACGCGAACTTCGAGTCCGGCAGACGACACACGGACAACCATGCCGGTTTCCTGGGATGACGGCAGTGGCGACGAGCTGCCAAGAATTGTTTTTGAGGAGATCCCCGGCGTTTTTGATATTTCGCTGAATATTTACAAAGGTTTGCACACTTTCCCGGCACCGGGCACTTACACGGTTTCTGTTGAAGACCCCAACCGCAATAATGGGGTTATCAATATCCCCAACTCGGTAAATGTGCCCATGTTTATCGAGACCTCCCTGACGATTAACCCATTTCTGGGTTACAACAATTCGGTACAACTGCTTAATCCCCCCATCGATCAGGGTTGTGTCGGAAAGAATTTTGTTCATAATCCCGGGGCTTATGATATTGACGGGGATAGCCTTTCGTACCACCTTGTTGTTTGCAAGGGGGGGGGCGGTTTTGATATTCCCGGGTACAGCTACCCCAAGACATCTGATATTTTTTCAATGAACCCTGTGAGTGGCGACCTGCTTTGGATAACGCCCGTTCTCCAGGGGGAATACAATGTGGCATTCGTTATTGAGGAGTGGCGGCACGGCATTAAAATCAGTTCGGTACGCCGCGACATGCAAATTGAGATAGTAGCTTGCGACCACGACCCCCCGGAAATTATTACCATTGACGATACTTGTGTGCTGGCCGGCGAGTTTCTGCAATTCGATATTTCGGCTTTCGATCCGGATGGCACAAGTGTTGAACTCACAGGTTTTGGTGGCCCTTTTGAGCAAAGCACAAGCCCTGCCTACATTCAGCCTGACCCTGCCATTGGTAACGACACCGTTTCCACAAGCTTTTATTGGCAAACTTCATGTGAGCACGTCAGGTTTGAACCCTATACTGCTGTTTTCAAAGCTAAAGACAATGGCTTCCCCATTAGCCTGGTGAATTTTAAGACCGTCTTTATTCAGGTTAATGCCCCTGCACCGGAGAACCTGCAAGCTGATGCACTGGGAAACGGCATCAACCTGAGTTGGGGAAAAAGCCAGTGTGAAAATGCCATCGGATATAAAATTTATCGCCGGAGCGGTGAATCGGGCTGGGAGCCCGGTTATTGTGAAACGGGTGTGCCCCCTTATACCGGCTTTCGCCTTATCAGGGAAGTTGAAGGTCTGAATACATTGAGTTTTCGTGATGACAATGACGGGGAAGGACTGGTGCCGGGAATACAATATTGTTACAGGGTAACAGCCTCCTTTTATGACGGGGCCGAGAGTTTTGCTTCCAACGAAGCGTGCAGCAGGCTGAAAAAAGATGTGCCCATAATAACGCATGTGAGCAACGACAGCCTGAACCTGAACAGCGGGAATGTACTCGTTGTCTGGTCGAAACCAACCGAGCTCGACACCATCACATACCCCGGCCCCTATAAGTACATCTTGTTCAGAAACGATGGTTTTGTTTGGGATGCACCTGAGGAGGTTGCACAGTTCAACAGCCTGAATGATACCATTTATCTTGATAAATCGGTGAACCTGAACACGAACGCACGGCCGTACAGTTACCGTGTTGATATGGAAAGCGGGACCGTTGGTTTTATCGGGAGCTCCCAGAAAGCTTCTTCCGTCTTTTTGCGCACGGAACCCACAGACGGAGAGGTCAGGCTGAGTTGGCTCTTCAGTGTTCCCTGGGAGAATGCGCAATATGTTATTTTTAGAAAGGGCCCGGAAATGACAACTTTCGATGCCGTTGGCACGAGTATTCTCCCGCTGTACAATGACCTGGATGTTACAAATGAAGAAGAGTATTGCTATTACATTAAGGCCATCGGGCATTATTCACTTTCTGGCCTGGTTGATCCCTTAATTAATTTTTCCCAGCTTGTTTGCGATACTCCCATTGACAATGTGCCACCCTGCCAACCCCTGCTTACAGTTGAGCCTGATTGCGAAGAAGTTGCCAACGAACTGGCAATTCAAATGCCTGATGGTGAAATATGCGACAACAACGAGAACTGCGATTGCAATGCTTCCTATTTTCTGATTTATTATACCCCGCCGGGTGGCCAGTTCCTGCAATTGATTGATTCCATTGAAGTCAACGACCAGGATACCATTACTTATTACCGCCATACGGGTATCGAGTCGGTGGTGGGTTGTTATTCGGTGAGCGCGGTGGATTCGGTGGGCAATGTCAGTAATCTGAGCGAAATAGTTTGTGTAGGCTACGATGCCTGTCCCCCTTATGAACTACCCAACGTGTTCACGCCAAATGCCGATGATGTGAATGACTTATTTATCCCCAAGACAGGAAATACGGGGAATCCAAAGGCCAATGTCGAGCGGGTGGACATGAAAATATTTAACCGCTGGGGAAAAACAATGTACACCACGGAAGACCCGCAAATTAACTGGGACGGGAAGAACCAGAACAACAACACAGACTGTTCGGAAGGTGTTTACTACTATGTTTGCGAAGTGTACATTGTTACATTGAACGGAACCGAACAGTTCACAATCAAGGGATCGGTTACCTTAATTCGGGGACGGTAGCCTGGTTTATCTTCCGTTGAAAACAAACTAAAGAAATACGCCTGATGACGAACAGTTCCCGCTAAAAGTTAAACTTCTCAATCAGGTCAACCACCCGGGCCGAGTAACCCCATTCGTTGTCGTACCACGAAAGCACTTTCACCGTCTTTCCCTGAACCATTGTGCTGTCTGCATCAAAAACGGAGGAGTGGGTATTGTGAATAATATCCACCGAAACAATGGGGTCTTCGGTATATTCCAATATTCCTTTCATGGGGCCTTCGGCAGCTTCTTTCATGGCTGCATTAATTTCGTCTTTTGTTGCTTCGGTTTTCAGGTTAACAACCAGATCAACCAGTGAGCCCGTGGGAGTGGGAATGCGCACGGCCATACCATCAAGCTTGCCGTTCAAATCAGGGATAACTTTACCAACAGCTTTGGCAGCGCCGGTTGTGGTGGGTATTTGCGAAACCGCTGCAGACCTGGCCCTGCGCAGGTCAGAATGGGGTGCGTCAAGAATGCGCTGGTCGTTGGTGTAGGCATGGATGGTGGTCATCAAACCGTTTTCGATACCGAAGCGGTCGTTTAGCACTTTTGCCACCGGTGCCAGGCAATTGGTGGTGCATGAAGCATTTGAAACGCATTGGTCTTCATCCTGCAGTTCGTTGTCGTTTACCCCCAAGACTATCATGCGGTCAATCTCATCTTTGGCAGGGACAGTGAGGATAACCTTTTTGGCCCCGTTTTTCAGGTGGTCGCCATAGCCCCCTTTGTTGCTTTCACGCTGGCGAAAAATTCCGGTTGCTTCAATCACCACATCGGGTGTTTGGTGCCACTTAATTTCTATAGGTGAACGTTCCGCCGTTACCGGTATTTCTCTTCCGTTCACCACCAGGTTGTTGTTATTATGGGTAATCGTCCCGTTAAATTTCCCCTGGGTCGAGTCGTATTTTAGGAGGTGAGCAAGTGTTTTAGTGTCTGTCAGGTCGTTAATTCCAACCACTTCAAGGTTATTTCTCTCCAGGGAGAGTTTGAACACATTGCGTCCAATCCGCCCGAATCCGTTAATTCCAATTTTAATCTTTGTCATTTTATTATCAATTTTATCAGTTATTATTAATCGTAGTATCTTTGTGTCTGTTGGTCTTCGCTTAAATGGAGAGCAAAAGTAAAGATAATTTTCCCGAATAGAATGCCTTAATATTTTTCCATGGAAGAAAAACTCATTTCCAAAGCCCTCGAAGCCAACCTCGCCGAGACCAGGTATAAAGACATTAAAATACCTGTTGAGTATCAGTCGTTTATAAATCTGTCAAAAAAGTATTATGGAATCAACAAACGTGCAAACGATTGCATAGTCGAATACCAGCATCCTTTTAGCAACAGGAAATTTGTTGCCGAAGAACTGCGTGGCATTTTATTGACGGATTATTGGTTTTACATCGGCCTGCGAAATCCTGCCAAGGCTTTTTCAGTTCCCCAGAAACTGTTACGGGGCCTGCTGTTGAGCATCGACAGTGAAGAACTGCGGGTCATGGTAATACGTACCCTTCTTGAGTTTTCACAGAAGCTGGCCGGGGAAAAGAAAGATTTCGGCAGAACACTGCACGATTGCCTCAAAACCCTGGAGGCCGGGTTTAAAAAGGACAGTCACAGTTTCATCATGGCCTCTAAATTTTTCGGACGCTACCTCCAAAGCATTGGCTGCAACAAGGAATTTGGCCGGTCGGCCTTTGCGCTGACCCATTCCGTATTTGCCGAAAACATTAATTTTTGGGAATTCAGTTCCGACATCGGGCGGTGGTTGAAAGAAAAACAGCACATCCTCACCATCGATCCGAAAACAGTGGAAAATGAAATTGGGAAGCCTTGGTTCAAAAAGCTGCGCAACAGACTTGAAAAGGCCGGCTGCTGGGAAGAACTGATTGGCAATATCCCCGACTACGATCAGGTGGCGGAACATTTTGCCGGCTCCGTTGATTTGTTTCCAAGCTTCGTTGAAAAATTTCATTTTATATTTTACCTGCTTCAATTGCCCGGAATAGCAACCCACAAAGAACGTCTTATCTGGAAGCTGAACAAAATCCTCAGCCAGACCATTGACGAAATTGAGCCTGACAAAATCAGGCCGTTCGTCGATCAGTTGTTTGAGTTTGCTTCCGCTTTGCGGAAAACACATACTTCATCGGTACTGGACATGTTGCTGACCCTGGGAAAAAAGGCCATCGACCTGGATACCCCCGAAAATGGCCTGCTCAGTCATTTTGAGAACAAATTGATCGGGTTTGGCTTTGAAACACCCGGGATGGTTTTTGTGAACGAGGACTGGCAACTATCAGTCAACAGCAACCACATTAAGAACATCCGTATTTGGCTCGAACTGATCGAGTATTCCCGGTCGAATATGGAGCGGCTGCTCTCAACGCTGATTGTCAACCTGCAACTTGGCGGCATCTTCATCAGCGACACCGACCTTTTTCAACGCGAAATCACCAGGATACTTAACTCAAACATCGCCCCGCATTACAAAAAAGTAAAACAGCTGACAAGGATCTTCCCGGTATATTTTAATGAAATTGGTGCCGAAGGGGAAATCCGTAAGGTAACCACCACAATGGATGAAATCTCGCACCGTAAAGATATGCTGGTGCATTTTTTGCGCAAGCAGGTACACACAGAGAGCAACAATACGCTCATCGGGCTTACACGGCGTATTTTCCGCTTCTGGTATGACGGTAAGCTGGAAGCCCTGAAGGATTCACTTCCTGAGAACGTGTACAAATCCATCGACAAAAAAAGTGAATGGTTCGCCCCTGTGCACCTGATGGTCAACGAGCTGTGTGCTATCAACAACTCAGGCCCCGATGAATTGCTGGCATTGGGCGAAAGGGAGTTTGAAATGCTGTTGAACAAGCTGAATGTTTCCAATGACAGGGACAAGGAACGGCTGAGGGACATCAGGAAACTGTATGCTTTCTTGAAGGAGAAATATTCCTTCGATACGGTTGATATAACCAATCTGCTCAAGCGTTTTTCCTTTATTGAGGAAAGAGAGATCGATAAGCTTAGAATGGCGCTTGACGGGCAGGACTTTGAAAATTCATTAAAATTGATCTATGCTTTCATGAATAAACTGAAAGCGGTTATTTTCAATCCCAAACCCAGCAAAAGCTGGGAGAATATCTACCACAAACGGCATATTGCCATTGGTATCCCTTCGATGTATGGCGTTTATCGCGAACCAAAATTCGAAGCACTTGGCCTGACATTCCGTCTTGAAAATGTGGCCACACGGTTGATGGAAAAAGTTGTGGAACTCATTAACCTGAACTACATTTCGGCCAAAACGCTGAACAACATTTACTTTATCCTGGAATATTTCAGGGTTGGCCTCGAACTGGACGGCATCACCAACCAAAGTTTCAATGCCAACCTGTTGATGCTGAAATACAGTTTGCGGTCACAGAGTTTTTCCTTTGGTCAGTACATCAATATTTTCCAGTTTATTGCCGAAGATGTCAAGCGCATTATTGTGCAGTACTTTTTAAAAACCTACGAAATCCCACTGCGCGTGGTTATTCCGCAACTTGTTGGTCCTGAAGAGAAAGGCAGCGAAAAGGAAATTGTTCAAACCGTAAACAGGGTGTCCGAAGAGTTTTACAGGGAGGTGATTGCTGATGCTTTTCTCATGCAGCCGCTTGATAATTTTATTGCACGGATACTGGAATCCTTGCGGGAAATGGTGGACAACCTTCCTTCATCCATGCTCAATGAAGTGATGTCGTACAATTCGGACCTGATAATGACCCGTCTGAAAAAACCCAATCCGCAAGTTGACAACCAGGTTTTTTTGGGCTCGAAGGCCTATCACCTAAAGATCCTTCGCATGGCCGGTTTCCCCATCCCGCCGGGGTTTGTCATAACGACTGAAGTATTCCGGAGGCATAAAGCGATACTGGAGCATCCCGAACTAAAAAAAGAAATGCACGAACAAATCAGGAAGCATTTGCACATGGTGGAAGACGGGGCAGGCAAAAAGTACGGCAAGCCAGATAACCCGCTCTTGCTTTCCGTCCGTTCGGGTTCCGCAATTTCCATGCCCGGTGCGATGGACACTTTTTTAAACGTTGGCCTTAATGACGATATTACAGAAAGGATGAGCCGACAACCCGAATTTGAGTGGTCAGCCTGGGATTCTTACCGGCGGCTGCTGCAGAGTTGGGGGATGGCCTACGGGCTTAGCCGGGATGTTTTCGACGAAGTTATCGGCAGGTTTAAAAGCAAATACAAGGTCAGGCAGAAAATTGATTTCACGCCCGCTGCCATGCGCGAAATTGCGCTGGCCTACAAGCAAACGCTGAAAAAAAACAAGATAATATTCGTGGAGGATGTCTTTGAGCAGTTGATACTTACCATCAACCTGGTGTTTGAATCGTGGTCGTCGAAACGGGCCATCGCCTACCGCGAACACCTCGAAATTGCCGATGAATGGGGTACGGCGGTAATTGTGCAGCGGATGGTTTTTGGCAACCTGCGCAAAACTTCTGGCACGGGTGTTGTTTTTACGCAAAACCCCAAAAAGCAGAAACAGGGCGTGCACCTTTACGGCGATTTTACCCTGTGCAGCCAGGGGGAAGATATTGTTGCAGGGCTGGTAAAGCCTTTGCCGGTCAGCAGCAACCAGAAAGAAATCTCCAATGGTGATCCTTCGCTGCAGGAGCAGTATCCTGATATTTACGAAAAACTGAACGAACTTGCACTGCAACTCACGGAGCACCATGGCTACGGCCCGCAGGAAATAGAGTTTACATTTGAGTCGGAAAGCCCGGAAGATTTATACATCCTTCAAACAAGGGATTTAGACATGTCTGGTTTCAAGTCGGTACAGGTTTTCAGCACTCCTGTTGACAACATGAAGCTTGCAGGCCGGGGTATCGGCATCGGCGGAAGTGCCATGAATGGCCGCGTTGCTTTCGACGACAAAGACATCGCGCTGTTGCGCAAAAAATACCCCGGTGAACAACTCATTCTTGTCAGGCCCGACACCGTCCCCGATGACATTGCCATGATTTTTGCTACTGACGGTCTGCTGACGGCCAAGGGAGGGGCAACTTCCCATGCAGCCGTTACCGCAGTCAGGCTGGGTAAAACATCGGTAGTGAATTGCAGCAGCCTGCTTGTTTTTGAAAATGAAAAAAAATGCAGCCTGAACAACTACACTTTCAGTATGGGCGACTCAATTGCCATCGACGGTTACCTTGGCAATGTTTACCAGGGAAGCTACCCCATCGAAACAGGTGCCGATTATACGGAGTTTCGCTTCTGACCCGTGCTGCGCTGAACCTTTTCGGTAGCTAGTGCGCCAAACCAACAGCGAAAAAACATGAACTCCCTGAAAGTTTGATTAAAAACGGCTTCACAGTTTAAGCGGGCTTACAATTATTGGACTACTTTTGCGTTAAGGCTAAAATCTTTTTGCTACCCCATGAAAAGAAAGAACATCTTACTCTTTTTGTTCCCCCTGCTTGTCTTTGCAGCGCTGAACATGAATGCGCAGGTTATCAAAGGCGAAGCCATTTTGGGCATGAACCTCACCCAGGTTGACGGGGATGAAGTTTATGGTTTTCGTAAAATTGGCCTCAATGTGGGTGCCGGTGTGATGGTTCCCTTTGCGAAGAACTGGGATGTTTCGATGGAAGTGTTGTACAACCAAAAAGGCGCCAACCAAAGTGCACAATACAACGATTCGTTGTACAATGGCGCTTACAGAGTGAAGCTGAATTATATGGATATCCCTGTTTTGGTCATGTACACTGACAAAGGCTTTATTTCGGCCGGTGGCGGTTTTTCATGGGGCAGACTGGTTGGTGTAAAAGAATGGGAACATGGCAAATTGATGGAGACGACAACACTCGAAAGCGGTGTGTACAGCAAAAACGATTTCAGTATCCTGGGTGATTTGCGAATCAGGGTGTACAAACAATTGAAATTTAACCTGCGTTACCAATACACCATGTTCAGCATTCGTACACGTGAGTTTGAGAACCTGGCCGGTGAAAAATGGACACGCAACCAGTTCAACAGTGTCATCAGTTTCAGGCTTATCTGGGTCTTTAACGAAGAACAAAGTAAACGGATTATTGATGAAAAATAGAGCGGCCGGCGAATGGATTGAGCAATTGGAAATGCACAGGCATCCTGAAGGCGGATATTATAAGGAAGTTTACCGTTCGCCAGAGCAACTGGCCGCTGAAGCATTGCCACGGAGGTTTGCCGGTGCGCGGTCTTTTTCCACTTCCATTTATTATCTTTTACGGCAGGATGAACTGTCCCGGTTTCACCGCATCAGTGCTGACGAAACCTGGCATTTTTATGATGGCTGGCCCCTGGAACTGATTTCGATCGACCCAAAAGGTAAACTGAAAAGACAACAACTGGGTTTAAACCCCGGTTCCGGCCTGTTTCCTCAGCTTACCATTCCCTACGGACATTGGTTTGCAGCGCGTCCGCTCGGTGTTTTTTCATTGGTGGGCTGTACGGTTTCACCCGGCTTCGATTTTGCGGATTTTGAACTGGCTGAAAGAAGAATCCTGCTGGAAGCCTTCCCTCAGCATAAAAATATCATTGAAGAATTTACCAGCTTTTCCTGAAATCTTCAGCTTCCTTCAAAAATATTCCGGCCAGTGGTGCCGATAGCGGGTCTAGCGTGTCCATCCGCTCGGGATGCCATTGGACGCCCATCAGGAAACTTTTGTTTTTCCCGTTTTCCCATTCGATGGCTTCCGGTAGTTTATCAAAGGAAAATGCGGAGATGCGCAGTCCTTCACCGGGCAGCTCAATTCCCTGGTGGTGATTGCTCGTAACTTCAGCCGTTGGTGTTTTGCTTAAAGTGTACAACATTGTACCGGGCTCTACCTGAACAGAATGAAAGCAGTTCTGCCAGTCTTTTTGTCGATGGATAACCGTAGTGTCAAAATCAGCCGGAATATCTATGTACAAAGTTCCGCCAAGCTTAACGTTCAGAATCTGCAGTCCCCGGCAAATCCCGAAAACAGGCATTTTTTCTACCAGTGCAGCCTGAATCAGTGCAAATTCAAGGCTGTCGCGAAAGCGGTCAATGGCACCACAGCGTGGCGTATCACCGATTTTTCCGTACACTCCCGGGAAGACGTCTTCTCCGCCCGTCAGCAGCAAACCGTCACAGGTTTTTAGCAATTGAAGTGCCGAATCAATTCCCAGGGGGTAAAGGTTAAACCACTGAATGTTATTGCCATGCCTTTTCAGCCATCCCGAATAACTCCCCGATTTACCTTCTTTGGAGATGGCAATCCTCAATTCCTGTTTTCCTGAAAGGCTCCAACAGGCCTGGGAAAGCAATGCGCTTACAAGAAGCAGCAGCAGGAGGTGTTTTGTCAGGTGTTTCATAAAACTCGATTTAACGTGGCATGTTTATAAGGTGTCCGGGGTATTAGTCCAGACCAATATAATAATCTTTCAGAAAGTCGGTGTACTGGTTTGTAAAAGTAAGGTCATTTTCCCGGATAGTGAAATTTTCTGTTTGAATTTCCTTCGGTTTGTTAAAACCCAATTGCAAATTAACCCTGTTGGCTGCCTGGTTCCGCCTGGGAAAAATGTCCATTTGTTTTTGCACATGAAGTTGAAATTGTGCCGCGGTTTCCATGAATCCGGGCAATTCGGGCATCGGAAGGACGAGGCAGAATTTTGCATCTGGTTTTAATAACCTGGCAACCCCTTCGCAAAGTTGCCCAAAACTGAGTGTGTCGGCATGCCGTGCATTTTTGCGTGCTTCCTCTTTTGGTTTGAAAGAATAGTCCTTGAAAAAGGGTGGGTTGGAAACAATCAGGTCGTAGCGATGACGGCAGGAAGAAGCATATTCGGAAAAACCAATCTGTTCCACGTGTAATTGTTGCCCGAAAACGGAGCTCCTGAAATTTTCCGTACATTCCTGAACCGATGCGGGGTCGATTTCAAGCGCATCAACTTTTGCCCGGCTCCTGGCCGCCAGCAAGAGGGAAATAATACCGCATCCGGTTCCAACGTCCAGAATGCTGTCCGCTCCCCCTATGTCGGCCCATGCCCCGAGCAGGACTGCATCTGTACCTACTTTCATTGACGATTGGTGGTGGTGCAGGCTGAACTGCCTGAAGTGAAACAGGCGTTTATCGTGGGGGTGTTTCGACATGATGTTTAACTAAGGTAAAGATCAATCAAGCCTTCCGGCGCATCAACCAGGATTTCCTTTTTTTCGCGGTCAAGATGGAGGATCACATTTGGGTTGATGGGAATCAAGACCTCTTTTCCCTCATAAAAGACCTGCATCACAGCCTGGTTTGGGTAGTCGAATATCTGACGAATTTCACCGAGTTCCCCCCTCGTTTTGTCAAGTACCACAAACCCGATGATTTCGTGGAAATAGAATTTATTTCCGCTTAGTTTTGGTAAATCAGCGAGTGGCAGGTACATTTCTGCGTTGTTGACCTGTTCTGCTTTTTCGATGCTGTCGAAATCCTGAAAGCGGATTACTGCTTTGTTGTTCAGGATGTGAATGGAGTCGATGAAATAGGGGACGAGTGTCCCGTTTAAGGCAAGAAAAACCATTTGCAGCGATTCGTATTCTGAAGGGTCGTCCACATCGAGCCAGGCGTTGACTTTCCCACGATAGCCGTTTGGTTTGAATATCTTCCCTAAAAAATAGTAATCCGCAAAGTTGTGCATGGCAAAAGCTTCAAATTTGCAAAGTTAAAAGAGATTTTGATTGCGACATTTCTCCGGTGCTTTAAGGTGTGGAAAAAAAAAGACGAACCGGGAAGTCACAAAAAAAGCCCGGCACAAAGTGCCGGGCTTTTTTTTAAAGGAACAAACTATTCTTTGGTTTCCTTTTTGACGTCCTCCTTCGCCTCTTCTTTTTCTTTCTTCACGGTTTCTTCTTTGGCTTCTTTTTTCGGTTCTTCCTTCTTTGTCTCGGCGGCAACTTCTTCTTTGGGTTCCTCTTTGGGTTCAACTTTTTCGTCCGCTGTTTCCGTAGCCGCAACTTCAGGTGCTTTTTCTTCAGTTACAGGTGCTTCTTCTTCGTTTACCTTTGCCGCAACAGCTTCTTTGGTTACCGGCTCATCAGTATCACCTTCGGTAGTGTCCGTCTCTTCTTCCTTGACAGCTTCCCGTGCTTCGGCTACCTGGGCTTCAATCTCATCCGCTTTTCTTTTGGCGAGGTCGGCTGCACGGTCTTCACTGATTTTCGTTTCAGCATCCAGTATTGCTTTTCGTTCAGCGCGGTCTTTTTCAAGTAACCCACTGCGCTTGGCGTCAATTTTGGCTTCTTTTTCAGTCAGCCAATTCTGGAATTTAACTTCCACTTCTGCTTCGCTCATCGCACCCTTCTTCATGCCTTTTATCAAATGGTTCTTGTAAAGGACACCTTTATAAGAAAGGATAGCGCGAACGGTTTCGGTGGGCTGAGCACCTTTTTGTAACCAGTCTAAGGCTTTGTCAAAATCTAATTTGATGTCAGCCGGGTTCGGGATGGGATTGTAAGTGCCAATCTTCTCAATAAATTTTCCGTCTCGTGGTGCACGACCATCCGCAATGACGATATGATAAAAAGGACTTCTCTTTTTACCAAACCGCTGCAATCTCATCTTAGTTGCCATAACTAATTCGTTTTTAAGTAAATAAATAGGTTATTAATTTCGGGCTGCAAATATCCGATTAATTTTTTGAATATTGAAAGAAAAAAGTATAAAAAGTAACAATCTGACAGATAATTCGTAAAGCGGGCTAGTTGCCGGCTATTTTGATGGATAATTTACCTGACATAAGCGGGCACCGCACAAGAGTTGTTTTTTGACAGTATTTTAAAAAAAAGAGCAAATAAGTTTGATAAAAATGTTAAAGTGAATAGTTTTTTGCTATTTTCGCAATGAGAAACAAAACCTCATCACGGAAGCAAGCCCATTAAACAGCCTGCATTTTACTTGTGAATATGTTTAATGGTTCCAGTGTTGTGTTTAAAGAATGTCTTTAAACATAAAGGTTTATCATAAACAAAACAGGTGAATAACATTAAAAATGTTGTCATTGGAGGGAGATTTCTGTTGACTCTCCTGTTGTTGCTGGCTTTATCAGCACAAGCCCAGGACTTTTACTGGCGGGGTGGAACCGGTAATTGGTCTGATCCATCAAACTGGTCATCTGACAATGGCGGAATTCCCACTGCGTTCGACAATGTAATTTTTGATGCAGCTTCTTTTACTGCTGACAACCAAAGGGTGACTATTGACCGGGATGCGGTCTGCAAGGGTATGGACTGGTCAGCAGTTGACAGGCCCGTACGTTTTGCCGGCAAGAGTAAGCTCACGGTGTTTGGTTCGTTTCGCTTGCATCAGCAAATGACAATTATTTTTACCGGTGATATTTATTTTAGATCAAAGAAAAAAGAACAAAAAATTGACTTTGCCGGTGTACAATTACAATCGAATCTGGTATTTGAGGGAGAGGGACAATGGGATTTTCTTTCAATAATTGATATTGGTGAGTCGGATATCAGTCTTTTAGAAGGGGAGATCAACACCAAGGGAAAAACCGTCATTTGCGGTTCTTTTATTTCAACGGGAGCGAAAAACAGAAAAATTGTTCTGGGCGCCTCGCTGATTAAAATTACCGCTCATGGTGGACATTGGGAAGTTACAAACTCGCTTACTTTAAACAGGGGCAGTTCACGCATATGGTTCAATTGCCCAAACCCCCTGTCCGAAATGCTGTTTGACGGGGCAGGGCTGCATTATAACAAACTTGAGTTTTCTAACAGTGTTGAGATTCTTGGGAATAATACGATTGAGCAGTTAAAACTAAATGCCGGCATCAGTTGTAAACTGGAAGGCGGAAAAACACAGACGGTAAATCAGAAATTAATTGCCAGGGGATGCAGTGGCTTGATTGATATCCAATCAACAAACCAGGAGCATGCAATAATTAAAAAAAGTGGGGGAAGCGTAAATATTTCCTTTGTCGGCCTGCGGCTTATTCAGGCCAATATATTGTCTGATGGATCATTTAACGCATATAATTCGGTGGACAATGGAAACAATATTGCCTGTAATATTTATGCGAACTCCCGTGACATGTACTGGTTGAACGGAACAGGTAACTGGTCGGACACCTTACACTGGACATCCCAAAACAACGACTTTGATGCTAAATGTGTTCCCTTACCTTACGATAATGTCTTTTTCGATGAAAACTCCTTCTCGGGAAATGACACGGTGAGGCTTGACCTTGTTTCGGCCTCTTGCAGTGATTTGATGTGGACATCGAATAAGAGCGCAGCTCTCGTGAATGTGCACGACAGCAGCCGGTTGGTGGTTTATGGGACGTTGCGCTTTTCACAAAAAATGAAGAATTTGTTTTCAGGCGAATTTTCTTTCCGTGATACTGTGGGCAATCAGTTTATTGAAACCAGTGGCAATTCGTTTAAAGGAGATTTGGATTTTTCGGGCGAAAACGGCGAATGGGATTTAAAGGGTGCCTTAAAAGTTGAAGGTCGCATCAATTTTCAGAAAGGTTCGCTGAACAGCAAAAACCATCCCATAATTTGCAACAGTTTTGTTTCAGACTCCGCATGGCAACGCGCATTGAACCTGGGAACTTCATTGATGCGGATTAAAAAATCTTCCCGCTCAATCAGGGAGCCCGGATTGAGTCTGAATACTGTAAACCTGCAATTCAATCAAAGCAAATTGCGCATTGAAATGACTGGGGAGGATGCGCTTCTCAAGACATGCGGTGGCGATACTTTGCGTTTTCATCAGGTGTCATTTACCAGCTCTTCCGGTTTGGCAACCTTAAGGAACGATTCAACCTACTCCATATTTCAGCGGGTTTCATTCGCTAGTAATGCTAATATATTGGGCAACAATATGTTTGATACAATTATGATATCGGAAGCCTGTGTTTACGGACTTCCCAACGGGAGGACACAAACGATAAACAATGAGATTATTGCACCTGTAAGCTGTGAAGGTACTTCAATATTGCGTTGCTCCAGCAGTGGTGGAGCAGCCAGGCTGAAGATGATGACCGACACCTTGTTCTTAAACTATGTCTCATTAAAGGATATCCGGGTGCTACCACCAGCTGTGTATATAGCAAGAAATGCGGTTGACCTGGGAAATAACCAGGGCTGGGACGAAATATCAGGGCCTGCGCAGAGAGACCTCTATTGGGTTGGTGGTTCCGGTGACTGGAACGAGACCCAGCATTGGTCGTCGAGCAGCAACGGACTGGGAGGGGAATGTGTGCCGACACCCATTGATAATGTTACTTTTGACAAACATTCCTTCGCCGGGGCAGGCAATCAGGTTACGGTCAACTTAAATAATGCTTTTGTCAATAACCTGATATGGTCAAAAGAAATTGACGAGCCAGTGTTTAGCACATCTGAACCAAGGGATTTAAGGGTTTTTGGTTCGCTTATATTAACAGATAAGGTCAAATTTCACTTCAAAGGCCCCATTTGGTTTGAATCATCTGAACCGGGAAACACCATCAAAACAAATGGTGTTAAATTTCATAATATTGAAAACGATTTTTATTTTAATGGTGCCGGCGGTGAATGGACTTTGCTTGATGAGCTTGACCTAGGTAACAATGACACGCTGAGAAACTCGGTTTTCCTGATGAACGGCTCACTTTTCTTTAACGACCAAACGGTAAAGTGTTCGCGTTTTTATTCAGCCTACGGCACATTCCGGGGCTTGTCTCTGGGCTCTTCACAGCTATTCATTAATAACTACTGGTATCTTGATGGCAGAAACCTGAGCATGTACGAAAATACTGCCCGTATTCAAATCGAAAGAGGTCATTTGTTTCAAAGAAATGCAGGGACCATCCGCTACTACGATATATCGTTTACTTCAGCGAACAGAAACCAAAGCCTTATGATAAATACATCTGATACGGTCATCTTTAGAAACATCTCGTTTAACAATGGCGAACTTACCGGTGAGAAAAGCCATGTGTTCGCAGAGAGAGTAGAGTTTTCGGGAAGAGGCTCGGTAAATACAGGCGATACATCAGCCATGAATATTTACAATATCGGCCTGGTGAGTTTTGGCGATGACGGCATGGTCAATGGAAATGACACAATTGGCGAGCTGATGTTTAGCAGTGCAGGTATTATCAATGGTAATGGTGTGTATGGCAGTACCTCTTTTGCTGATGATGGCCATATCTCAGGAAGCAATACATTTAAGGACCTGAGTTTTGCATCGGGGCACATTTATGAACTGGAAGGTGGTCAACAGCAAATAATCAAAGAAGAATTTAACATCCGGGGCAGCAATTGTGAGTCAATCTGGCTGCAATCGTTCAACGACCAGCAGGCCGAAATCTTTAAGAGCTCCGGTGAAGTGTATGGCGATTTTATCGAGATGAGCAATATTAAAGCTTTGGGAGGTGCGGTTTTCGATGCAGGCAATTTCAGTACCGACCTGAATGCTTCCAACGATGGCTGGGTTTTTCACGACAATCCGTCAAGGTTCAAAATTGACAGTATCACAACCAATGTTGGCGATACGTTGATTGTGTGCGCATCAAATTTCAACACAGGTCCGGGCACTACTTATCTGTGGCAAAAGTTTCCTGAAGGTGATACCGTGGGAACTGACTATTGCCTTGTCCTGCCTCCGCACAATACGGGATATTACACCCTGACAGTGTTCTACAGCGAAGGTGATGTCGATTGTGTAAAGAAAGACACTTTCTTGTGGGGATGCTTCTATTCAACAGGAATAAATCAAACCGACCCAAGTTGCTTTAATACTGTTGACGGATCGCTGGATATTGAAATCTATGAAGGAACGGGCAGCGGGCCCTACGAAGTTTTGTGGTATCAGAATGATAATTTAATTGCAAGCACCCCGCGACTTGACAGCATTGGAAGTGGTACCTACCGCTATGCCATAACCGACCGTGAAGGATGTACGGCATTTGGTACTTCCACGCTCGAAGCCCCCGATTCCATCTCGCTGGATTTTAATGTTGATTACACGCAAAACGTCATTGAGCTTGAGGTGGAAGGTGGAGTTGGCCCCTATAACTATTTGTGGGAGACCGGTTCGGCTGACTACTATACAGAAATCGATCAGGTTGGTGAATATATTGTGGTTGTTACCGATGGAAATAATTGTATGAAAACATCCAGTGTTTTTGTTGACAACCGTTTTAACATTTTGGCGCCAAATGCATTTACCCCAAATGGGGATGGGCTTAACGATTATTTTGACCTGTTTTGGCAGGGGCCTGAGATTTTAAGTTACCACCTCGATGTTTTCAGCAGATGGGGCAACCTTATCTTTTCTACCGATAATTTTGACGAACGCTGGAATGGCAAGCTGTACAACAATGGCGATGTGCTCCCGCGGGGCGTTTATTCCTGGCGTCTCGTTGTTGTTTCCTACGACGGCAAACAAATTGAATCTTACGGTACGGTAAGTTTGCTTAGGTAATTCCCTGGATTCGACTCATCTGAAATATTTCCTTTTACAGCATCTGCCAAATGAATGCCTGAACTTTCTAAATTAAATCCTTTATAAATTACTGATTTTTGGTAAAAATACTACCATAAACAAGGGCTGGCTTTTCTTAAAACCGTAATTTCGCTCGCGAATTTTTAAAGATATCTCTGAATGTTATGGCAAAAATGAGAGGCGCCATTGTTGTTGATGTGGAGGGCTGTAAAGGCTGTGAAGTATGTGTTCCGGCATGCCCCACCGACGTCATTGAATTGGCTAAAGAAGTAAACGGCAAAGGATACCACTTTGCGTATATGGTAAATCCCGGTGCGTGTACCGGTTGCACCAATTGTGCTATTGTGTGCCCCGACGGTGTAATCACCGTTTACCGGCTGAAAGTAACAGAAAATAAGTAAAGAAATTATGGGCGAACTAAGATTAATGAAGGGTAATGAAGCCCTCGCAGAAGCGGCAATAAGGGCCGGCGTTGACGGCTATTTTGGCTACCCGATTACTCCCCAGAGCGAGGTAATAGAATACCTGATGGCAGAAAAACCTTTTGACAGAACAGGAATGATCGTGCTGCAGGCTGAAAGCGAAGTGGCATCCATCAACATGCTTTATGGCGGTGGTGGCACCGGAAAGAAAGTAATGACTTCTTCTTCAAGCCCCGGTATCAGTTTGATGCAGGAAGGGCTTTCCTATATGGCCGGAGCCGAAATCCCATGCGTTGTTGCGAACGTTGTCCGTGGTGGCCCCGGACTGGGTGATATCCAACCGGCACAATCCGACTATTTTCAGTCGGTAAAAGGTGGTGGTCATGGCGACTATCGTCTTCCCGTTTTGGCGCCGGCTTCCGTACAGGAAATGTCCGATTTTGTCCCGCTGTCTTTCGATCTTGCTTTTAAATACCGTACGCCGGTACTCATCGTGGCAGACGGCCTCATCGGGCAAATGATGGAAAAGGTGGAGCTGTTTGATCCCGTTCCACGCCTGACCGATGAGGAAGTAATTGAGCGCTATCCCTGGGCAACAAACGGTAAACCGAAAGGGCAGGAGCGCCGCATTTTGACTTCACTGCACCTTGACCCGTACAAACTGGAAAAACATAACATGCTCCTTCAGGAGAAATACCGAAAACTGGAAGCTGAAGAAGTACGTTTTGAGATGATAGATTGTGAAACTGCCGATTACATTATCATCGCCTATGGTTCCAGTGCACGGATTGCCCAGAAGTCAATCCAGCTGGCCGGGGAAGAAGGAATCAAAGTGGGTTTGCTGCGGCCAATCAGCCTGTGGCCTTTCCCTAAGCAACCGATAGATGATTTAGTGAAAAAAGGTGTGAAGGGCTTTTTGGCAGTTGAAATGAGTGCCGGGCAAATGGTTGAGGATGTGCGCCTGACCGTTCGTGAAAGAACAAAGGTTGAGCACTTTGGCCGTTACGGTGGCGTTATCCATTCGCCCGAAGAAGTCTTGGAAGCTTTAAAAAATCAATTAATAGGAGGTTAAATTATGCCTGAGTTAACACTACAAGATATTATTAAACCGGAAAACCAGGTTTACGTCAAAACAAAGCTGATGACCGACAATACCCTGAGCTATTGCCCGGGTTGTGGACATGGCACTGCGCACCGCCTGATTATGGAAGTGATTGAAGAACTGGGGCGGGAAAATGAAACCATCGGCATTGCCCCGGTGGGCTGTTCGGTGTTGGCCTACGAATTTTTGAACGTTGACATGCAGGAGGCTGCCCATGGACGTGCACCGGCTGTAGCCACTGCCATCAAACGTTTGTGGCCCGGAAAAACTGTCTTCTCATATCAGGGCGATGGTGACCTCGCTGCTATCGGCACTTCCGAAACCATCCATGTGTGCAACAGGGGAGAACAGATTGTGATGATTTTCATCAACAACGGTATTTATGGAATGACCGGAGGCCAGATGGCCCCAACTACCTTGCCCAATATGAAAACATCAACTTCGCCTTTCGGAAGAGAAGTGCTGACGATGGGAAATCCCTTGAAAATGACTGAACTCGTTGCGCAGTTGCCAGGTACTTACTACGTTACACGCCAGGCAGTGCACACACCGTCAGCCGTCCGCAAATCCAAACGTGCCATACGGAAGGCCTTCCAAAATCAGTTGGACGGAATACCGGGTGTTTCTTTTGTTGAGATTGTCTCTAATTGTAATTCGGGCTGGAAAATGACACCTACGGATTCAAATGTCTGGATGGAAGAAAATATGTTCCCGTTTTACGAATTGGGCGACCTGAAGGTAAACGGTGAAATAGTGCCGAAAAAATAGTAACCGATTAAAGTTAAAAAAATGACAGAAGAAATAATCATCGCAGGTTTTGGCGGACAAGGTGTTTTGTCCATGGGGAAAATTCTGGCCTACTCGGGAATAATGCAGGATCAGGAAGTGAGCTGGTTTCCGGCTTACGGCCCTGAGATGAGAGGGGGCACTGCCAATGTAACTGTTATTCTCAGCGACGAAAGAATCAGCTCGCCCACACTTACGGCTTACGACACGGCCATTATCCTCAATCAGCAGTCGATGGACAAATTTGAGGAAACAGTGAAACCTGGCGGTGTTTTAATTTACGACCCCAACGGAATTACCCACCACCCGACAAGAAAGGATATCAAAATCTATAAGATTGAAGGCGCCAGGATTGCTACGGAGATGGGAAACACCAAGATATTTAACATGGTTGTACTTGGTGGCTACCTCAAGGTTAAACCCATTGTGAAAATGGACAACGTTATCCGGGGCTTAAAAAAGTCGCTGCACGAGAGGTATCATAAACTGATTCCTTTAAATGAAGATGCCATTACGATGGGGATGAAGAATGTAATTGAAATAAATTAGCCGAACCCCGCGCAATAAAAAGCGCTTTTCCCATTGGGAAAAGCGCTTTTTGGCGTAATAGTCGTCTGACAACTATCCATCCTGCTTCTCCTGAACGGACGAGATAGCTTTTTCCTTAAGCTATTCTTTTAATGAAACGAATACCAATAAACACAGCAATTAAGAGAACTCCGAAAAGAAGCGACCATTTAGAGAGGGGGATTGGTGGCGGCCCCGGGTTTGGTGTTCCAAAAGTTACATCATCAAAACCAACATAATCAGTATTTCCACCAAAAACTACAGACTTTGCGGTTCCGGAAAAAGTAATGCCTACAGGATCCCAATTACAATACCAACCATTTGGGTCGCCGGTGCAATTGTTGTTTCCATTAGCCGGCAGTATTGCCGATCCAAGCAGATTGCCCGTACCATTAAGTCCATCATAAACTTCAATAGATGCATCGTACCCTGCTGTGTAAAAGCACGAAAAAGCGTTAGTAAAACCAGCAGCAACATTAAGGTAAACCTGGTTCGAACTTAGGAAAAACATAATAGTTGATGGTGATGGCTCATTTGCAAAATTGCCATTACCTCCTGCATCCGCATCAATTTTACCCAGTGCAGTCCCAAACTCAATACCATAATTTACCCCGGCGTTCCCCTGCCCACTTAAGCCTCCGTTATAGAAGTCATTAATTGGGTCATTGTTCCCAAGACCTTCAAAGTCTAATACAATGTAAGGACTGCCTGAGGTTTCCTTACGTTTCTGAGAAAAAACTTTCTTTTTTGCTGGATTAATGAGAGATTGTGCTTCCGGCACACTAATGGTTTCGGTTTCTTGTGCTTTCCCGATTATTGCTTCACAGCAAAATCAGAATGATTAAAATAAGATTTTTCTTTTTTTAATAATTTGTTAATTGGTGATTAGTTGATTATTAAGTAGTTTTTTATTTCAAAATTATCTTGTAGAGCATGGCGTAAATAATTGAACTGCTTGAGCAAAAGCGAATTGGTCGAATAAGGAATAAAAACGCAAAAGATAATTATTGCTAGATTTATTACTCAAACAAACTTTCGGCAAAACTATCCGCCCAGTCGGTGATCAGTTGCCTGTCAGCATCACTTAACCTTGCTTCGGGATGCAGTGGCGGGTAGATGGGCAGGGGCATTTCTTCCTCTTCCACGGCTTCACCTATCTCGTCAAGCAATTTGGCCTGCTCAATTTTCCCAAGTGTATTCCAGTCAGAGAAATTCAATTCGTCGCGGCCATGACGGATATCGTAATAAACCAAAAAAGAAACCGGTGCCACATAAGCGTACCAGGGATAGTTGCTTTCATTCGAATGACAGTCGTAGCAGGCCGCTCTGAGCAGTTTCCCCACTTTTTCAGGAACGGGGTTGTTTTGCAGGAGGTCGTCGGGGTTGTTCCTTTCAACTTCCGGCTTTCCGGAAGGAATGAGCTGGATGATAAGTATTATCGCCAGCAACCCAATCCAGATTGTTTTCTTTTTCATGAGCTTGTATTTTTTGGAGTGGACAAAATTATTTCGATGTGAGTTCTTCAGCAGTCTTTGCAGCCCACTCTTTCAATATGTTCCTGTCTTCATCCGATAGCTTTATGGAAGGAAATCTTTCGATGGCTTTTTTCGGTGGCATCTCTCCTTCGCCAACAACATCCGAAATATCAGCCAGTTTCCCGACAAGCTTATGGGTCTTCAACTCACCCAGTTCGTCGAACAGTAATTTCTTTTTGGCCTTGTCATTTTTCGATTCGATATTGTGACAGCCAAAGCAGGAGTTGTCAATTATTTGCTTAACGTTGTCCGGTATTTCAAACTTTGAACCGTCAGCAGCCAAAGTAATGCTCTCGTTCTGCGCCGTAAAATTCAGGAAGAAAAATCCGATTGCAAGTACTGCAATAAATGCAGGAAATTGTTTTTTCATGATTATTTAAATTGATTAGTAAACTGGCAAAAATAAATAATTACTGCCAACTTAGCAGGATTGGCTTAGTTTTCTATTTTAGCAAATTGCCAATTTGACAATAAAAGAACCCGGGCAGACAGTGAGAAAAAGAATACACGATATTATTTTTGAGGCAGATACGCCGGCAGGAAAGGCGTTTGACATATTGTTGTTTTTTGCGATTATCCTTAGTGTGATCATCGTATTGCTCGACAGCATTTCAAGTCTGCATGAAGAATATGGCCATTTGTTCAATGCCGTTGAATGGGGGCTCACCATTTTATTTACCCTCGAATATTTCCTGCGTATTTACACGGTGAAGAACCCGGGCAGGTACCTGTTCAGCTTTTACGGAATAATTGATTTCCTCGCTATTGTGCCGACCTATTTGAGTTTGTTCCTTGTGGGTTCCCATTATTTAATGGTAGTGAGGATATTGCGTTTACTTCGTGTGTTCAGGGTGTTGAAATTGATGCGGTTTGTGGGTGCGGCCAATACTTTAAAGACAGCCTTTGCAAGCAGTCGCGCCAAAATAATTGTTTTTCTCGAAGTGATCATCACCATTGTGGTCATTATTGGCTCGGTGATGTATTTAATCGAAGGCCCGGAAAACGGTTTTACCAATATTCCCGTTTCAATATACTGGGCAATCGTAACAATTACAACTGTCGGCTACGGCGATATTGCCCCCCAAACAGTAGCCGGCCAGACACTGGCTTCTTTACTGATGATTGTAGGCTATGCAATTATAGCCGTACCAACCGGCATTATCACGACCGAGATGGTTTTAAAATCGAGGAAAAGGACAAATACCCAGGCTTGTGAGAACTGCAATTTTTCTGAACACGACGACGACGCGCTCTACTGCAAAAAATGCGGGGAGAAATTGTGAGCACTTTGCTTTGGTTGACCGTTGGAGAGTCTGTTAATGAGACCTGCCACCATCTTTGCTGCCGGCGAAGGAAATCAGTTGCTTTCTTTTCACCGACCGCCGGAGAACAAATAAATAATAATCTGTTAAATATTGATTTAGCTGTTGGAATATTGCTACATTTGTCCGTTAAATTTTAAAAATAATAACAATGAAAAGAGTATTGATTGTTTTGACAATGATGCTGATGGTTTCGGTTGTTTCAGCACAGGACGCTTCCAAGAAGGAAGGAATGGACCAGAAAATGAATGGCCCCGCAATTTCGTTTAAAACTACAACGCATGACTATGGTGAAATCTACCAGGGATCTGACGGGAGTTTTAGTTTTGTTTTCACAAATACCGGAAATGAACCACTCATTCTTTCAAAACCGCGCTCTTCCTGCGGGTGTACCGTCCCTTCATGGCCTAAAGAGCCCATTTTGCCAGGCGACGACAGTCAGATAAAGGTAACTTACAACACGAAAAAAGTGGGGCCTTTTAACAAAACCGTTACCGTCTATTCCAACGCCAAGAACAAAAAATCAATCGTGTTGCGGATTAAGGGAAAAGTAGTTGCCAAACCGGCAGAAGCCCTTCCCGAAAAGGAAACGGGCACAGGGGCAGCACCAATTAACAAGTAATTCCGGGGAAAAGCAGCGCAGTTTTACCTGAAGTGTGGGTTTGCTCCCTGTTTTAAACCGATTACCCAAAACCGGATATTAATGCTTCAGATATCGAAAAAGGGGAGGGCTATGCCCGAATCCCCCATCCGTAAATTAGTCCCGTTTGCAGAAGCTGCACGTGCGAAAGGAATAAAAATATTTCCGCTTAACATCGGGCAACCCGACATAGAAACACCTGATGTTGCACTGAATGCGGTCAGGAATTATCCGCACAACGTAATTGAATACAGCCATTCGGCCGGAATGCCTTCCCTGCGGGAAAAATTGGTTGAATATTATAAAACGGTAAATATTGAAGTGTCCCCCGAAGAAATTATCGTCGGGACGGGTGCTTCCGAGGCCTTGCTGTTTGCCTTCCAGTCCATCATGGATCCGGGCGATGAAGTGATTATCCCTGAACCTTTCTATGCAAATTACAACGGTTTTGCCACCAATGCCGGTATCCAAGTCAAGCCGATATTTTCATCCATTGATACCGGTTTTGCATTGCCCCCGATTGCCGATTTTGAAAAAAACATTACTTTCAAAACCAAGGCTATCCTGGTTTGCAACCCCAACAACCCTACCGGGTATCTTTATTCAAAAGAAGAGTTGGAAATCCTGCGTGATATTGTGAAAAAGCACAACCTCTTTTTAATTTCTGATGAGGTTTACCGCGAATTTACTTATGATGGTAAACAACATTATTCGGCCATGAACCTGGATGGAATAGAGGAAAATGTGATTCTCATTGATTCGGTCTCAAAACGATACAGTGCCTGCGGTGTACGCATCGGCTGGATGATCTCGAAGAACAAAGAAGTGATGGCAACTGCGCTCAAATTTGCGCAGGCCCGCTTAAGCCCGCCCACATTTGGCCAGGTTGCTGCCGAAGCTGCTGTGGACACACCTGAGGCCTATTTTAAAAAAGTAAAAGACGAATACCTGGTACGCAGGAATGCCGTGGTTGAAGGTATAAATAGCATTGACAATGCTTTTTGCCCCAATCCTTCCGGCGCTTTTTATGTGGTGGCCCGCTTGCCAATCGACGACTCTGACAAATTTTGCCAGTGGCTGCTCGAAGATTTCAGTTTTGAAAACCAGACGGTAATGCTGGCCCCTGCTTCGGGCTTTTACTCAACCCCCGGTAAAGGAAAAAATGAGGTGCGCATCAGTTATGTGTTGAAAGTTGAAGACCTGAAGGCTTCGGTTAAAGTGCTGGATGAAGCACTGAAGGTTTATCCGGGAAGGAAGTAGGAGGGAGTCAAAAGTCAAAAGTTAAAAGTCAAAAGTTGAAAGTAGTTGCTAAGCGTTGGGGTTTTGGGTTTGGCCACCATTTAGCTTCAATGCACCAATGATGCACTCCCAAAGAGGGTACAACGAAATGACAGCAAAAAACTACACTGACGGAATAGACAAATAAACAAAACCATGCACGAGTTTTCCATTGCCCTGAGCATTATCGAAATCGCAGAAGATGAGGCAAAGAAGGCAAATGCTAATGCGGTGAATGAATTGGTGCTGGATGTGGGTGCCCTGTCGGGGATAGAATTTGAAGCGCTCGAAACGGCAATGGAAATGGCCACCAGAAATACACTCCTCGAAAAGGCAGAAATAAAAATCAATAAAATCAAGGCCCTGGCGAAGTGCAACGACTGCCTGGCAGAGTTTGAAATTGAGAATATTTTCGATTCCTGTCCGGATTGTACCGGTTTGTTTCATGAGATTCTCAGTGGAAAGGAACTCAAAGTAAAGTCGCTGGTTGTTGATGTTTAATACCGCTTACAAATCAAAATGAGCCTTTGGCCATTTTGATATACAATTGGTATAAAATCAGGAAAGTCAGGAAGCGCTTTTGACTAAAGTGTCCAGGACCCATTTGACCTTTTCAACTGTTTCCGGAATTTTCTTTGCCATCGTGTCGGTTAGTTCCACGCTCATCTTTTGCACCGGTTTTATCGAAACAGTAATCAGAAAAATCACGGGAACCTTGCCAAGCAGAATGGCCGATTCAATCATGTCTTTCAATCCCAGTTCATGGGTAGAAAGCGATTTCGGAAAATCTTTGGCATATTTTGGTTGAATTATATTGATGGTTCCTTCGGGCTCGTTACTGAGTGCCGCATCAATGATTATCATCTTTTTGTAATCCTGAAAAAGGGAAAGCAATACAAAGCCGCCCGTCCCGCCATCAAGGAGGTCAACATTCTCTGGCCATTCCATCTTTTCCAATGCTTTCAATGTGTGAACACCAATGCCTTCGTCCTGAAGCAATACATTGCCCAGGCCAAGGATTAATGTTTTATCGTGTATTTTCAATTTGTACTTCCTCCATATTTTTGCTGCAAGATACAAAGCATTCGGTAAATCGGGTGGCAATCCGAAATATAAAAACCCCCTTGTTATTCAAAGGGGGTTTTTAACCCGTGAACATTAGGTTCTTTCCAAAGCCTGGAAGCCAGGACAAGTTTATACCTTATTTATCCAGTTCTTTCTCGCGTTCTTCTTTACCTTCTTCCTGAAATTTCCACCCACCGATAATCGACGAAGTCGTTCCGTTCCAGTCAATGTAATCGTGGTAAAAAACAAGGTAAACATGAACCATGGCAAACAGGGCGAACACCCACATCATGAGGTGATGGATGTCTCGCGTTACCATGTCTCCGCCAAGCATTGCAGGTACCCAAGCAAACAGCGCGGGCAGCCAGGCACTGCTGGTTGTGGCATAAATGCCAAAGCCGGTAAGCACCTGAAGCAGAAAAGCAAGAAAAGTAATGAAATAGGTAAAACTTGCCAGGGCATTGTGCCCGAGGTTAGGGTTGTCGGCGCTTTTGATCTGGAGAATATCTACACGGATGATTTCCCACATGTCTATCCAACTCCTTTTTGTATATGGAATAAAATTCTTCCAGTTGGCGAAGCGGTTTCCCACAAAGCCCCAATAAATCCTGAAGACAAAGTTGAAAAAGAATACATAAGCGGCAATGAAATGGATTATTCTGACTGTGCCAAACCAATAACTAAAAGAAGCCTCGGTGGCACTCTGAATAGCGGGCGGGTCACCGATAATGAAACCGGTTACTGCAAGGGCGACAATGCTTAATGCATTAATCCAGTGGAAGAAACGTACAGGCAGTTCCCAGACATAAACCGGGTGCATTAAGGTTTTGGTTATGTGATTCTTTACATGCATAATTAAAATGTTTGAATTTGATGGACATAGCTTCCTTTTTCATCATACACATGTACTGCACAGGCAATGCATGGGTCGAAAGAGTGAATCGTACGGAGCAGTTCGAGTGGTTGCTCCGGATCGGCAACAGGTGTACCGATCAGCGAGGCTTCGTAGGCTGACATCTGGCCTTTCGTATCCCGTGGCGAAGCATTCCATGTACTGGGGACCACAAGCTGGTAGTTGTCAATTTTCTTGTCTTTGATAACAATCCAGTGTGCCAAAGCCCCTCTTGGTGCTTCAGTCATCCCGACACCTTTGGCCATTAGTGGCCAGTCTGATGGTTCCCACATATAATCTGTGCTCAAACGTGTGTCGCCGTTTTTGATGTTCGTGATCAACTGGTCGAAAAATTCCTGCGACCAGCCGACAACAAGCTGTGTTTCGAGTCCGCGTGCTGCTGTACGTCCAAGTGTTGAGAACAAGGCACTGACCGGTACATTGAGGTTGGTCAGGGCAGCGTTTACCACTTCCTGGAAATCTTCACGCCCGGAGGCATAGCCGACAAGCATCCTGGCCAGCGGGCCAACTTCCATGGCATGACCTTTCCACCTTGGTGTTTTCAGCCACGAATAAGCTTCTTCAACATTCAGTTGATCGTAAGGTGGTTTCGGTCCGGTGTAATTGAGGTTTGTTTGTCCTTCCCAGGGATGTTTCCCGCTGTTTTTTCCGCTGTCATATTCGTACCACGATTTGGAGATGAACTCCTTCACCTGGTCAGGGTCAGCTGTGTCCACTTCATGCACTTTGCTTAAATCGCGTCCGAGAATGGCACCACGAGGGAATTTAAAACTGCTCGGGTCGTTGTACCCGTTGGTGGGTAAATCACCGTAAACAAGGTAATTCTCCAGTCCGCCGCCAATGGCACCCCAGTCTTTGTAAAAGGACGCAATGGCCATCAGGTCGGGAATGTACACCTGTTCGACGAAGGTTTTGGCATCATCCAGGAGCTTCTTGACATAAGCGAAACGCTCGGCATTCAACGCATTGGATTCATTCAGGTTGATGGCGGCCGGCACACCGCCCACCAAATAGTTGGGGTGCGGGTTTTTGCCGCCAAAGATGGCATGGACTTTCACAATTTCCTTTTGCCATTCGAGGGCCTCAAGGTAGTGGGCAACGGCCATCAGGTTGGCTTCGGGGGGCAATTTATAAGAGGGGTTTCCCCAGTAACCGTTGGCGAAGATTCCGAGCTGACCAGTTTCAACAAAGGCTTTGATGCGTTTCTGGACATCCCTGAAATACCCGACCGAGCTTTTCGGCCAGCTGGAAATACTTTGTGCCAGCGCAGAAGTTGCTTTCGGGTCGGCACGCAGGGACGATACCACGTCAACCCAGTCGAGGGCGTGCAAATGGTAGAAATGAACCACATGGTCCTGGATCATTTGCGTGCAGAACATGAGGTTCCTGACCAGTTCGGCATTCGGGGGAATGACAATCCCCAGGGCGTTTTCAACAGTACGGCAGGAAGCCAGGGCATGGACAGTGGTACAAACGCCACAGACCCTTTCGGTAAATGCCCAGGCATCGCGCGGGTCACGCCCTTTCAGGATAATTTCAAGGCCGCGAACCATAGTCCCCGAACTGTAGGCATCAACGATAACATTATCTTTTACTTCTATCTCAACACGTAAGTGTCCTTCAATTCTTGTGATGGGATCGACTACTATTCTTTTTTCCATAACTTATTTTCCTTTTAAGATTCGTTTTTTTCTAGTTCCGGTTTGCCATTTACTTTGTTAATCAAACTCCTTTTTCGGATATTGGTCGAAATGGCATGTGCGGCAATACCAACCCCGGTTGCGATGCCAAGTCCTAATCCGACTTTGTCGGCAGTTGATTCAATACCAAATCCCGGGAAATTAGTCAGGTGGGTGTAGAAGGGGCCATTGTCCCAAAACCCTTCTTCGGAACAACCAATACAGGGATGACCTGATTTAATGGGGAAGCTGGTTCCGTTGTTCCATTCCATTACGCCACATGCGTTGTATGTAACGGGGCCTTTACAGCCCATTTTGTAAAGACAGAAGCCGCGTTTGGCATTTTCATCGTCAAACGACTGGACAAACAATCCGGCATCAAAGTTTGGCCGGCGGTAGCAGGTGTCGTGAACGCGCCGTGAGTAAAACGCCTTCGGCCTCTTTAACCTGTCAAGTTCGGGAATCTGCCCGAATGTTAAAATATGTACCAGCACGCCGGCCATTACTTCGGCAATTGGCGGGCAGCCCTGGACATTGATCAGTGGTTTTCCCGATATCATTTTATGTATCGGTACCGCACCGGTGGGATTCGGCTTGGCAGCCTGAACACAGCCGGCTGACGCACAGTTCCCCCAGGCGAGGACTGCGTACGCATCTTTGGCGGCCTCTTCTACAATCTGTTCGAAGGTCTTGCCGCCAATACAGCAGTAAACCCCGTTGTTGTTTAGCGGGATGGAACCTTCAACAGCAAGAATATATTTTCCTTTATAATCTCTAATCGTATCTTGTAGTGACTTCTCTGCCTGGTGCCCTGCGGCAGCCATTAAGGTTTCGGTGTAATCAAGGGAAATTTTGTCCAGTAAAATATCGGCAACCAATGGATGCGACGAACGGATGAATGACTCACTGCAACAGGTACATTCCTGGCCGTGCAGCCAGATAACCGGGATGCGGGTTTTGGTTTCCAATGCTTTGGCCACCTGGCCGATGCTGCTGGATTCGAGACCGAGCAGGGCTGCCATCATCGCACTGAACTTCATGAAATCGCGGCGCGAATAGCCTTTCTCAATGGCCAGATCATAATAGGTTTTTTGGTTTTTACTCATAATGATGGGTTTTATGTTAAACTGTTTATTTCGTTGTGTTTATGGTTAGACTGTTTGGTTGTTGTATTGTTGAGTTCCCGGATGATAAAGGTCCCCATCCTGCCATTTTTTATGTTTCCATTTGTTCGAATTGTATTGACTTTATCCTGATCTCGCCTTCGATGGTAATATCACCACCCAATTCAAGGTGATTGACATCCTCAATAGAGATGAGTAAATTGTCCGTATCACAGATAATTTTAGCATGCCTCTTGCCTTTGTGCTCCATGAGTTCGGCAACCTGACCTTTAAATTGGATTGTTGCTTTTTCCATTTTGGAAATTTTATAGTTGCTCCCTATAGGCAATGACTATTCCAAGAATTAATAATTACCGTGAAGCAGGAAGTCAAAACTCTATAACGGGATGAGAAACAGCAGATAAAAATTACCGCCTTGTCGCAATTCAAATTGTCTCTAAATAGCCGCACTTCCCAACTTGCGGATATCCGTGAACGAATTGCGGAAATTCACAGGAATTATAACTTGACGATCCGTTACTTTTCTGCATGAGATTTAAAAATTTGACCTGAAAGATGTTGCAGCGAATTACTTCGTATTTTTGGCCACACGGGTTCTTTTAGGGGCTTGTCCTGATTGGCTTCTAAAAACATCAAAAAAGAGAAAGATGTCTGAAATCTTGTTGCTGTCGGTTGTTCTGATAACACTGGCACTGTTTTTTTATTCGCTGGGAGTGTGGGCTGAACGGAATGCCCGTTATCTTAAAATGTGGCATGTCGCTGCATTCTGGGCCGGTCTTGTTTTTGATTTCTCCGGAACCTTTGCCATGTATCAATTGTCGAAAGGGAGTTTCGATTTGCTGGAACTGCACACACTGACCGGCCAGATCGCCATTTGGCTGATGCTTGTACACGCTATCTGGGCAACCCGTGTAGCCAAAAAAGGAAGCCGGGAGGCAAGAAAAAAATTCCATCGTTACAGTCTGGTCGTCTGGCTGATATGGCTGGTGCCTTATTTTGGCGGGATGTTTATGGGGATGAGAAGTTGAAAGTTCAAAGTTGAAAGTTCAAAGTTGAAAGTTCAAAGTTGAAAGTTCAAAGTTGAAAGTTCAAAGTTGAAAGTTCAAAGTTGAAAAGTTGAAAAGTTGAAAAGTTGGGGGTAAAAGTTAAGAGGCCGACTTATCATGTCATTGGTGTTTCCGGTTGGCAATCGTCCGCCTTTTTAATCTTGTCCCTGAAGGTGGAAAGCTTCATCCCCAGTCGCCTGGCAGCTTCGCTCTGGTTTCCTTTGCTGTGTTCAAGAGCTTCTTTCAGCAGCCTTGTTTCGAGGCATTGCATAACGCTGTGGAAAGGCATGCCACTATTGGTGAAGCAGGAATGGCAAGCTTTCATCAGCCTTTCGATGGGATCGATCTGCAGGTAATCGTCGGGGAGGTCGCTTACTTTAATGTCGTTTTCGGCAAACAAAGAAGCACGCTGAATTACATTCCGCAGTTCGCGCACATTACCCGGCCAGTGATATCCCATCAGGTGGTCCAAAGCCGTTTTTGAGATGCCCAGTTTTTTTTCTTTCCCAAACCTTTTCAGAAAATGCCCTATCAGCAAGGGGATGTCCTCTTTCCGCTCCCGCAATGGCGGTATCCTGATTTGTACAATATTAATCCGGTAATACAGGTCCTGTCTGAAGAGCTTGTGCTCGACCATGTCTTTGATTTCCACTTTCGATGCGCAAATCAACCTGACATCAACGGGAATGGCTTGGGTTCCTCCGATATGCCTTACCTCATTGGTTTCAAGAACACGCAACAGCTTGACCTGTGTTTTCAAGGGTGTGTCATCAATGTCATCAAGTAAGATGCTGCCCGTATGTGCCAGCTCGAACATGCCTTTTTTCTGGTGGTCGGCATTGGTGAACGATCCCTTTTCAAAACCGAAAAGCTCACTTTCGAGCAGTTCGGGCGGGAGGGCGGCAAGTCCGATTTTCACAAAAGGGTTAGGGCCACGGTTGCTCAGGTGATGGATGTAATCGGCAAACACTTCTTTGCCCACACCTGTTTCTCCTATCAGCAGCACACTGCTGTCCGAGTCGGCAATCTTGTTGATGCGATCGATTAAGCGGAGCATTTGCTCGTCCTGCGTAATTATGGCGACACTCCGGAGCTTGTTCATTCAGGAAGGTTTAAGGGGCGTTTGCGCTCTTCTTCTTCCAGTATTTTACTTAATTCCGTGAGGGCGGCGATACTTTCCCGGGCACTCTCCTCGTCAAGCACTGTCAGTGCAGTACCCACGTGGGCGAGCACATAATCACCAATCACCGCTTCGGGTACCCATTCCACACACACTTCGCGTTTGACGCCGCCAAAATCAACTTCAGCCATCCGCAGCTCAGAACTGTCGTCGATGCTGAGTATTTTACCTGGTAAAGAAAGACACATGGTTTCGGTTTTTTGATGGGACGAATATAGAAAAATATCGGCAACCCCTGCTTGTTGAAAACAGGCCGTCATTTTGGAAGTAACACATTCGGCTTTACCTGGTCAAGTCTGCAATCGTTTGAATCATCGTCTATCAGCGTATGGAAAAGATTGTAGGCTTTGTCAATTGGATATTTAACGCTTAATTCTTGATAAAATGAAACAGGGCTGTTAAACTCTTCTATATTTGCGCCTTCAAATTTTAAAACAGAATAAAATGGAAATGAAAAATACAGAGAAATTCAGAAATGCCTGCCAGATGGCTTCACAAGTGTTTGCAAAACCCGGGATGGAAAAATATCTTGACCTGAAATCGAAATTAGACTATTGTATCGGCAGCTACGATTATGACAAAAACCCTTCAGGGCTGTACGAATATGGCGTGATAGCCCTGAAGGAACTGGAAGCCTTCAAAAAGAAAAACCCCAGAAAAGTCAATAAAAAAATACTTTCCGACCTGAAAAAGTTTTCACAAAGTTAGCACTTTGGCTCCATGGAATTAGAAATGGCCGTCCGGATGGGCGGTCTTTTTTTGTGCCATTGTTTTACTCGTACAGCAAGTACTTTCTCCTTATTGCCATAAAAACATCAAGGTCTTTCTGCCAGCCGGACCGTATTTCGGGAAGTGATACTCCTTCTTCGATTTGTTTGCGCAACTCGTTATTTCCGGCAAGCAGCTCAAAATAATCATTAAAGAACTCGCCCTTTGACCTCATAAACCGGTAGGTGTCGTGCAGATAATTTAATGCCAACAGTCGGGGGTTGTAAGGATACCTTCCGGCATAGCGCAACAATTTGGCGCCGTAACACTGCTGCCCTTCATATTTGGGGTGTTTGTTGCCTTCGTTGCTTTCGGGAACAAATTCGTAAGTGCCCATCGGAAATTCCGGATGGCCGTACAACTGAAAAGGGAAATCGCTTCCCCTGCCCACACTCATTACCGTTCCCTCGAAAAAAGCCAGTGAAGGGTAAAGGTAAACCGACTGCCAGTTGGGGAGGTTGGGGGAGGGTTTCACCGGAAGGTCCACGATCATATCGTGCCGGTATCCCTGTAAAGGGATGATGGTAAGATTACACCGTACGCTGTCTTTCAGCCAGCCCTCGCCATTGACCATTTGGGCATATTCACCGATGGTCATCCCGTACACTACCGGCACCGGGTGTAAACCGATGAATGACGTAAACTCCGGTTGAAGTACCGGGCCATCCACATAAAAACCATTGGGGTTTGGACGATCAAGAACAATGAGCGGGATGTTGTTTTCGGCGCAGGCTTCCATCACATACGTCAAAGTGGAAATGTAGGTAAAAAAGCGGACGCCGACATCCTGGAGGTCGAACACGACGAGTTCGGCCCCTGCCAAATCATCCTTTGTGGGTTTTTTGTGATCGCCGTAAAGGGAAATAAGTGGCAATGAAGTTGCAGCGTCAAACTTGCTCTCCACCTTTTCACCGGCATCGGCAATTCCACGGAACCCGTGCTCCGGGCTGAATATCTTCACAATGTTTACGCCAAGGCTTCTGAGGCTGTCAACAAGGTGCGTTTGGCCTATCAACGAAGCGTGGTTAGCAACAACTGCGACTTTGTTGTCCTGCAAAAGGGGCAGATAAGCTGCTGTGTTTTGTGCACCGCTTACAATCTGGTCGGATGGCACAATCTGAAGTTTTTCGTGTTGGCCGAAACCGGCAAGAGAAAAAAAGAGGAATGCAACAACAGCTGTCAGCCTGAATGGGTACATGGGTCTTTGGTTTTGTTACTTTTGTCAAAAATATACTTTTTATCGCCAGGAACTTTGGGTTTTGAATATTTCATAGCAAAAAAAATCTCGGGGGGAAAAACGGATATGCTCTCCAAGCCGGTCATCCGTATTTCCTACATAAGTATTGCATTGGGACTTGCACTTATGATCATTTCGGTGGCCATTGTCATAGGTTTCAAAAAAACCATCAGCGATAAAATAATTGGTTTTGCGGCACACCTGCAAATAGTGCCCTTTACCAATAATGCCTCGCTTGAAGAACAACCATTGACCATCAAGCCGGAGTTTGTTGAAAAGCTGGCAAAGAATCCCGAAGTCAAACATGTTCAGTTTGTTGCCAAAAAAGCAGGCGTGCTTAAAACAGGGGAGCAAATCCAGGGGGTAGTGGTGAAAGGTGTTGGCACCGACTTTGACCGGAAATTTTTGAATGGGTGTATTGTTGATGGGCATTTCCCTGACGTAAGTGCTGACAAAAAAACAAATGAGGTGCTGATTTCAGCCAGCTTATCTGCAAAGCTGAAAGTGACCACCGGCGATGAACTGCGGGTGTGGTTTGTGAGTGGTGACCGATCGCAGGCACGGGGCAGGAAATTCAAAATCAGCGGCATTTTCAAGACCAGCCTCGAAGAGTTCGACAGCCGTTACCTGATTGCCGACATCCGTCATCTGCAAAAGCTCAACAACTGGCAGGAAAATCAGGTGGGAAGCATTGAGGTTTTTATCCGGGAACCCGACAGGCTTGACGAAGTTGCTGAGCAGCTATACCGTGAAATCCCCTACAAACTGAACCTGATCACGGTTAAAGAAGAATATCCGCAAATATTCAACTGGCTGGACCTGCTTGACATGAATGTGGCCGTGGTACTTGTTTTACTGATTCTTGTGGCCGGCATCACAATGGTTTCCACCTTGTTGATCATTATTCTGGAACGCACCAGTATGGTCGGTATCCTCAAGGCACTGGGTGCGACGAACGCTTCCATCAGGAAAGTTTTTTTGCTGAAGGCTGCCGTTATCATTTCAAAAGGCATGCTTTGGGGAAACGTGGCCGGGCTGGGATTTTATTTTGTCCAGAATAATTTCCATCTGATTAAGTTGTCACCCGCAGACTACTACATGGATTTTGTACCGGTTGAATTGTCCTTGACAAACTTCCTCCTGCTTAACCTGGGTACTTTTGTCATTTGCCTGCTGATGCTTCTTGTCCCATCCTGGTATATTTCGCGCATTGAACCTGCCAGGGCACTGCGGTATGAGTGAGGGGAGGGGGGAAAGTTGAAAGTTGAAAGTTAAAAGTTGAAAGTTGAAAGTTGAAAGTTGAAATAATAGAAAAACTTTGTACTTTTGCACTCCAAATTATGGACCCGTAGCATAATTGGATAGTGCACCTGACTACGGATCAGGAGGTTAGGGGTTCGAGTCCCTTCGGGTTCACGTGATGTGCTGAAACGCAACAAGTTACAGCAAAGCTTACCTTAAAAGGGTCTGAATTTCAGACCCTTTTTTCAATTACCTGGTATTGACCTGGGTGCCTTTTCCAACTTGATGAGCACGATTGCCCGCAGCGAGGAAAAAACGGGTATAAACCCCGGTCGTCTTCCGACTTCTTATTGAAAGGGGAAATTATTGAATCATGATTTTTTGGTTAACGGTGCGTCCTTCAAGCCTGACATTCAGGACGTAAACCCCTTTGGGGAATTTACTCAGGTCAATCCGGATGTTCTCCGTCGTGGGGACAGTGTGCAGGAATGTCCGTCCGCCCGCACTGATCAATGTAATTTCTTCTGCCAAGCCGGTAAGGTGGATATTGAGCATGTTTTTTGCAGGGTTCGGAAAAACAAGCACCCCATCGGTCGATTGTTCTTCTTCGTCCAGCCCGACCAGCGAATCCAACTGGACATTGACGATGGTCGTACTGTCATTTGCGACCACAACATTGCTTACCACAAATGGTAAATAGCCCCCGGAACGATAAGTAACCGTGTAATTTCCCGAATAGATCAGACGGTTGTAATTTCCTGTGGGCAGGTTAGCGTACACCTGTGATTGATCTTCATCGTGCCCTTCGATAAATACTTCTGCATAAACCGCTTCCCCTGTCTGGGCATCGGTAACAAGCCCGCGGATACCAAACAGGGATTGTTCCATATAATCCAGAAATGAGCGGTAGTTGTATTCCCAGAAGTCAGGTAACTGAACGGGGGAGGGCAGCTTGGATCCAGAAAGCTCGACGGTAACTTCGCGGCAATGTTGTTCGTAATTCATGTAGTCCTGTCTGCCGCCGGCAACTTCGTACCAGGCATAGCCATTGGTGATCCCATTGTTCAGGTCGGTAAAATAGCCGGCCGGACTGTGAGCTTGTGCCGTATCAGCATATTGCCGGCAAACATAGACCCACCAGTCATTGTCGGCAGTGAGCTTTGCCCAGGTATCCCAGGGATAGTTAATTACCTCAGCCCCTCCATGAAAATTAGCAGAAAGGGAGAAATGATGAGCATCGGCAAAATCCATGAAGGCCTGTGTTTCGGCCTGGTAGGCATTGCCGTCGGGGTGGGGGCCGTCTTCGGGGTCGGGATAATTGCGGTTCAGGTCAACAAAATTGGCATTGTAACGGGTTGCCCCGAAAACAGATTCGTTACCCCCGGCATAGGTGCCGTCAGGATTGGCCAGCGGATTGATCCAGATGTCAATGGAATTAACCATGTTGGTGATCCGGTCGTCGCTTCCGTGGTTTTCCAGCAGGTATTCAATCAGGTGGAGCATAAGGACGTAGCCCGTGATCTCGTCGCCGTGCATGCTTGAGGTATACATGAATTCCGGCTCATTTTGCGGTACGCCCAAACTGTCGTTGATGTGGAGGAACAACAATTCGCGCCCTTCTTCCGATGTGCCGATGTTCACCACTTCGCAGAGGGAGGGATAGTCGGCAACAAACTGATCCATGATGTCCAGGTATTCGGAATAGGAAGGGTAAAAGTCCCAAATGGTTTGCGGATTGCGGGCATCCACTACGGAACGATCCAGCAGCATGGAAGGGGGTGTGAGTACCTCGTAGCTAAAGCCGAGTTCCCGGAACCTGCTGAATTCTTTTTCGTTGGCATAAGCCGTCACGACAGTTTTTTCAACACTGCTGATGCTCACGATTTTGCTTAGTTTTTCCAGTTGCTGCCTGAGCGGCAGGTCCCGGTCAAGATGGAAGCGGAAATAAACTTCGCCCCGCTGGTGCAGGGTTTGTTGTGCCTTGGAATATTCATCGGTCTGTCCCACAGCGGAAAACAGGAACAGAAGGCCGGTCATCGTGGTTAAAAAGAATCTTGTCATACAATTTCGGTTAAGCGTTTTGCCTTCAGCAGCAAGGCCAAAATTACAAAACTTATTACATGCTGTGCTGACTTTCAGTTGAAAAATCAGGCTTCAAGAAAAAAACTAATTTTGTCGGCTACAATCAATAAAATAACCGGATGAACAAGTTTATAAGTCTGCTGTTGGTTTTCATCGTCATGCTTTTGGCCGTTTCGTGTGGAAACGGAGGCAGGAAATCCCTGACAATTTTGAAGATAACCGAACATGGTTCGGCAAGGGTTAGCGATTCGGCCATCATCAGTCTTCTGGAAAGCCAGACGGACCTTTCAGTTAAAATGCTTTACGACCTTGAAGAGGGGGTTGCCCTGAGGAAACTGGCAGACAAAACCATCGATATGGCAATTATCCCCAGCAACACGCTGATCAAAAAAGATGAGTTTTCCGTGAGCACGGTGCTGCCGCTTCTGCCGCGTCTGTTGATGGTGCTGACAAAACCGGGCACTCAGGCCCGCAACCTCAAGGAGTTGCTCGAAAACAACCTGGTGTTTTACGAGGACATGTCGGCGATGGACAGCCTGTTTTTCAGGGACATCTTCCAAAGTTTCAACATCAATCCGGCCAAAGTAAAAGGGGAACTGCTCTCAGAGCGCAGTGTAAACCATCTGTCCGGCACCTCTTCGGTTTACATCGGCTTAACGCATGTACAGAATCCTTTTGTGACCAAACTGCTGGAAAGCGGGTGGACGTTTTTTTCACTGGACAAGGTATTGCAATACGGCCATGGTTCGGCAGTCGAGGGATTTCAAATGTCTTTTCCCTGGGCTTACCCTTTCATTATACCAAGGAATTTTTATGCCGGAAAACCCGAAGAACCTGTTTTAACGGTTGCCATCCGCGATGTATTGGTTTGCCGTGAGGATTATAATGCCCGTACCATTTACGAAGTGTTTGGTTCACTGATTGAAAACAAAGCAACACTGGTAAGGCAGAATAATATTTATGCATTGCTGGAAACCGAAATCGACAGGAAAAATCTTTCGTTTCCACTCCACCGGGGTACGCTCGATTACCTGAACCGCGACAAACCCTCCATCTGGGTCAGGTATGCCGCCACCATCTGGCCTGTGCTTTCAGTAACTGCCATTTTTCTGGGTACGCTTGCTTCATTCCATAAACGCCTGAAGAACAGGCTCAAGGAGCGCATTGAGAAATATTACTCCGAATTGCTCCATGTCAGAGGCAGGGCTTTTGATGAACACAATAAGAATTCAACAGAAGAATTACTCGATGAATTACAACGGATACGTTCCAGGTCATTTGAATCACTGAAAAAAAACAAGCTGGTTGCTGACAATTCCTTTATGATCTTTTTGCGGCTTTACCAGGAAATTTTTGCTGAGATCGAAAGTAAAAGAATAAGTGATCAAAGTGAAGGGCGGTAAGCTGCAATAGAATCTTTCAACTTCTGAAAGAGCATCTCGTCTACCGATACCATGGGTAATCGTAAAATATTCCCGCAGATACCCATGTGGGACAAGGCGGCTTTGATACCGGCGGGATTGCCATCAGCGAAAAGCTGATTGATGATTTCCAGTAAGGAATAATGGAGTGTTCGGGCAGAGCCAATCTTTTCTTCCAGCAGATGATTGACCATCTGCGAAAATTCAGCGGGAAAGGCATTGGCCACCACTGAAATAACCCCTTTTGCACCGAGAGTCATCATCGGAAAGGTGAGGGCATCGTCGCCGGAAAGCACATTGAAATCATCCGTTTTGTTGTTGATGATTTCCATCACTTGGTTCAAATCGCCGGAAGCTTCTTTAACGGCTACAATATTTGTATGTTTCCCGGCCAGTTTCAGCACTGTTTTGGCCTGGATATTCGAGCTCGTCCTGCCGGGCACATTGTACAAAATTATCGGAACAGGCGATGCTGTTGCAATCTGGTTAAAATGTTCGTAAAGGCCCCGCTGGTTGGGTTTGTTGTAATATGGTGCCACCGAAAGTATCCCGTCAATTCCGTTGAAATCTGTCGATTTGATTTGCTCAACAAGGGCAGCCGTATTGTTGCCGCCCAAACCCATCACAATGGGAAGCCTGCCATTGACCTTTTCCTTTACAAAAGCCATTACCTCATTTTTTTCTCTTGTGGAAAGGGTTACGGCTTCGCTGGTGGTCCCCAGCGCCACAACAAAATCAACCCCTCCGGTGATGATGTGTTCGAGCAAACGGCCTAAAGCATCAAAATCGATATTTCCGTTTTGTAAAAAGGGGGTTACAATGGCCACCCCGGTTCCCTGAAAGTTTTTATGCATCTGTAATTTTTTTACAAAAATACTAATGTAACTTTTCCAAAGTTCCAAACTTTGGAAAAGTTTACTCCATCAGCCGTTTCTCTCCGGTCAGACTTCTGATTTCCGACACATCCTGGCTGACCTCGAGCGTTCCTTTGTACACCCCTTTTTCATCGCGCAAAGCGAAATATTGAATGAGGATAAATTTTTCACCCATTTGAATCCAGAAACTCTCTTTATCCTTTTTGCCGGCCTTGAAAGCATCCAGCAATTCGGTTACAATATGCACACTCGAAGGGGGATGACAATTTTCAACCCTGCGGCCGATGATGGCTTTGGAGCGTGGGAAAATGCGGTGGCCCGGTGTGGAAAAATAGCGGACTTCATCGTTTTCATCCACCAAAGTCATATCCACCGGCAGGTGGTTGAGCATCTTGATGGCCTGTTCGAGGCTTAGCTGTCCGGTTTCAAAATCGAGGAGTGCAGGCCCAAGTTCCTTTTTCCCAAATATTTTTTGTCGGCTTCCGGCCGGGCTTGTGGCAGGGGAGGAGGCCTGTTTTCCCGCTTTTTCAGGGGTGTTGATAAATGCAAAACCCACTTCATAGGATTGCGTCATCATGGCAGCCCAGTCGGTGGCCGGAATCAGGTCGAATACCACCGGGAACAAAATATATTCTTCCCTGAAACGAATGGCGTACATCGTAAAAAAGAGGTCGCCGATTAGCCGGTTGAGCCGTTTCATATCGACAGCTTCGGAGTCAATCATGTTAACGATTTCCCTGGTAAACCTCCTGATGTCGTCGTGGTAGGCCCACATGAGCGGCAGGCAGCGGTAGGCCTTCAAATACTTTTCGATGTAGGGGAACAGGATATTTTCCTTTTTGATGTAATGGACTTCAAATTCAGTCAGCTCATTTACCTGATTGCGAATATTTGTCAGTACAATATTTTTTTCGGTTTCACCGATGTATTTGCTGTTCATTTCTTTAATGTCGGGCCGCAGGGCAATCAGCCGGCGGTTGAGCTCCCCATTTTCATCCGCCAGCATCTTTAAAAACGGGATGCTACCGTAATCGGGAACAGCTTTTGCAACCAACGCACTGTAAAACATATTGAGCGTTTTGTTGATGCCTGTTTTCAGTTCCGGCAAACCAATCCCTTCGGCCATCAGGCGGTCCACCACGGCCACCACATCAAATGGCTGCACCTTGTCGATGGCTTCCTGGTATTTTTTTACGAGCAAACTCCCTTTTTCTTTGTTGATGATGCCTTTGGTGAAAGCATATAAATTATTGATTCTGTTTTCGGTATTGTTGATGAATTCGGACATGGGGGATGAGTTTTTGATAAGTCAAAAGTAAAGGAAATTGCGAGAAGGAACTGAAAGAGTTTTGGCAAAAAATAACCCCCACCGAAGCAGGGGTATAGGATTTGCATCCTTCGGCATAAAGCCTTATTGTGATAAGATGTAATTAGCAACAAAAGTAAGAAAAAGATATTAACATCCAAGTAATTCCGTAAATTTAGCGACTTAAACAGAAAACTTTTCCGGTTAAAACTTTTCCAAAGTTTGGAACTTTGGAAAAGTTAAAAAGAAGATGTATGGAACAAACCAGGCTGAATGCCTATCATATTATGTGGCTTTTTGTATTTTTCGATTTGCCGGTAACCTTAAAAAAGGACCGAAAGGCAGCCAGCCGTTTCCGGAAAGATTTGCTGAAAGACGGTTTTGGCATGATGCAGTTTTCGGTTTACAACAGGCACTGTGCCAGCAAAGAAAGTGCAACAGTTCATGTAAGGCGGGTAAAAGGGTTTGTGCCGGAGAAAGGGCAGGTGAGTATTTTACAGGTTACCGATAAGCAATACGGCGATATTGTAAATTTCTGGGGCAATAAAACAACACCCCTGCCTGAAGGGCCAAAGCAACTGGAATTGTTTTGACATAATTAAGGAGTTCTTTGACATATTGGTTTAATTTTGAAATCGGATTTTTACAAAAAAACCACTTCCCCGGTCAATCCGGACGGAATTTAACCTGTCAGAAAATACTTTAAACAGTAGTAAAACAGGTCGTTTTGGAGCCTTGGTTGTGGTTTGATGTAATTTCAAAAGGATAAACAACTGATGAACGTCTAAATATCCAGGCCCCAACCCCTCCTTACCCCCCCAAAATCAGGGGGTAAGTTAAGTCTCGGTTGCTGTCGGAAAAAAACAACATCGGAAAGTCTTTTTTCTTTCCTCCTTACAGGTCGCTTCGCACCGGCCTGCTTCGACTTGAAAGGTGAGGGTGTGTCTTGACCTTTCAGGTGGTGATAGCTATAAGTTTTCTATTCAATTACTCTCTCTATATTTAACTTTAAATCAGGTAAATGAGTTTTGATAATTTGCCAAACTTCTTCAGCGTCAATTCCAAAATAATTGTGTGCTACAATATTTCTAAACCCTTTAATTTTAAACCAGTCGATTTGTTTTTCTGTCCCGGTCAGAAAATCTGTTGAAAGTTTTTCAACCATTTCACCAATTATGACAAAATTCATCATTGTGGCGTCAAACGCTTTTGTGTCATTGAAAAAGTCATCAGCAGTCTCAAATTCTCCTGAATAATCAAAAATCTTTTGAATTGATTCAGGCATGTTTAAGATGCAGTTAAAATCTTTTTGTGATGGATTAGGCATATTTGGTTTCTGAGAGAATTTGTTGTTTGAAAATCGGTTTAATATACTTCTCACGACAAATATCTACAGGTAAATTAAATTGCGATTGAATCTCATTTTTAAGTCGTTGTTTTATGGAAAACAAATCAGGAGTGTCCTTTTTAAACTCTACGATTAAATCAATATCACTTTGTTCATTCTGTTCTCCTCTCGCAATAGAGCCAAATATTCCAATTTTAATCAAATTGTATTCTTTTTCCAGCCTCACTTTGTTCGAGGTTAAATAGAAAAGTATTTTACCCGAGTCAATCATTTTTGTCTGTTTATGTCAAAAATACAATTTCTTTTTAAATCATAATAGGCTTTTTTTCTGGTTCTTATCCCCCCGGTGTAGTTCTTAACTACGTTATGCCTTACTTCTCCACCGGCGCTCCGGCTTCTTCCAGCTGTTTTTTCAGGGCAGGGATTTGCTCGTCCACAACGGATTGCAGTTGTTGTTGAAGTTCTTCAAATGCTTCACCGGCAATTTCGAGGCTGCGCCTGGCCGTTGCCGTGGGTCCGTAAGTGGAAGTGCGCACCCCGCTGAGGGCTGCGCCCAGCCTTGAACGCACCGTCGGGTCGTTCTTTTCGCCGATCTCATTCTTTGACACCTTTCCGTTGAGCTTCTCGGAAATGGTCAGCAGCTCCTGCCTGAGTTTGTAAAGGGCCTTATCGGCTTTTCCGGGCGGCAGGTCTGCGCGGGCAAACTCTGCCTCCAGCAGTTCCACGCTTTTGAAAGCCTCTTTCAACTCCAGCGAAAGGGCAGAAACTTTGCCCTGCATTTGTTGGACATCTTTCCAGAAAGCCACAGTTTCCGCTGGCGGTGCCCCTTCCGGCACACCTTTGCGCAGGGGCTTAACTTCAAAAGCCACAGGCCCTGACAAAGGGGTGACCACACCGTCAATTTCCTTCGACAAGCTGATGGTGTACTTTCCGGGTGCCACCATCGCCTTAAACCCCCAATCGCCTTTGTTGCCGCTGTGGATGTCGATGGCCGACGAACCGGCATAGCGCAGGTCCCAGGCCACCCGGTGAAAACCTTTGCCCGCAGAGCCTTTGATCTTGCGGATGACCGTACCACTCTCACCAGTGACCGTTAGCCAGACCACAGGCTTGGGTTGACGGCCTTCTGCTTCTACCGCATCCCAGCCGGGGAAAGGAATGTTTTCTTTGTTTTTAACAAGTTTCTTTTCTTTTTCCCTGCGGATCTCTTTTTTGGTTTTGTAGCCTTCGGCGAGGTAGTAAGTAAACACAGCGCCAAAGGGCGGATTGGGTGCCAGGTAATCGCCACTGCCCAGCATGCCCTTGCCCAGTTCGGGAATGTACCACCAGGCATCGCGTACGGCAAACAGGGTGGCTTCCTGTTTAAGCTGCTCTTCCGAAAGCTCGCGCAGCGGACTGTAATCGTCCAGCACGTAAAAGCTGCGTCCGAAAGAAGCACCTACCAAATCGTTTTCACGCCGCTGGATGGCCAGGTCGCGGAACGAAATGGTGGGCAGGCCGCCGGTAAGTTTTACCCACTTTTCGCCACCATCAACGGTGAAATAAATGCCGAACTCCGTGGCTGCAAAAAGCAATCCGGGTTTAACGTGATCCTGTACAATGCGCCAGACGATGGTGGTGTCGGGCAGATTGCCCTTGATGGATTTCCAGCTTTTTCCACGGTTTTCAGTCTTCAGCAAATAAGGGTTCAGGTCGCCGAATTTATGGTTGTCCAGGGCGATGTAGGCCGTGTTCGCATCGAACAGGTCGGCCCTGATGTTGTTGACAAAGGCGGTTTCCGGCACGCCGGGCAGGCTTCCGGTTTCGATTTTTCTCCAGTTTTTACCACCGTCTTCCGTCACGTGCACCAATCCGTCATCGGTACCGACGTAAATCAGGTCTTCCAGCAAGGGCGATTCGTCAACGGAAGTGATGGTATTGTAGGTGGACATGGCATACACATCCCAGGGGGCATCCCAGCCCCATGTTTTGCCCATGATGGGCAGGGTGATGCGTTCCTGGTTTCTGGTCAGGTCGCCGGAAACAGGCTTCCAGCTGTCGCCGCGGTCGTCGGAACGCCACAGCCGCTGCGAGCCGTAATAAAGCCTGGCGGGTGCGTGCGGGCTCACCAGTATGGGTGCATCCCAGTTGAAGCGCTCGAAAGGCTCCCCCTTTTCGGGCTGGGGCTGGATGGCCACCCTTTCGCCGGTGGTTCTGTCGATGCGCACAAGGTGTCCTTCCTGCCACTCGGCATACACGATGTCGGGATTGCCCGGTTCGGTGGCCGGCTGGTGGCCGTCGGCGCCCAGTACGATTTCCCAGTCTTCGTTGCTGATGCCCTGCCGGCGCGTGGTGCGTGATGGGCCGCCCAGGGTGCCGTTGTCCTGCGTGCCCCCGTAAATATTGTAAAAGGGGAAGGCGTCGTCGAGGGCCAGCTTGTAGAACTGTGTCAGCGGCAGGTTGTAAATAAAGCGCCAGTTTTCGGCCAGGTCGAAACTTTCGTAGATGCCACCGTCGGTGCTCACAAGCAGGTAGCCGGGTTCGTCAGCACGGAAAGCGATGGCGTGGTTGTCCGAATGTTTGAATTTTTCCTTCAGGCGCCTGAAGGTCTTTCCGCCGTCATCGGAAACCTGGATGCGCACATCGGCAAGGTAGATCCTGTCAAAGGCGTGGGGACTGGCATAGAGCTCCTGGTAGTAGTGCGGGCCGGTGGCGCCTGAAACGGTTTCCGACATTTTCGTCCACGAAGCGCCCCTGTCGGCGGAACGGTACACGGCTCCCTTGCGGCGGTCAAGCTCGATGGCCGCGTAAATCACGTCGGGTTTTTGGGGCGAAACGGCCAGCCCGATTTTACCCATGTTGGAGGTGGGCAGGCCTTTGCTGAGTTTTGTCCAGCTTTCGCCGCCGTCATCGGAACGGTAAATGGCTGTTCCGGGGCCGCCGCCAATGTACATGGCCACGTTGCGGTGGCGCTGCCAGGTGGCGGCGTACATGCGGTCAGGATCGCGGGGATCGAGCACCAGGTCGGTGACGCCCGTCCAGGCATCGTCGCCCAGCACTTTTTTCCAGTTTTTGCCGCCGTCGGTGGATTTGTAGAGGCCGCGATCGCCGCCTTTGTTCCACAAAGGTCCCTGGGCAGCCACCCACAAAATATCGGAATTGGTAGGATGGACGATGATCTTCGAAATATGTTGTGTACCTTTCAGTCCCATGTTCTTCCAGTTTTTACCCCCGTCGTTGCTACGGTAAACGCCGTCGCCAAAGCCAAGGTGGCGGCCGCCGACGTTTTCTCCGGTTCCAACCCAAACGGTGTGGGGATTGACCGGGTCAACAGTAACACAGCCGATGGAGTAAACGGGCTGGCTGTCGAAAACGGGCGTCCAGCTGATGCCGGCATTGACGGTTTTCCAGACCCCGCCGGAACCCGCCGCCACGTACCAGATGTTTTTGTTTTCGGGATGGATGGCGATGTCGGCAATGCGCCCCGATTTAAAAGACGGGCCGATGCTGCGGAACTTCAAACCGGCAAAGGTTTTGTCCGACAAAAGTGCTTCCTTTTGCTCCTGGGCAAGGCCTGTGCTGAACAGGAAGCCCATGAATAAACCACTCAGTAATATTGCGAAATTGTTCCTCATATTTTTCTGGTTGAATTGTTCAGTCCAAAACTAAGAAAAAAATCCAGACCTGATTTCTGCGGATTTGTATACGCTCTTTTGGCTGGTGACAAACTGCCGTCTTAGAGGATAGTGCTTGATTAATGGATCAAAAAACTTCAGAATAACTTTCTTTTCAGCGTATCATCCCCGGCTATTTTACTTCAAAAAGTTGTATTTATGAGTTGAACTTGAGTTGCCCTTCAGTTTTACTTCCCTCTTTCACCGACAAAATGGTCTGCTTTATCGTCGAAAAGAATGTTGAAGGTAGTGAGGCTGCCGTAAATCCGTGTGATGTATTGTTGCAGCTCAACCTTCTCTTCATCGTTTAAGCCTTTTGACGCATTTATTTTTTGTTCCATCACACGCAAGCGGTCGCGCACCATCACAATTTTATGAAAAAACGTATCGATGGGGATGGTTTTCTCTTGAAGGTCTTCCATGCCGGGCTGAAGGATTAAGTGCCCGCCTTTCCATTTTTCTGCCAGATGAATCGGGGCTTGAATGTCAGTAATGGACAACAGTAGCTTGCGAAAAACACCTTCAACTTTCTCGAAACTGAGCAGGTCCGTTTCCGAACCCCTGAAATCGAGTGTGGTCAGGTTGTCGAAAGCGCGCGCGATTGTTTTGGTTCCATAATCTAAAAAAGTGATTTCGTAATTGTCGTTGTAAACCTGGACAACAACACCTTTTCCAAATTCGGGATGTGCAACGCGGGAGCCAATCCCTAAAGTAAGATCTTCCATTATTTTTCTTTTATTTGTTTATCAATTTCCAAGACCCTGGGTATCAACAGTTGTGTGCCATCATTGTGGATAACGAAATCAGCTCTGCTTATTTTTACCAGTTCGTCCAGCTGATGGGCCATTCGTGCTTCCACTTTTTCCCGCTTCACCCCGTCGCGCTGCATGATGCGTGTTGTACGTAGCTCGGCGGGTGCTGTAACCGTAATGATAAGGTCGTAATTGTTTTCCAGTTTGTTCTCGAAAAGGATGGCAGATTCGTGCAGGGTGTAAATGTTTGATTTGTGCAATTCAAGCCATTGTTGATATTTTTCAAAAACAAGCGGGTGAATAATGCCATTGATTGTTTTCAGCTTTGCTGCATCGCTAAATACCACCCCGGCCAGTTTTTTTGTGTCCACTTCACTGTCCTTCCCGAAAATCTTATCACCAAAATGCAAGCGTAACAATTGCCTTACATCTTCGCGAAAATACAGCATCCTGGCTTCGGTGTCAGCATAAAAAACCGGGATGCCAATTACATTGAAAATCTTGCTGACCGTAGTTTTACCGCTGCCTATGTTCCCGGTGATGGCTACTTTAATCATTTCATTTAATTATTAAAAACTCAACATCAGTGGGGTCCAGCGTCGTGTTTCTGACAAAGGCGGGTTGCTTGGCCAATCGGAGCGGAAGCCTGACAGCTTCGCGGACATCAATGTTTTTAATATCGGTAACGACTTCAAACTGGTTTGTGCGGACGTTGTTGAAATCTTTTTGAGCCACCTTGAAATGTACCTTTACGGTCTTTGGGAACAATTTGATGGTTTGTCTGATGCCGGGTGCTTCGATGGGGATTTCGATACTTGATGCCGTAAATTTTTCAACCCTTAATTTAATGACAAGCTCTTCGGGTTCAAATTTTAGCAGTCCGGGCAGTGGGTTGTTCAACCTGATGTGCAATTCGCGGTCGCTGTTTATCTGTTCCACAAGTATGTTCCCGGTAAATACCTCGTTCAGCGTGTCGAGTATTTCGGCAGGGCCGAAAACGGTAATTTCTTCGGGTTTTAGTACCGGCCTGTCGTATAAATCGAACTGGTCATCAAATTCAAGCCTGACAAGGTTGATAACCTTCAGTTTTTTTTCAGCCAGTTTGGCCATTCTGAATTCAAGGGTGCTTTTCGAAAATGAGACATCTGTTTTCGGAATGCCGATGACATCTGCCAAGCGTTCACTGAGCTCTTCTGTATAGATAAAATACGTCTCCCCCTCCTTTTTCATCAGGCTGTAATTGTCGAGGTTAATATCGAGCTGGTCCATGTCCTCAAAAAGGTTCAGCTTCAAAATATCGAGCCCGCGTGCCGTAACATTAACGTTGACCATGCTGTCAGCAACGAATGTCATCCTTTTCTCAACGGGTATGTTGGTGAAATTGACATGGAAACTGTAAGGGACGGTGTATTGGTCTGAAAGCTTGATGAGTATCCAGAACAAAACGGAAATAAGTATGGTAGTGAAAAATATCCAATTGTCATTTCTGCCTGATATGGAGGCGGTTTTAGAATCTTTTGGCGTTTTCCGCGACGGGTATGGTTTCACTTTGTTTTTCATAAAAAAACCGGAGGATAAAATTAGTTAATCCTCCGGAATAAGTGTTAAGGGTTTTTGCCGAATGTTTTCTGCGATGACATTCCATTTTCAGAATGTGCACTTTGCCAAAATTTGGGGGCTACTTTGTTTGCCCGATTTGTGCCGTATCCATGACAATGGCAGATTTCTCGACCGTTACTTTCAGCTGGTTGCCAATTTCCAGGACAACAGTGTTCTCTTTGACTTCGGCCAGTTTGCCGTGTAAACCGCCGATGGTAACAACTTTGTCACCCTTTTTCAATTCGCTCCTGAACTTCTTTTGCTCCTTACTCTTCTTGGTTTGTGGCCGGATGAAGAAAAAGTAAAAAACAATGAGAATAAGAAACAGTGGCAACAAGGACATCCATGTACTTTCGCCATCGGTACTGGTCTGTAATAAAATAAACAGGTTTTCCATTTTTAATGATTTATAGTGATATTAATTTCTTTCGGGCATCATTACCCTTGTTTTGATACGCAGGATCGTTTTGTTGGGCTCGGTATTGGCCATAATGGTAATTGATTTATTCTGATGGCCTTTTTTGTGGTTGCTGTTAAAAGTAACGTCGATGGTGCTTTTTTCCCCCGGTTTGACAGGTTTCTTCGGGTACTTGCTGACAGTGCAACCACAACTGGTGCTGACTTTGTTTATCAGCAAATCGGAGCCGCCGGTATTTGTAAATGCAAAACTGTAGCTCACTACTTCACCCTGGATAATTTTTCCGAAATCATGTTCTGTTTCTTCAAATTTAAAACGCGGGCCAACGGATTCGTCATACTCACCGCCAGCTGTTTTGTTGTTCGTTACGACATCTGTTGAAAGTTTCTTGTTTCCTGAATTATCACAGGAGAACAAGGTAACACCCAGGATGAAAATGAGCGCAATACTTAATTTTTTCATTTTTTTAATTGTTAATTAATTTATGCTGCTAATTTATTTGTTTGCACCAACTATCGAAACAGCGCCTTTAAAAATATCGTTGCTTTTATACCCGTGGCATTTCAGAACATAATAATAAACACCATCGGGCAGGCCACCGCCATCCCAGTCGTTTTGGTAATCGTTTGATTCATACACTTTTTTCCCCCAGCGATTAAAAACAACCAGCACCGAACTCTGATAATAGGTGCTCAGGGGTATTTCGGGGTTTTTGTTGCTTTCATCCAAAACAACCTGAAAGAAATCGTTCGTTCCCGGTGAAGCCGGTTCCGGAGTAAATACGTTGGGTATAAACAACTTTACCGGCTTAATGTCAACCTGGTGGCTGAACAGGGTATCGCAACCCTCTTGGTTGTAAACAGTGAGGAAAGCCGGCCAGGTACCGACCGTCTCAAAAGTAACTACCGGGTTGGGCAGATCACTTTCGATAACCGAATCGGCATAAAAAGGGTCGCCAATTTCAACTTCCCAGAAATGATTGGTAATGTCGATGGAGTCAACAGTAAGGTTTTCGAAGGTGAAGGTTATGAAGGGGTTTTGAATATAAGCCGTATCAGGGTCCGCAAAGATTTCTGCGAGCGGGTTTTCATAGGCCTTGGTCCAGAAGCTGGTGTCGATTGCACAACCGTAATTGTCTTTGATGATGATGTCGTAATATTGGTGTGCCCTGAGCCCAAGTGCAATTGACGAGTCGCCGGGTGCGATTTGCTTGGGCTGAACTTCCCAGAAATAATGATATTCATCCGCCTCAAAATCCCCCGAAGCTGTGGCTTTAATGACGGCAGTTCGTGTTTTGTCTTCCGCACCGGGATGATCCTGCAAATCAAGAAAGGTTTGCGTACAGGTCAGTTGCAATTGTTCAAACCCGACATCGATGGCCGTGTGAACACTGATCTCGAATGGGTCACTTTCGCACTCTTCAAAATTAATGGTGTCAGTTACCCTGACAATGATTTTGGCGGTTTCATTCAACCTGAGCAAGATGGATGAAGCAGAGTCCAGTACATTGCCATCAACCGTCGTCCACAGGTATTTGTAGCCTTCCCCTTCGGGGACACTGAGCTGGAATTTAGACCTTGGACAGACCGGCATGGGTTTGTCGATACTGATCTCACAGGAGGGCTGGGCCTGCAAGCGGGGCAAGCCTGCAAGGCCGAAAAAGAAACCGCCAAGCAGTATAAAAGATATATGCAGAAATGCTTTGTTCATTAAGTTTTACCTGAAAGTTTAACTGATTGGAACAGCCCGGCAAAAGTAAAAATAAATCCGGTAAAATAATGATGCTCCATGATTCACTTAATAGGAACCTTCGCCTAACATAATAAGGGTGCAGTCTTCAATACATTCGATGCCCTGCCTGACCGCCAGTTCTTTTAATTCCTCATTTTCCGCACCAGGATTGAAAATTATCCGTTTGGGTTGTAGCCCCAGAAGGTAGTTGTAATAGGCGGGCTGGTTTTTAGCGCCAAGATAAAGCGTAACCGTGTGGATGTCTTTAAAATCAGGGAAGCCCGTTTCGATGTTTACCCCTTCCACTTCACCAGCCCTTAAACCAACCGAGACAACCGGAAAGTTGTAGCGGCGCAACTTTATTATCGCTTTGCGGGAATATCGTTCGGGCTTTGTGCTGCCACCAATTACCAGTGTTTTTTTTGTCATGGGTAAGCCTTTGGTTGCGGATGTTGATAATTCGACCAAAAATAATACTTAATACAAAACGGAAAGCCGGAAAAATTATTTTGGTTTGCTGCCTCTTTTCCCGCGGGAAGTAGTGCCCGAACAGAAATGCCATTTATTGCCATCTTAAATATCCCCTTAAATATCCCCGTTTCAAGCATCCGCGCTTGAAATATTTTAGACTTTCGCTTACAATAAATCAGACCCTTCCGAAATGCAATTTTAATGGATCTGGACTTTTGTGTTTCCGCTGTTTCATCAAAAAAACGGAGACCAACAAATTCATACACAGGACAATATGGCAGGCGTAAATTTCCCAAAGCGTCAGGATGGCAGTTATTTAACGGATTCTCCTTCTGGTTGATTTTTTGATGGGCACCACAGAAAACAAACAGGAATATAAAAATAGAAAGGAGAACAGAAAATGAACTTTAATCAATTTACCATAAAATCGCAGGAGGCTGTGCAGAAGGCACAGGAACTTGCAGCCGCAAACGAGAACCAGGCCATTGAAAGCATTCACCTGTTGAAAGGGATTTTAACTGTGGACGAAAATGCCACACCTTTTCTGTTAAAGAAACTGAATGTGGATTTCCCGGTCTTCTCGCAGGCGGTGGACAGGATCATCCAGTCCCTGCCCAAAGTGCAGGGCGGTCAGCAATACCTGTCCAACGAAGCTACACAGGTGCTTCAGAAAGCGCAAAACATGCTGAAAGAATTCAAGGATGAGTTTGTGTCGGTTGAGCACTTGTTGCTGGCCATCCTGGAAGTTAAGAGTACGGCCTCGCAACTGATGAAAGACAACGGCATCACCAAAAAAGAACTGGTTGCCGCCATTCAGCAATTGCGCAAAGGATCAACGGCCAACAGCCAGGGTGCCGAAGAACAATACAATGCACTCAACCGCTATGCAAAAAACCTAAACGATCTGGCTGCTTCCGGAAAACTGGACCCGGTCATCGGCCGCGACGACGAAATCAGGCGGATATTACAGATTCTAAGCCGCCGTACAAAAAACAACCCCATTCTTATCGGGGAGCCCGGTGTCGGGAAGACCGCCATCGCTGAAGGGCTGGCACACCGCATCATCAACAGCGACGTGCCCGATAACCTAAAGTCAAAACAGATTTACTCGCTGGACATGGGATCGCTTATTGCCGGTGCCAAGTACAAAGGCGAGTTTGAAGAGCGACTGAAAGCAGTGGTCAAAGAGGTGATTGCCTCCGACGGCGAAATCGTACTCTTCATCGACGAAATCCACACCCTGGTGGGTGCCGGAAAGTCGGAAGGCGCGATGGATGCCGCCAATATTTTAAAACCGGCGCTGGCAAGGGGCGAACTCAGGGCCATCGGTGCAACTACTTTGAAGGAGTACCAGAAATTTTTTGAAAAGGACAAAGCCCTGGAACGCAGGTTCCAGATCGTGATGGTCAACGAGCCCGACTTCGAATCGTCGGTAAGTATTTTGCGCGGATTGAAAGAACGTTACGAAACCCACCACAAAGTGCGGATCACCGATGCCGCCATCGTGGCTGCGGTGGAACTGTCGCAACGCTACATTACTGACCGCTTTCTGCCTGACAAGGCCATCGACCTGATTGACGAAGCCGCTTCCAAGCTGAAGCTGGAAATCAATTCGGCTCCGGAAGAACTGGAAATCGTCGAAAGGCGCATCATGCAACTGGAAATTGAAAAAGAAGCCGTCAAGCGTGAAAAAGATAAAAGCAAGCTGCACAAAATACAGGAGCAACTGGCCAACCTGATGGAGGAACGCAACAGCCTGAAATCGAAATGGCAGGCCGAAAAAGAGCTGGTGGACAAAATCCAACAGCGCAAAAAGGAAATTGAGCAGTACAAGCTGGAAGCCGAGCAGGCCGAACGCGACGGAGATTTCGGGAAAGTGGCCGAACTCAGATACGGCAAAACCCGGGAAGCAAAGGCTGATTTGGAGGCCTTGCGGGCTGAACTTGCCGAATTACAGGGCGACGACCCCATGATCAATGAGGAAGTGGATGCCGAAGACATCGCCGACACGGTTTCCAAATGGACAGGTATCCCGGTAAGCAAGATGTTGCAAAGCGAACGGGAAAAACTGTTAAAGCTGGAGGACGAACTGCACAAACGCGTGGTAGGACAGGACGATGCCATCACGGCCATTGCCGATGCCATCCGCCGAAGCAGGGCGGGTTTGCAGGATGAAAAACGGCCCATCGGCTCGTTCATTTTCCTGGGTACCACAGGTGTGGGCAAAACCGAACTGGCCAAGGCGCTGGCCGAATACCTCTTTAACAACGAGGACAACATTGTGCGTGTGGACATGTCGGAATATCAGGAGCGGCATTCGGTTTCGCGGCTGGTGGGCGCACCTCCCGGCTATGTGGGCTACGACGAAAGTGGCCAGCTGACCGAGGCCGTCCGCCGTAAACCCTATTCGGTCGTGCTGCTCGATGAGATTGAAAAAGCGCACCCCGATGTGTTCAACATCCTGCTGCAGGTACTCGACGACGGCAGGCTGACCGATAACAAGGGCAGGGTGGTTGATTTCAAAAATACCATCATCATCATGACCTCCAACATCGGCTCGCACATCATCCAGGAGAACTTCGCGAATCTGACCGAAGCAAACAAGGAGGAAGTGCTGGAACGCACCCGCAATCAGGTGATGGAGCTGCTGAGGCAAACCCTGCGGCCGGAGTTCCTGAACAGGATAGATGAGACCATCATGTTCAAACCGCTGTCGCGGAAGGAGGTCAACGACATTGTCAGGTTGCTGTTTGCCGAAGTTGCAGAGAGGCTCAAACGTAACCACATTGAGCTGGAGATTTCGGACAAAGCCGTGGACAAACTGGCCGAGATCGGTTACGACCCGCAGTTCGGCGCACGCCCCCTGAAACGGGTGTTGCAAAAAGAGGTACTTAACCAGCTCTCCAAAATGATTCTTTCGGGAAAACTCAACAAGGACGAACGTATCCTGGTTGATGTGGAAAACGGGAAAATTGTTTTTAAAAACGATTAATACGGGAACTAAAGACCTTCCAGCGTTTCGCCTCAGGCGAGTCCTGGAAGCGTCTTGATCCTGGTGGCAGCTCACGGTCTTTCCCTTGTTTTTTCTATTGAAAAAATACTCTGCTGAACACGGAATTAATACCTTTGCAAAAATTTTGAAAAACATGTCGAAAAACCTTTATATTGCTGCATCTGAGGCCGAAGCCGGCAAGTCGGTGGTTGTGCTGGGAATGATGGATTTCCTGTCGCGCCACATGACCCGGATCGGCTTTTTCCGCCCCATTGTACGGTCATCTGAAGAAATGGACAACCACGTCCGGCTGATCGCGAAACGCTACAAGCTGAAATTCAAATACGAAGAAATGTACGGTCTGACCAGCCTGGAGATGATTGATCACCTGCAAAACAGCGATAACGACGCCATCCACACCACCATCCTCAACAAGTACAAGCATCTGGAAGCCAAATGCGATTTTGTGCTGGTAGAAGGCAGTGATTTCAAAACCCATATCAGCGGTTATGAATTTGATTTTAACCTGCGGGTGGCCAATAACCTGGGTTGTCCGATTTTGGGGGTTGTCAGTGGATTTGGGAAGAGTGCTACAGAAGTAGTTGATGCTGTGAAGGTATTGAACGATGTGCTTTCCCGTGAAAAATGTGCCCACCTCGGAACCATTGTCAACCGTGCTAAACCGCTGGATGCGCTCACCATTAAAACCCGCCTCGATAGGGATAATAGCGGGCACAAGCAGGTTTTTGTCATTCCCGAATTGTCTGAACTGCACAAACTCACCATGCGGCAAATTGGCGATGCTTTAAATGCCAGCTGTGTTTATGGTAATGAAACGCATCTAAATTACATCGTAAATGATGTAAAAGTGGCAGCCATGAACCTGGAGCATGTCCTGGACCACATCACCGAAGGGACGCTTGTTATTGTCCCCGGTGACCGGCTCGATGTTTTAATGGGTTTGATTCTGACATTGATTTCGGGAAAATTCCCGAAAGTCTCGGGCATTCTTCTCAGTGGGGATTTCTTGTTGAGCAGGCAGTTCTTCAGGGTGTTGGAAGGGATGGACGATTTGCCGATTTCCATCTTTAAGGTGAACAGCGATACGTTTACTACCGTGATGGACCTCAGTAACATCCGCTCAGTACTAATGCCGGAGAACGAACAGCGCCTTGCAACGGCCCTTGGACATTTTGAGGCCCACGTGAGCAGTGAACAGTTGGCCAAAGAAATCACCATCAGCCGATCCAAAACGGTAACCCCACTGATGTTTGAATACGAACTGTTTGAACGGGCGCGTTCCAACCGCAAGCACATTGTTTTGCCCGAAGGGCTGGAAGAACGTATTCTCAGGGCTGCCGATATTTTGTTGAAAAGAAATGTGGTGGACATCACCCTGCTGGGGAATGAAGAAGAAATCAGGAAAAAAGCTGCCTCGCTGCGCCTTAAACTGGACGGCGTTTTCATCATCGACCCCTACGACAACGACCTGATCCACGATTATGCCAAAACCTACCGGGAACTGCGCAAGCACAAAGACGTTGCCAAACAGGCTGCCTTCGACCTGATGCACGACGTGAGCTACTTCGGCACCATGATGGTTTACAAAGGCCATGCCGACGGGATGGTTTCGGGTGCCATCCATACCACCCAGCACACCATCCGCCCTGCTTTTGAATTCATCAAAACCAAGCCGGGGGTTTCCATCGTTTCCAGTTCCTTTTTCATGTGCCTCGAAGACCGGGTGCTGGTTTACGGCGATTGTGCGGTGAACCCAAATCCCGACGCCGGCCAGTTGGCTGACATCGCCATCAGTTCAGCGGAAACTGCAGAGCAGTTCGGCATCGAGCCGCGCATTGCGATGCTTTCATACTCTACCGGAAAATCGGGGAAAGGGATGGATGTGGACAAAGTGCGCGAAGCCACCGAAATCGTGCGCCGCCGCCGCCCCGACCTGAAAACCGAAGGCCCCATCCAGTACGATGCCGCCATCGACGCTTCCGTGGCCAGGACAAAGATGCCTGACAGCGAGGTTGCGGGAAAAGCCACCATTTTTATTTTTCCCGACCTGAACACGGGCAACAACACCTACAAAGCCGTGCAGCGTTCCGCCGGTGCCGTTGCCATCGGTCCGGTACTACAGGGGCTGAACAAACCGGTGAACGATTTGAGCCGCGGCTGCCTGGTGAAGGACATCGTGAATACGGTAGTAATCACCGCCATTCAGGCGCAGGTGGGGTAGGGGCCGTGTTTTTAAACCTTCCAGCGTCCGCAGGACCTGGAAGCGTTGTGCCACACCGTTTACTCCCCGTAAGGAATCCAGATGTTTTTGATTTGGGTGGCTTTTCGCAGGAACAGCTCACCTTCGCCTTGTTCCGGCTTGAGCCAGTCGCGGAAGTTTCCGTAGTTGACCCAGCTCCGTTTCATGTTTGCCGCCGACAGCATTTCCACATTTTTACTGCCCGCTGCCGTGCCGAAATACCAAATCCCGTCCACGTCATCGTGTCGGGCAAGGACAGTGGCCAGCTCTTCTTTGTTGCCGGTGACAATGTTCAGCGTACCGGCGGGAACGTCCGAAGTTTCGATTACCTGGTAAAAGTCGGTAGCGGAAAAGGGTGATTTTTCCGAGGGAATCACCACCACCCTGTTGCCCATGGCGATGGCGGGCATTACCGTTGAAACAAAGCCCAGCAGCGGCCATTCGTCGGGACAGGAAATGCCCATCACGCCCAGGGCTTCGGGCATGGCCAGGGTTAGGTTGCGGAAGGTGGTGTGGTGCACCCGGCCGTCGTACTTGTCGGCAAGGGCAGCGTAAGTGTAAATGCGGCTGATGGCAGCCTCCACCTCGGTCATGGCCGCGGGGATGCCCGTGTCGAGCATCAGCGCCAGGCGGTTGGCGAATTCATTTTTCCTGACGGCCAGGTTCTCGGCCAGGTAGTACATCACCTGGGCGCGGGCATGCCCGGTCATGGCTGCCCACTTGCTGTCCGCATGGGCGGCTTCCACCGCATTGCGAATGTCTTTGCGGTTGCCTTTGGAAACTTCACCCAGGCGGATACCGCTCAGGCTGTGCACATCCATGCTGTAACCGCCGTCGGGACGGCTTTGCTTTCCGCCGATGTAAAGTTTTGCCGTGCGGTCAATTTCAGGACGGACGGCTTGCGGCAGGTCGTCTTTTTTCACTTTGGTTTTCGGTAGTGAAAATGCTTTGTCGCTGAGATTTTCTTCCACCCTGGGTTTGACGTATTCGTACAATCCTTCCAGGCCGCCTTCCCGTCCGAAACCCGATTCGCGGTAGCCACCGAAACCGGATGCCGCATCGAAGATATTGCTGCAATTGATCCAGACCGTCCCTGCTTTCACCTGCGGTGCGATGTCGAGGGCGAGGTTGATGTTTTCCGTCCAGATGCTGGCTGCCAGTCCGTAGCGGGTGTTGTTGGCCAGTTTGACGGCCTCGGTATGGGTCCTGAAACTCATGGCTACGAGCACCGGCCCGAAGATTTCTTCCTGGGCGATGGTTGCCGAAGGCGGCACGTCCGTGAAAAGGGTAGGAGGGTAGAAGTAGCCCTCCGGGGGACAGGGTGTGGAAGGCTGCCAGCAGCGGTTGCCTTCGGCCTCGCCCGTTTTCACCAGCTCGTCGATGGTATGCAGCTGTACGGGTGCCACGATGGCGCCGATGTCGATGCTCTTGTCCAGGGCATTGCCGATGCGCAACTTTTCCATCCTTGCTTTCACCTTGGCATAGAATTTTTCGGCAATGCTTTCCTGCACCAGCAGTCGCGAGCCGGCGCAGCACACCTGTCCCATGTTGAACCAGATGGCATCCACCAGGCCTTCTACGGCGCTGTCCAGGTCAGCGTCTTCAAAAACGATGAAGGGTGATTTGCCGCCCAGTTCAAGGGATATTTTCTTTCCCGTTCCGGCCGTGGCCTTGCGGATGATGCGTCCCACTTCGGTGGAACCCGTAAAAGCGATTTTGTCGATGCCGGGATGATTAACAATGAGGGCGCCGGTTTTCCCGCTGCCGGTGAGCACGTTCAGCACGCCCGGGGGCAGGCCGGCCTGTTCACAGACTTCGGCAAACAGCAGGGCCGTGAGGGAGGTGTACTCGGCGGGTTTCAGCACGACGGTATTGCCCATGGCCAGTGCCGGGGCCACTTTCCAGGAAAGCATCAGCATGGGGAAATTCCAGGGGATGATCTGCCCGACCACACCGATTTCCTTAAAATCTTTCAGTTCGGTATCGCGCAACTGCGCCCAGCCGGCGTGGTGGTAAAAATGGCGGACAACCAGCGGGATGTCGATGTCGCGCGTTTCGCGGATGGGTTTGCCGTTGTCCATGGACTCAAGCACCGCAAACAGGCGGGCGTGTTTCTGAATTTGCCTGGCGATGGCGTACAGCATTTTCGCCCGCTCGTGGGGGCTGGTCTCCTGCCAGCCGGGGAGGGCTTTTCGCGCGGCATTCACGGCCTTGTCAACATCCTTGCTGCCGGCTTCGGCAAGCCGGGCCAGGTGGCTTTTGTCGGAGGGGTTTTCGCTGTTGAAATATTTTTTCGCAGCGGGAAGCTGCCATTTTCCATTGATAAAAAGCCTGAATTTACCCCTGTGCATTTTCAGCCAGTCGAGGGCAGGTGCCGGGCTTTCGGGGGCCGGACCGTATTCCATATTGTCGAATATTTTTTTGATTTCCATTTTTCGTTGATTTGCTAACTCATGGGGTGTCGGTAGGAGGCCGAGTAGCGTCCCGTTACAAAATGCTCCAGTTGCCTTTCGATGTCACCCAGCAGTCCGCTGGCACCGAAGCGGAACAAATCGGGCTTCAGCCAGTCCGTTCCCAGTTCTTCTTCCATCAGGATGAGCCACATCAGCGCCTGCTTGGCTTGGCGGATGCCGCCGGCGGGTTTGAAGCCCACGCGGAAACCGGTGGTCTCGTAGTAATCGCGGATGGCGCGAACCATTACCAGGCTTACCGGCAGTGTGGCGTTGACCTGTTCCATGCCCGTACTGGTTTTGATGAAATCGGCGCCGGCCATCATGCATACACGGCTGGCTTTGGCCACCTGGGTCAGAGTGGCAAGCTCGCCTGTGGCCAGGATGGTTTTCATGTGCGCCTCTCCGCAGGCCTGGCGGTAGGCTTTCACTTCTTCGTACAGTCCGGCCCAGTCACCCGTCAGCACCTTGGGACGGCTGATGACGATGTCGATCTCGGAAGCCCCGGCAGCCACTGAGAGTTCGATTTGTTTGATTTTTTGTTCCATGCTGATTTGCCCTGCAGGGAAGCCCGTGGATACGGCCGCAACAGGGATTGAAGTGCCTTCAAGTACTTTGACTGCTGTGGGAATGAGGTTGTGGTACACGCAAACCGCACCGGTGTGCAGTCCGGTGCCGGCCATTCCCAGGTTTTGCAACAGGTCATTGCGTACCGGCTGACGGGCTTTGGCGCAGAGGCGCATCACATTGCCGGGGGTGTCGTCGCCCGAAAGGCTGGTCAGGTCGATGCAACTGACGGCTTTGAGGAGCCAGGCGGCCTGCCATTGTTTTTTTACGGAACGGCGCGTGCCCAGGGTGGCTGTCCTGCGTTCCACGGCACTGCGGTTGACGCGGATGTCCGCAAAAAAATCCGGATCGAAGGCCATGCCTTCGTTGCGTTTGTGCCCGGTTTTAAGGTTTGTATCGGTGGTCATATTTTTTGAAAGATTGAAACGGGTGCTTTCCTTTCCCGCTTTTGCTTGTTGCTGTTATACTTTTTCCGGACGTTTTTGTTTCCGTGAATTTGCCGGTGGATGAAGCACGGTTTTTAAAAACATCCTGCAAAGGTAAACAACTGTTTGATTGGGGCGTTTTGTTGGCTGGGAATGACAGGGGGGCTTTTGGGGATATCTCGTCGCAATCCCGATGAAAAATCGGGAAAGCTTTCCTCGATATGACAGGAAAGTATGGGGTTTCTATTATTTTACGAGTAGTTTCTCCCTGATTTTCCTTTGCCCTAAATCCACCTCAACAACGTACATCCCCGATTGCAATTGTGAAATGTCGATGCTGTTGTTTTTCATTTCTCCCCGGAAAACCAATTGCCCGGTCAGGTTGTAGATGCTGACTTCCTGAATAGCTTGACCATCTTTGGCGGTGATGTTTAGTGTGTTGGTTGCGGGGTTGGGGTAAATGGAGAGTGGATTCTCTTCGGTTATATTTCGTATATCCATAACCATCGCACAGGCATAATCTTCAGTTTGGGGAACAGTTTTGGCAAAAGATGATATACAGGTGTCACCACTATTTGCCCAAACTGCTTCTACTTTATAGCAGTATGTATTTTGCTCAGGATTACCAATATTTTGGTCATTAAACTCATACCAGGTTTTATTCGTTATAAAAGACGTATAATTATAAAAATAGTAATCTGGGTCAATTCCTGGTTGTTGTCTGTAAACATTGAAGCCAATGCAATTAGTTGTGTCAGGTGTATTGCTATTTAATAATTTCATTTGAATGTTAAGGTTTTTGTCTATCCCGACATCTGACAGATTTATCCATCCATCAGGCTCAAAATAGAGTAAGTCTCCATATCCAGGAATTGCCGGACCATAATCAAGTCCAGCAGGAAAATAGCCTGCTGGTTGGCCAAGTATTGTATAACCCACACGATAATTTTCGACGAGGTCAATAAGAATAAGCGTGTCCAGTATATGCTCATTCCAAGCATCAGAAACAGGGTTCAGGACAGTATCCGAGTATATTAGGTTTTCTGCATCTTCACCAGTCCAGATTTTTACTATTACTTCAGAATAACCAGTATCGTTGAGATAAAAGCGGATTGCGTCAATTGTATCTCCAAAATACTCCTCTAATTGCAGACTGTCCCATTGTACAGCAACGGAGAAGTCACCTTCACTTGTTAACCCAAGACCTCCAACATGTTCATTACTATCCCAGTACATCCAATTAAATATTTCTGTAATTGTACTCTCAGGGGGTGTCCAAAACACCATAGCCCCAAAATCATCAAAATGCCACCAATAATACTCTACCACCAGGTTTTCAGGCGCTTCACACATCCGATACAACGAAATATTATCAATATGCCACGACTTCACATTAAACGAATTGGGGCCGGTGGCTTTAAAGCGGATTTGAAAAGTGTGCCCCAAAGCGTAATCGGCAATATCAACGGAATGCGCTGACCAGTCGAAACTGCCGTCATTGGTAAATTCGGCAACCGTGTTCCATCCGGTGCTGTCGCGTACTTCGACCAGGAGTTTTTCGGTAGCCGTATTGATGCGGTTGTTTAAACTGATGTCGAACTCAAGCATGATTTGCCCGACCTTGAACAAGTCGCCGTTAAAGGTATCGCTCACCAGCGAGCAAGTGTACTGTTCCTGCACCAGGGGGCTCCCGTTGAATTTGGCCGAAGGCTTTTCATTTCCTTCCATCCCGTCAATTGCCCAATAGTCGCAGTCGGTTGTCCAGTTGTTGGTTTCGAAGGAGCCCGACGACCAGTCCTCGTAAAATGGTAAACCGAATGAATCGGGCTGATTGGCTTTGTTTGAGTTAGCGCTAAGGCTAAAAGGGCCGGTCTGCCCGGCGGCGAAGAAAACGAGACCGAAAAGCAGTAAAACAAGGGTAGTTGATTTTTTCATGGCTGTTGTTTGAGGGTGTTCGCGTCCGCAGCAAAGAAGATATGAACAGTGCGTTCTTAATATCAGACCGTTCAATTGTAAGATTGGTTGCACAAAGCGTTTAACTTTGCACCTTCAACCAAACCAACCATATTGAAAAACATTCTTTTTACAATTGCAGCTACGCTTGTATTTCTTCATGCTTTTGCCCAAATCCCGGCAGGTTATTACAGCAGCACTGCCGGACTAACGGGCGATTCGCTGAAAGCCGCCCTGAACAACATCATCGACGGCCACACCGAACTGACCTATACCGAAGTCAAGGAAGCCCTGAAGCAAACGGACGAAGACCCTGCCGACACCAACAAGGTCATTTGCCTGTACTCAGGATGGTCCTATGCCAAAATTGAGTTTGGCAACGGTTCGGAGCAGTGGAACAGGGAACACGTCTGGAGCAAAAGCCACGGAAACTTCGGCGACCTGCCCCCCGCAGGGACAGACCTGCACCACCTGCGCCCTGCCGATGCATCGGTGAACTCCGCAAAAAACAACCGCGATTTCGATTACGGCATTACCCAATACATTGATGGGTCGGGGCCGACGGACTGTTACACGAATACCTACATCTGGGAACCGCGTGATTCGGTGAAAGGCGATGTGGCACGGATGATCTTTTACATGGCCACGCGTTACGAAGGCGAAAACGGGGAACCTGACCTGGAGATTGTTGACTACGTGAACACCGCACCCGCAAACGATTCGCTTTACGGTAAATTAAGCACGCTGCTGGCCTGGCATCATGCCGACACGGTGGACGACCGGGAAAGAAACCGCAACGACATCATTTACTACACTTACCAGGGGAACCGTAATCCTTTTATCGACCATCCCGAATATGTTGACTCCATCTGGACAGCCCCGGCAGGTGGTGGTTCAACGAGTACCAGCCTCTTCATTTCGGAGGTGGCCGACCCGGCCAATGCTGCCTATGCCAAGTACGTTGAATTGTACAATGCCGGTAGCACGACCATCAACTTCGGCACCGATACCTGGTATCTGTCGCGGCAGGCCAACGGCAGCACCTGGTCGAATGTCCAGCTCGTTGACAGCATCAGGGCAGGTGAGACTTACATCATTTCGTACAATACAACCGCATTCTTCAATTCCTACGGCTTCAATGCCGACCTGAACAGCGGGACGGTGAGCGGCAACGGCGATGACGGCTACTTCCTGTACCACGGGGGCAACAACGCCACCGGCACGCTGGTGGACGCCTACGGGGTAAAAAACGTGGATGGCACGGGCCAGCCCTGGGAGTACACCGATGCCAAAGCCGTGCGTATTTTCTCGGTTACGGCTCCCGACAGCAGCTGGAAAGCAAGCCACTGGTACGTCAGCAGTGCGGCCAACGACAGCGACATGACCCCCGGCTGGCACCGCCGGTTGCTCCAGTGGAACGGAACAACCTCAACCGATTGGCACACTGCTGCCAACTGGACTGACGGGACCGTCAACTCGGCTTTTATCCCCGATGCGGGCAGTCATGTCAGTATAAGCAGCTTTCCTAATAAAGCCATTGTAAGTGGTGAAGCTTCCTGTGGGGGTATTACGGTAAACGGAACGAACAGTTTTACACTTGGTACCGGAAGTGTTTTGACTGTCGGGGGAAATTAGGTTTGTTTTCCGGGACAAGACTAAATACCTGATTACGCCACCCTGTTAATGAACAACAATCAATTTGTTTGTGGTGATTCCGTTGGCATTCCCGGTCACAAGCAGGTAAACACCTTCTTCAAAATTATCCAACGCAATCGAAGTTTTCGACTTGTTGCAATCTTTGCTGAACACAAGTTTGCCGGCAGCGTTATAAATTTTCACATTTTCGATGATACCTTCCGAAGAGATCAGCACTTCCCCGTTTGCAGGGTTTGGGTAAAGCACAATGCCGACACTTTTCTTGGTTTCGGGATAGGTTTTTACTTCTACCGTCAGGGGATTGAACACACATACTTTGTCGGGGCCGGGTATGGGGATGACAAATAGGTTGCGATCCCTGTCGAAAGAAAAATCCAGAGAGACTCCCGGCAGGGGGTACACAACATCATTGAACAGCAAATGGCTGAAACCCCTCATTAAGGGCGTGCCAAAGCGGCTGAAGCCCAGCTGTACGTAAGTGTTGGAAGTGGTGGGTATTTGATCAACGATCTCACCGTTCACGGGATCTATTTTGTACAACCAGTCTTCTTGCAGCAATACATAAAACAACCCGTCATCAGGGTTGTATTCTCCTGTTAAACCTGCATAATAAAAAATATTCACTTCGCTTTGGATAAATGAATATTTCCCGTTCAGGTTAATGATCGGTAGCTGTCTGTGGTTCAATATACATACCCGTTTGGAATCATCCGTGAAAACAAAGTCAAACACACAACCGTCTTCGATGGGAAGTGTTTTTACGACTTCCATGAGCCAGGTATCAACGATATGGACCACCGCGCCCAAAGAATCGTCATCTGCAACCGACAACACAAAATTACCATTGGGGCTCAGTGCTATTTTACTTCGCAAATTGTTATCATGATAGGAACAGCTTTTAAAACCAAGCAACAACACATCCACAATTTCGCTGGATTCCCCGTCAAGCGAAATCTTTGTCAGAGTCCCCGTTGTTGTTGAATTAGCGGCGAATGTATAGGCGTATGTCCCGTCCGCAGTAATCAGCACATCTTTGACATAGCCTGTATTAAGTTCCGAAATAATCTTATTGTCCCGCAAATCAATAATCCTGGTTTTGAAAGCATCCTCGCCTGCTGCAAGGATGAAATCAGTATTTGGAATAGTTTTTACAACAGAAACCCCTTTCATATAAATAAGGGTATCCAGCTGACCTGAAAAATAATCAATAATGCTGATGTTATCAGTTAACATATTTGACGCGATGAGCTTGCTGCCATCAACTGACAGGACAGCACAATTGGTAACATCCGCCTCGGGTGCGATTCCCGACATGATGACGGTATCCACGATAATATTTGCCGGGTCGGCAATATCAAAAATGTAAAATTTCTCATCAGGATAAAGCTTGATTTGATAGTGCGGCCCGTCACCGCAAGCCATTTTATCCGCCACAGGGGAAATGGCCCCCGCCATACCGACAGGGTAGCCAATGGGTGTGCGGTTGATTACTTGCCCGGTCTCCAGTTCGATGAATTTAGCCATTCCATCACCCCGGAATATGCCATATTTTTTATCGTTTGAGGTAAACATTCTGGTGTTCACGAAAAGCATCGTCTCGTCACTGATGAACTGGTATTTGTAGAATTCAAAATCAAACAGGCAATACGTACCGATAAAAAAACTCACGACTGTTAAGACTTTTGTGCCGTTTGCGTTAATGGCGATGTCATTCGTCCCGAAATTCGTGTCCTCCCAGTCGGCGACGATCGAATCGATCACAGAAAGATCGCTTAGCTTAATCCTGTGTATGCTAACGGATTCGTGGAACTGAGTAGAAAAAATATACAAAGTATCGCCCGTTTCGGAAAATCCGGAACCCTTCATGTCGCCAAAATTGAACTTTTTCACCAACTCGCCTGTGCTGCCATCAAACAGGGCAGGGGCCTGGTCGTCTGTATTCATGGCGACAATGTAATTACTGTGGGGCGATAGCGAAAATTCCAGGTATTTTTGAGAAACCCTTCCCAGGGATGGATGACGTCCGTTGAAATATATTCTGGGTTCGAAAGTGTGGAATATTTCCTCTCCGGTCTTTGTATTGTACGCAGCTACCGAACCATCCGAAGCACTTTCGCATCCGACATAAACGATGGTTTCGTCGGGATTGATTTCGACCTGCACCGGATTTTCATAGACTTCGAAAGTATTTGAAATTGAAAAATCGGAAAGGTTGATAATATACAATTCATTTGAAGTATGGCAACAAACGTAAGCTGATTGGTCTGTCACGGTAATGTCCATCGGTTCACGGCCCATATCCACAATGGAAAGCAGCGCGTATGTTGTTGTGTTGTAAAAATAAATATTGTCGCTGTGCTGGTACATGGCTGCCAGGATATTGCCGTCAGGGGAGTAAGCCAGCACCCGTATTAAATCGCCTTCGGGTAAAGGGCCCGGTTCAAAAATTTCAAGCGCATCTTCAGTTGGATTGCTTTGAAATACCTGATCATAAACTTGTGAAAAAAGAGGGAAGCACAAAGACAGCAATAAACTTAAAGTGAAGAGTTTTTTCATAGCGTTTGGTTTTTGGTGAAAAGTAATGGCCGCAAATGAGACCGGTACAGGAATTAGTTATTGTGCAAATGTACGACACAAAAAGCCCATTGTCAAATGCATAAACCCACAAGGTAGATGGTAGGTTCAAGCAGCAAATGCAACTCTACGGTTTATAAAATTAAAGAATAGTTCAAATGGTTTTTCATATCTAAAGTTTTTTCTGGGTCTTCAGTTTATCTTCATTTGCGTCTTTTTTAAATTTATTGTGTTATGTTTATTGATGGTTTGGTTTTTTGGGATATATTGTCTCAACAGTTTGTTGTAGTCAGACCCGCCGGGTTTTTTTCAACCCGGCGGGTCAATTGAGAGAACCGGTGGCCAGAAAGAAATCCATTCTCCCGCTGGTCATCAGGATACCTGCCAGCCGCAATGTAATGCAGGAGGGAATTCGGCCAATGCTTTCAATGCGGCTGCGCCTTTTGAAAGCAAAGTCTCATTTACTTTCCGATACAAAACTTCCCGAAAATATTCCCCAGAATCTCGTCTGTGGTCACCTCCCCGGTGATGCTGCCCAGGTGGTGAAGCGCCTGCCGCAGATCGGTGGCGATCAGGTCGGTGGGCAGGTCTTGCTTGAAGCCTTCCTCCACCTGTTCGATGGCTTCAAATGCTTTATTCAGTGCTTCAAAGTGTCTCGAACTGCTCACAACAACCTGGTCGGATAGGGAATATTCTTTCACTTTGGAAACCAGGGTTTCGGCCAGCAGGTGGATGTTTTCCTTTCGTTTGGCGGAAACAAAAACAGTTTCCAGTTCCAGAATTTCCTGCAGGTGGGCCGGGGCTTCGGCCAGCAGATCAATTTTGTTGCCCACAAGGATAAAATGTTTGTCCTTGTCTTGAATATAATTCCTGAATTCATTTAAAACATCTTCGAGGCTTTCGGGGTCGGCACTGCCCATATCGCATATGTAAAGAATGATAGCGGCTTGTCTGATCTTTTCGTAAGTGCGTTCTATGCCCAGGCTTTCGATGTGGTCTTCCGATCGGCGCAAGCCTGCGGTGTCCACGAAACGGAAGCGGTAACCTTCAATCACGATGGTGTCTTCGATGCTGTCGCGGGTGGTGCCCGGAATGTCCGAAACAATGGCTTTTTCTTCGTTCAGCAGGGCATTCAGCAGGGTTGATTTACCCACATTCGGTTTGCCGATAATGGCAACCGGAATACCTTGCTTGATCACGTTGCCGTAGCGGAATGAATTGATCAGGCCAGCGAGTTCCTGTTTCAGTTCCGTCAGCAATTGATAAAGTTTTGTCCTGTCAGCGAATTCGACATCTTCTTCGCTGAAATCCAGTTCAAGCTCAATCAGTGAAACGAAGTCAAGCAATTGCGCCCGCAATTCCGCAATCTTTTTTGAGAACCCCCCGCGCATCTGGTTGATGGCCAGGCGGTGGGCTGTTTTCGACTCGGAAGCAATCAAATCGGCAACAGCCTCTGCTTGGGACAGGTCCATCTTCCCGTTCAGAAAAGCACGCATGGTATATTCACCGGGTTCTGCTAAACGGCATCCATTCGCCAGCAACAATTCGACCAGCCGGCGCTGAACATATTCGGAGCCATGACAGGAAATTTCCACGGAATCTTCGCCGGTGTAAGAGTGGGGTGCTTTAAAGTAACACAGCAACACCTCGTCAAGTACTTTGCCATCATCCCTTATTTCACCATAATATTGCCGATGACTCTCCATGGTTTCAAAGCTCAGTTGTTTATTGGCAGGATGGAAAAGCCCCCTTGCAATGGCCAGGCTTTCTTTTCCGCTGATACGTACCACTGCAATGGCTCCCGTCCCGGAAGGCGTCGAGAGCGCACAGATTGTGTCGTTGTTCATAGTGTCTGGTCCGGGCTTGTTCATGGTCTAACTTATAAAGATTCCGAAATAACAAAATTAGGCATTATTTCCGATAGCGTATCGGCAAAAGATATTACCTTTGGCGCTTCATTTTTTATAAAAAAAGAGTTTTACAATGAGTGTTCTTGTTAATAAAGATTCGAAAGTAGTTGTGCAGGGATTTACTGGCAGCGAAGGGACTTTTCACGCCGCCCAAATGATTGAATACGGCACAAATGTAGTAGGTGGTGTTACACCCGGTAAGGGTGGTCAGACCCATCTCGACAGGCCGGTTTTTAATACGGTAAAGGAGGCGGTTGAACAAGCCAGTGCGAACGTGTCGCTTATTTTTGTGCCACCTGCCTTTGCTGCGGATGCCATCATGGAAGCCGCTGATGCGGGCATTGGGGTGATTGTTTGCATTACCGAAGGCATCCCGACCAAAGACATGGTCACCGTTAAAGAATACCTGAAGGGGAAAAGCTCGCGACTGGTCGGCCCCAATTGCCCGGGAGTTATTACACCCGGGGAAGCCAAAGTCGGAATCATGCCGGGTTTTATCCATCAGAAAGGTAAAATAGGGATTGTTTCCCGTTCGGGAACCCTGACTTACGAGGCCGTTGACCAATTGACCAAGATCGGCCTGGGCCAGACAACCGCACTGGGTATTGGCGGTGACCCGATTATTGGAACAACTACCAAAGACGCCATTGAATTGTTTATGGATGATCCCGAAACCGAAGGGATTGTGATGATCGGTGAAATTGGTGGAAACATGGAAGCCGATGCAGCCTACTGGATCAAGGAACACGGTACCAAGCCGGTTGTGAGCTTTATTGCCGGAGCCACAGCGCCTCCCGGCCGCACCATGGGGCATGCCGGAGCCATCATCGGTGGAAAAGCCGACACGGCCGAAGCCAAAAAAGCCATCCTCAAAGAGTGTGGCGTGCACGTTGTCGATTCGCCGGCTGACATCGGGAAGAAAATGGCAGAAGTGCTGAAATAATATTTCACGAATATTTTTAAAAGGTCTTTTGCTTAATCAAAGGGCCTTTTTTTGGTATATTAGTTTTATCTTTGTTGACTGTTAATCTAAAACAAATGCTGAAACACATTGTGATGATCAGGCTTAAAGACAGGGAGAAACTGCAGGCACAGTCGCGCCGTCTGGAAACCATGCTCAAAGATTTGCTTGAACAAATTGACGAGTTATTGTCCATGGAGGTGGGGCTCAACGTCAGCACCAAAGATGCTGCCTTCGACCTTGTGCTTACGGCTGCCTTTGCCGACGAAAAAGCGCTGGATGCTTACCGTGTGCATCCCGCCCATGTGGAGGTGCTGGACTTTTTAAAAGAAACAATGGAAAAAGCTACAGTTGTTGATTATTTTGTGTAACCTTTAATTTTTTTACTTATGAGAAAACATTTTTTTACTTTGGCCTTACTTGCCCTTACCGCATTGACTTACGGGCAGATTGTGATTACAAACAACGATGTTGCACCGGTTGGAACAACCATTTACATGGCTACCGATACCGTTCCTGCTGATGAAATTGTTCCGGGGGATGCAGGTGCCGATAAAAGCTGGGATTTTTCAGGACTGGTGGATCATTTGATTGATACCATGGGCCTGGTGATGCCGGCTTCGACACCTTATGCCGATGAATTTCCGGGGTCCAATTACGCGCTGACTTTTTCAAACGCTGAGGACACGAGCAACTTTTTTTCGTACATGATCAGGAACAGCGACAAAATGTCTAGTATCGGACTTGTGGGCGAAACGCCGGAAGGAATGTTTATCTGGAAGGTAAGCCCCGAGAATATCATCCATGATTTCCCCGTGGCCTACGGCGATAGCTACCCGGAAAATTACACCGAAGTAGCCGTTTTTTCAAGTCCGCAGCCGGGGGCCGATTCGGTACGGCTCAAAAACACCGTCACCAAACAAACCAATGTGGATGCCTGGGGCATGCTGACCATTCCCATGGGCACTTTCGATGTGTTGCGCATCAGGGCTGACGAAGTTTCAACCGACAGTGTGTTTGTACTGATTGCCGGCAACTGGCTGTTCATCTCCCGCAGCCAGGACAGCACCGCGAGCTACTCGTGGTGGACCAACGATGTTACTGTCGGTTTTGAGCTTTGCAACATCATGGTGAACAAAAGCAATGGCGAGGTCACAGATGTGTCCTTCCTGCTGGGTACTACGGTGGGCATCACCGAACAAGCGGTGGTTGAGTCGAAAGCCTATCCAAATCCCGTCACAGATGTTTTGAGCATCGAGTTTGACGAAACCCTGAGTGGCGAGCTGCTCCTGATGAACCAGTTGGGGCAGCTTGTGCTCAGCGAAAAAATCGTTGCGCAAAAACACATACAACTGAACCTCTCCGGTCTTCCTGCAGGAATGTACCTCTACAGTTTGAACAACTCTGCAGGCGAATTAATTGGTAGTGGAAAGCTGGTAAAACGATAAGTTGGCCCCTACAGCTTAAGATTGATTTGTGTGGGGCAGTTTCCGTCAGAAAGAAATCACGTTGTTAACCGTTCAGGACAAGGGACGAAACGCTTTAACCGGCTTCTTCGTCAGAAAAATGGTGAACGAATATATCCCGTAGTTCTTGTCTTGAACAGGAATCTTAAATAAAAAAAGTAAGTTTGTCAGCGAAAAAACAATTGAATCCGGTTCTGTTCATCAGCAAGACGAAAGCCTTGCTTTGCCAGCCGGAGACTTTAATACATTTTAACGAATGAAAAGAGAAGGAGAAGCCCTTAAACGATTTTTATATAGAAAGCTTTCATTCAGGAATTATCTTTTTATAGTTAGCAAAAGTTTTTTTGTTTTATACTGGCTTAATGTGTTAAAGAACAGGCCGCTGTATAAATACCACTATTTCCTGCAATCGGTGATTAAAGACAATGATGTTGTTGTCGATATTGGCGCTAACTTAGGATACTATTCTATACCATTCTCAAAATGGGTTGGCCCCAAGGGAATGGTTTATGCGGTTGAACCGGTAGTACCGGTAAGGGATGTGCTGATAAGGAATATTGGAAACATCAAAAACATAAAGGTAATCCCGTATGCCCTGGGGACTGAGAACAAAAATATCCGTTTAGGTAACAACACAAGACAGAACAAGGGGTTTATTGCTACGGGCTCCCATTTTGTGCTGGAGGATCAAACGGATGCGCTTGATGAATTCTCGGCCGAAATGAGAAAGGGAAGTGAGTTGTTTGGAAGCCTGGAGCGCCTCGATTTCATCAAATGTGATGTTGAAGGGTACGAAACTTCAATCATTCCTGAATTGAAAGAAGTGTTGTTAAAACATAAACCCGTAATGCTGATAGAGACCAGGCGCGAGAAAAGAACATTTCTTGTTGACTATCTTTTGAATATCGGGTTTCACGGTTTCGTTTTAGAAGGTGGGAAGTTATACCCCGCGGCCGAAATCAAAGAAAAAATGGAAGATGATATTCTATTTATCCACCGGGATAAACTGGAATTATTCAGCGACAGGATTGGAACTCATTATGCTGAGGGCAAAGTTTAGGATAATTCAGTCAGGTAATCACTGGCCTGGCAGCTCAACACCTCACTGGCAGCATTCTGCTGAAAGGTTAAGCCCCCAACTAACTTGATTAAAAGAATCAACAATAATAACAAAAACACACATTGATGAAAAAAATATTCAGTTTTTCCTTTGCCGTAATTTTTAGCTTTTCTGTTCATGCGCAGGACACTTTTTCAATTTGTGCGGTGGATACCCTAACCGGCGAAGTAGGCAGTGCCGGGGCTTCGTGCCTTGATGATGACGACATTGAGGGTGGCGTGCTGATCATCAGCGATGTGCATCCCGGTGTCGGGGTGGTTCACACACAATCGTACTGGCGTCCGGCTAACCAGACCTATGCGCAGCAGTTAATGACCGATGGCTTGTCGCCCCAGCAGATTATTGATTCGCTGGTGGCCAACGATGATCAGAACAACCCCTCCATCAGGCAATACGGCGTGGTGGATTTATCTGGTGATACCGCCCGCTCGGCAGCGTTTACCGGCGAAAATTGTTTCGATTACAAAAACCACATCCTGGGTCCGAACTATGCCATCCAGGGAAATATCCTGCTCGGCCAGGAAATTCTCGATTCGATGGAATACCGGTTCTTGCACACCGAAGGGGAACTGGCCTGTAAATTAATGGCAGCCTTGCAAGGTGCAAAAGTGATTGGCGCCGACACACGCTGCGCACCAGCGGGTGTTTCCTCTTTGTCGGCTTTTGTGCGGGTGGCACAGCCGGGCGATTCTGCCGATTCGCTCTATCTGGATCTGCTGGTACCCAAAGTGCTGGAAGGCGTTGATCCCATTGATTCCCTGCAAACGCTGGTTGACCAGTGGGGTGGATGTACAACAACCGGCATCCCGGAAGCAGCGGATAAAACCTGTCTCAGGGTTTACCCGAATCCGGCTGCCGGGCAAGTTCATTTTGAACTGGATGCTGTTCAGTTAAATGTCAGGACAGTACTCGTTGTTTTTGATGCCCGTGGGCAGTTGGTTTATCAGAATTCGGATGTGAAATCAACTACACTCAGCTGGGAAACATCCTCTTTCCCACGGGGGATTTATTTTTACAGGATGCAGCAGGAAGGAAACACGCTTGCCGGCGGAAAGATTATCCTTGAATAGGTGTTGCTATTGTTGAAGTTGCTCAAACCCTTCCTGAGCAACCTACACAAAGAGCGCCCGGCATGATCAGCAACCGTTGGATGGGAATGGGTTCGCCACAGTGGATGCAACTTCCGAAATCCTTATCTCCGATATGTTCAAGTGAGATATTTATCTTCTTTTGTCTTTCCCTGCTTTTTTGAAGGGCGGCCTCGTTAATGCTTCTGTTGTTTATTGCATCCATCCGGCTTACACGGCCAATGGCACAGTCGGGTGCAATGGGTTTTGTGAGCTCTTTGAGTTCGGCTATCCGGGTCTCAAGTTTTGTTTTCTCTTTGAGCAGGTAGGCTTTGACCTGTTTTTTTTCTGATTGTTTCATTGTTAAAATCGCAGGGGGTTTGAAAAGGGAACGTTGTAGTTTTAAACTATTTCTGGGAATTTCCAAGCCCGAGGTCGTCTATCAGTTTTTGCTGAAGGGTGGCCGGAGTAATGTAGTATTCAATTTCCCCCCTGGTGCTGTACGAAATTTTTCCCGTTTCTTCCGAAACAATAATGGCAATGGCATCCGAACGCTCTGTAATGCCGATGGCGGCACGATGGCGTAAGCCGGCGCGGCTTGACACCGTTTTTTTCGTCACCGGCAAGATGCAGCCTGCCGCCTTAATCCTGTTGTTGGTTACAATCATGGCGCCATCGTGCAACGGGCTGTTCTTGAAGAAGATGTTTTCGATGAGCGCCGTGGAAATTGCCGCATCGACTACCTGACCGGTTTTTACAAAATGACCCAGTTCGTTTTCCCTGGTGATAACAATCAGTGCCCCTTCTTTGATTTCGGCCATCCGGCGGCAAGCCGCAACAACGGCGTCCACATCAAATTCAAAACGTTCGTGAAAATAGTTTCTCAGAAAACTGAATTTATTTCCGTAACGCCGGAAAAAATTAGTGGTCCCCACGGCAAGAAGAAATTGCCTGATTTCGGGCTGGAAAATAATAATCAGGGCCACCAGCCCCACACTGATGAAAGCACCAAGAATTTGCGAAAGCATCTCCATTTGCAGGGCTGCCACTACTTTCCACACCAGGAACAAAGCTACCAGCCCAAGCAAAATATTGATGGCAACCGTTCCCTTTAACATTTTGTAAAGCGTGAACAGCAAAACAGCCACGAGGAAAATATCGAGGATGTCTAAAATACCGATGTTGATAAATGCAGGTGCCACAAAGAAATCTGTTGGGTCAAAATTAACAATTCCTGTATTAAAACATCAAATAACAACAAAGCAAAAAACAAATCGCAAATAAATTACAAAATATCAATACCCAAATGTTCAAAACGGTTTCGTGATTAAGTCATTAAACTTTTCCAAAGTTCCAAACTTTGGAAAAGTTATAAACAATCCTCAAAACCCTTGTAGTATTCCACCAACCGCAGTGCTTCCACCGCTTCTTTCACATCGTGCACGCGCAGGATATTGGCTCCGTTGAGCAGGGCGATGGTGTGAAGGGTTGTGCTCCCGTTCAGTGCTTCGGATGGCTGGCAGCGAAGCACTTTGCTGATTACCGATTTCCGCGAAAGCCCGGCCAGAATGGGCAGTTCCGCGACCCTTAAATCTTCCAGCTGATGCAAAAGGGCATAATTACAGCCCAGCGTTTTCCCAAAGCCAAAACCGGGATCGAGGATGATATCTTTCATGCCCATTTCGTTGAGTTGTGCCACTTTCTCTGTGAAAAAATGCCTGACTTTCTGTGCGGCAGACTGCGAGAGGGGATGGTGCTGCATGTCTTTGGGCTTTCCTTGCAAGTGCATCAAAACATAGGGTACATTTAACTTTGCCACGGTTTCAAACATTTTGCCGTCAAACTGCCCACCCGAAATATCGTTGACCATGCTTGCGCCCGCTTCCACGCATATCCGTGCAGTATCAGCGCGGTATGTGTCAATGGAAAATATAGTTTCGGGAAAGGACTTGACAAGTTGTTCAAGGGGTTTGCTAATTCGTTTTTGCTCTTCTCCGGCAGGGATGCTTTCTGCTCCCGGGCGGGTTGAAACTGCCCCCAAATCAATCAGCCCCGCACCATCTGCGAGCATCTTCTCCACCTGTGGGATGATTTCTTTCTCCTGCTGAAACCGGCTCGCTTCGTAAAACGAATCCGGCGTAAGATTTAAAATGCCCATCACCACCGGTGTGGAAAAATCCAGCACAAGCTCCCCGCATTGGAATTTCCTTTTGGGAAAAGATGTATTTTTACTGCTCATTTCCGCATGGCATTTTGGAGGCGATGAATGAACAAAATTAAGAAATAAAGGCATGGAGAAAAAAACCCCCGGACAATTTGAAGAAGTGGTGAAATACTGCCGGGACATATTTGAAGACAAGCAAAAGGATTACAGCGCGGCCTGGCGGATTCTGCGCACCAGCAGCCTGACGGATCAGATTTACATCAAGGCCAACCGCATCCGAAGTATTCAGGTGAAAGGCGAGCAAAAAATCAAAGAAGGTATTGTGCCCGAGTTCGTGGGTATCGTCAATTACTCGGTGATGGCTTTGATCCAACTGGAAAAGGGCATTGCCGATGAACCCGATCTGGATGCGGAACAAACACTTGAGTTGTACAACAAATACATCTACACCGCCCGGGACCTGATGTTGAACAAAAACCACGACTACGGCGAAGCCTGGCGGAACATGCGCATTTCTTCACTTACCGATATCATCCTGATGAAGTTGTTGCGCATTAAACAGATTGAGGACAACAAGGGAAAAACACTGGTGTCGGAAGGCCTGGATGCCAATTATTACGACATCATCAATTATTCGGTTTTCGCGCTGATCAAACTTCTAATAGAAAAAGAGGATGCCTAAAAAACACATCAAAGAAAATACTTTTATCGCCATTTTCAGGATACTGATCGGGCTGGTTTTTATTTTTTCCTCTTTTATGAAAGGTGTCGATCCGCTGGGCACGGCCTACAGGGTGGAAGACTACCTTGAAGCCTACGGCATGTACTGGCTGCTTGACGGTGCACTGGCCATTTCCTTCTTTTTGATTTCGGTTGAGTTTCTTCTTGGTATTGCCATTATACTGAAGCTGAAAGTCCGGCTTGCGGCCCTTGGCGTTCTTTTGATCATGTTCTTTTTTACGGTGCTTACCTGGTTCGATGCGCGTTATACACTTGTGCCCGATTGTGGCTGCTTTGGTGATGCCATCAAGTTAAGCAACTGGGAAACTTTCTATAAGAATATAGTGCTTGTTCTGATGGCTGTTGTTGTTTTTTTTAAGCGGAAAACAATCGCATCGCGACTGCCACAATGGACGCAGTCCGTTAGCCTGATGATTTTTACGGGAGCCTTTGTGTATTTTGTTTTTTACAATTACAATCATTTGCCATTGCTCGATTTCCGCGACTGGAAGGAAGGTAAAGACATGAGAAACACCGGGGAAGGCAGGGCCAAAACTTTCGTAACTTACCGCGACAAGCAAACAGGGGAGGAGAAGGAATACCTTTCGCCCGATTATCCCTGGAACGATTCGGCCTGGATGGCCCGTTGGGAGTTTGTCGGCCAGCGGGTGGACGAATCAGGGGTAGTGAGAAAACACGAGTTGTATATAGAAGATGATGCGGGCAACGAACTGACGAAGGCAGTTATTGAACATCCGGGCGATCAGTTCCTGCTGATTTCATACGACCTGGATTTTGCCGATGGTGAAGGGATGCTGAAAGCAGCCAGGATTTTTCATGTGCTTGATGAACAGGGTATTGCTTTCGACATGCTCAGTGCTTCAGACACCGGCCTGATAAGAAAATACAAGGAAGTCTATCAAATGGATTATCCTGTTTATTTTGCTGATGACACCGAACTGAAAGCCATGATCCGTTCCAACCCCGGACTGGTTTGGTTGCGAAACGGCGTCGTAATGAAGAAATGGCATTACAATGATTTCCCGGACCGGACAGAACTGGAAGCTTTGTTAAGTCCTTAAACCACTACGCCAAACTTTTAACTTTTAACTTTTAACTTTTCACTTTTCACCATGTTTAACTACATCATCCGTCGTTTACTGTATGGCATCCTCGTCCTCTGGGGTGTAACAACGGTGGTGTTTTTCCTTTTTAACATCCTGCCCGGCGACCCGGCCCGCATGTTGCTTGGCCAGCGTGCCGATATTTCCTCGGTGGCTGCCATCAAAAAAGATTTGGGCCTTGACAAGCCCGTGGCTGTCCAGTACCTGAACTTCCTGAACGATTTATCACCGCTTTCCTTTCACAATGTAAAAGACAAAAACAGTTACTGGTATTTGAACCCGGGGAAATATGGAAACCCGGCGCTGCAATTGAGCTTTGGTAATACGGCATTGGTTTTAAAAAAGCCTTACCTGCGACGGTCGTACCAGAGTAAGCGGGCAGTGGCGGCCATCATTTCGGAGGCTTTCCCGAAAACCATGCTGCTGGCGACAACTTCCATACTGCTGGCTATGCTGCTGGGTATTTTACTGGGTATTCCGGCGGCGCTGTACAAAGATAGTCCGCTGGATAAATTCCTTTTGGTGTTTTCCTCCCTCGGTATGTCAATCCCATCCTTTTTTGCCGCCATCCTCATGGCCTGGCTGTTTGCCTTTGTGCTGGCCGATTACACCGGTTTGCAGATGTTTGGCAGTTTGTATTCGGTGGATGACTACACCGGGGAAGTGTATTTGAACCTGAAGAACCTCATCCTTCCGGCCCTGACCCTCGGCATCCGCCCGCTGGCCATTGTTGTGAGCCTGACGCGTTCTTCTTTGCTTGACGTCCTTTCACAGGATTACATCCGCACGGCTTATGCCAAGGGGCTGGGCAAATTCAGGGTTGTGGTTTTTCATGGACTGCGCAACGCCCTCAATCCGGTGCTGACAGCCATTACCGGCTGGTTTGCTTCGCTGATGGCCGGCGCTGTTTTTGTAGAATATGTTTTCGACTGGAAAGGTATCGGTGTTGTTATCGTCGATTCGCTCGAAAAGTACGACCTGCCGGTCATCATGGGTTCGGTGCTTTTTATTTCTGTGGTGCTTATCCTGGTCAATATTTTCATGGACATTGTCTATGCCCTGCTTGACCCGCGGGTGCGGTTGGGATGAGGGAGAGTTGACAGTTTACAGTTGTCTTCCGGCTTCCAATCGTAACAATTGAACAGTCTTCAGTCCACAGTCTCAAGTAGTAGCCATTAGCAACTAAATAATCACCGTTTCACCACCTTCATCCCCTCCACCGCTTTGCCTTCCCAAAACATCACCCCGTGGTAAATGCCTGCCGGAAGGATGTTCCCTTTTTGGTCTTTGCCGTCCCAGCGGGTTTGGATGCTTCCCTTACCACCACTGCGGCATGCAGCAGTTTGGGTTTGTCGCTTTTGATGGGCTGGTAAATGTTTTCATCAACCCCAACTGTCGGGTTCCATTCGTAGGCACCCATGTCGATGCTGTCGCCCACGATGTGGGGGTTGCCTGCTCTCCCGTTCCTTTCACTGCCATAATGTTCATATCGGAAAGATGCAGTCGCGCATCAAAATACTGCGGATTAAATTTTCCGTATTGCTCCATTGGCGGAAAACTAATCTTAGCAATAAAGTTGAGGCTGTCTTCGTCAAAAATCAGAGCGCCGGATGAACTGTACGCAAAAATATTTCCATTGGAATAAACAATAAATGGCTTTACCTTGAGCAGTTAACTGCCCGGTTATTTAACCTAAGGCGGATGGTTACTTATTAAGCTTAAATGCTTGTGTGCTTATGTGCTTATGTGTAAAACATTTTGTTTGTTAAGTAGGGTATAAAGATAAGAGAAAAAAGACAAAAGACAAAAGTCAGGTAAAATGGTGGTTGTTTTTTATGGGGTTTTAAATAGAGGGGGGCATGATGGGTTGAATTAAGCGGCACATAAAGTATTGAACTGTCGCCCCGCAGCAGGGATAGGAGCGGCAGCCGGGCGAAGTGGCGGTGGATGTTGAGCCGGCCGGCGGCGGCTGATCCCGAAGCCTCGGGGAAGACCCCGCAGGACCGCTGCGAAACACTGCCGCCACGAGCACGCTAAAGCGGATAGCCCGGCCGCTGCCAAAAGGCACAAACAAACCATCGAATTTTACTACTTTTGCAGCCTAAAATTTTAACAATATGTTTGAAGGATTAAGCGACAGGTTAGACCGTTCGTTCAAAATATTAAAAGGCCACGGCCGCATCACCGAAATCAATATTGCGGAGTCGGTAAAAGAGATTCGTAAAGCCCTGATTGAGGCTGACGTTAGTTACAAAATTGCCAAGGAATTCACAGCCAGGATAAAGGAAGAAGCGCTTGGCCAGGACGTGCTGACTGCCATAAAACCAGGCGAGTTGATGGTGAAGATTGTCCACGACGAACTGGCCAAACTCATGGGTGGCGATCAGGTTGACATCAACCTGGTATCTTCCCCATCGGTTATTTTAATTGCCGGCTTGCAAGGTTCCGGTAAGACTACCTTTTCTGCCAAACTGGCCAGCTACCTCAAAAGTAAAAAAGGAAAACAACCCCTGCTCGTTGCCGGCGACGTTTACCGCCCTGCCGCCATTAACCAGTTAAAGGTACTGGGCGAACAGGTAAGCATTGAAGTGTACACCGAAGAAGAAAACAAGAGTCCGGTGCAGATTGCCAAAAATGCGGTGAAACATGCACGGGAAAATGGCAAAAACATTGTCATTGTGGATACCGCCGGCCGTCTTGCCGTGGATGAGGAGATGATGAAGGAAATATCGGCCATCAAAGGTGCCATCAATCCTGACGAAATTTTGTTCGTGGTGGATGCCATGACCGGACAGGATGCCGTGAACACCGCCAAAGCATTTAACGACCTGCTTGATTTCGATGGCGTAGTGTTGACCAAACTGGACGGGGACACCCGCGGTGGAGCTGCCCTGACCATTAAATCGGTGGTGAACAAGCCCATTAAGTTCGTCGGTATCGGGGAAAAAATGGATGCCCTCGACCTGTTCCACCCCAACCGGATGGCAGACCGGATTCTGGGCATGGGCGACATTGTTACCCTGGTTGAAAAAGCCCAGGAACAATTTGACGAGGAAGAAGCCAGAAAGCTGCAAAAGAAAATTGCCAAGAACCAGTTCAACTTCAACGATTTTTTGAAGCAAATCAGGCAAATCAAAAAAATGGGGAATGTGAAAGACCTGATGGGGATGATCCCCGGTATGGGCAAAGCATTAAAAGATGTGGATATTGACGACGACGCTTTCAAGGGGATTGAAGCCATTATTTACTCGATGACCCCCGAAGAACGTGAAAACCCGAAAGTACTGAACGGCTCGCGAAGAAAGCGGATTGCCCGTGGTGCAGGAACAAATATCCAGGAAGTGAACCGCCTGATTAAGCAGTTTGCCGAAACCAGTAAAATGATGAAAATGATGACCACCGGTGGCGGGAAAAATATGATGCGCATGATGCAGGGCGGACAGGGAAGGAGAAGGTAGTGAAACGAATGACGGTTTACGAATGACGATTAACCATTAACCTCCTAACGCATAAAACATGAAAAATCAGACCATACTCATCGACGGAAAAAAGACCGCGCAACAGGTTAAAAATGAGATAAAAACAGAGGTCGCAACCATTGTTGACAAACACGAGAAAGGGCCGCACCTTGCTGCCATTATTGTCGGCGATGATCCCGCAAGCCAGACCTACGTGGCCAGCAAGGAGCGTGCTGCCAAAAGTGTGGGCATGACTTCTTCCACTTACCGTTACCCGGAAGAAACCACCGAAGAAGAACTGCTTGCCGCTATTGATTTTTTAAACGAAGATGAGGAAATAGACGGTTTCATCGTTCAGCTCCCGTTGCCTGCACACATCAATGTTGATAAAGTGATTGCACGAATTGACCCTGCAAAAGATGTGGACGGTTTTCACCCGGTGAATGTGGGTAGAATGGCCATCGGCCAGGCAGCTTTCGTCTCGGCAACACCTGCCGGTATCCTCGAATTACTGAAAAGGTACAATATTGAAACCGAGGGCAGGCATTGCGTTGTGTTGGGTCGTTCAAACATTGTCGGCTCGCCGGTAAGCATGCTGATGGCAAAAAAAACCAATCCCGGTAATGCCACGGTTACCCTCTGCCACAGCAAAACGAAAAATATGGCCGAAATTACGAGGACTGCCGATATTTTAATTTGCGCCATCGGACAGGCGCAGTTTGTAAAAGCTGATATGGTCAAAGAAGGGGTTGTCGTGATTGATGTTGGCATCCACCGCATCCCGGCCGACAATGAAAAAGGCTACAAACTGGTTGGTGATGTTGATTTCGGCGCGGTGTCGAAAAAGGCGTCTTACATCACCCCTGTGCCGGGTGGCGTTGGCCCGATGACAATTGCCATGCTGCTGAAAAACACGTTGAGCGCGGCAAAGAAGGAATACTATTAAGAAGCACCCGTTTTTAAAACAGCCGGCAGTACCCCGCGGCAGATTGCCGGGGAACAGCCTGACGAAATTTGAAGGAAATGAACCGGATTCCAATTGTTGCTTTGCTCTTTGTTTTTTTGCTGTCGAAGGCATTGTCGGCACAAAATGTAGCCGGATGCACCGATCCGCAGGCCGACAATTTCAATCCACTCGCCAATGTTCAGGATGGTTCCTGCACATATAAACTTGCCGTTTACAACCCCCCTTTCAAATACCTGCTGCCCGGAGAAGTGAATGAAACATCGGGCTTGGTTTTTTTCAGGGATGGATTATGGACCATCAACGACAGTGGCAATGCACCAATAATTTATTGTCTTGATCCCGCAACGGGGGAAGTTGTCCAACGTATCACCATCGGCAATGCCAAAAACAGGGATTGGGAAGACCTTGCACAGGATGAAAACTACATTTACATTGGCGATTTCGGCAACAATTCAGGTAGCAGGAGGCGGTTGGATATTTACCGAATCCCGAAAACAGCAATTCCGCCAGAAGGGGATGTTGTTGTGAACAGCGAAAGAATTGTTTTTCAATATCCTGATTACAAGGGAAAACCTGAGCAAAAAAAGCAAACCAATTTTGACTGCGAAGCCTTCATCGTGATCGGCGACTCCATTCATTTGTTTAGTAAAAACTGGGGCGATCAGAGAACAAAACATTACCGCATCCCGAAAACACCGGGTAATTTTGTGGCGGACATATTGTTTGATTTTGATGCAAAAGGAATGATCACCGCCGCTGACTACAACCCCCAAACCAACCAGCTCATTTTGCTGGGCTATACAAAGAATGAATGGGTGCCATTTTTCTGGTTGTTGTTCGACTTTGAAGGGCATGATTTTTTTGCGGGCAACAAAAGAAGGGTTGATATGATCAATATCGTCGCCACGCAAACGGAAGGTATTTGTTTCACCGGGGGCAATGGCGGTGTGCTGACTTCTGAAGGGAACCGGCTTTTCTCACAAACGGCTTACGATTTTAGTACGGCCCGTTGGGTTCGGCAGCAAACAATTACCGGACAAGCTGAGAAACCTGACAGTTTTGATTTTGAAATCGTACCGGAAAAAGTAACAGGAAAGAAACTGGAACTCTTTGTTACGAAACTGCCTGACGGAGAGTACGCCCTTGAATTGTTTGATGAAGACGGAAAACAGTTTCCGTTGAAAAAGTACAAACTGAGCAGAAAAAAAGAGGCCACAAAGATAAAACTGAAAACAGGCGATTTGCCAGCAGGAAATTATGTGCTTCGCCTTAACTCAGGAAACAATACTGTTGAACATGATTTTACCAAAGAATAAATGAGCACTTTTGATGACGGGCTGTTTGACGGTGGCCGGAAACTACCGGTTATGGAGGAATTTTACACCCTGCAGGGCGAAGGCTTCAATATGGGGCAGGCCGCTTACTTTATCCGCATTGGGGGTTGCGATGTGGGCTGCTCGTGGTGCGACACCAAGCAGTCGTGGGACGCCTCCCTCTTTCCCCCCGTCGCTGTGGACGAAGTTGTGGAGCGGGCGGCAAAGACATTGGGGAAAACGGTAGTTGTTACCGGCGGGGAGCCCTCGCGTTACCCTTTGGATTATTTGACACAGCAATTGCATAAAAAGGGACTCAAAACGATGATCGAGACTTCGGGGGTTCAAAGCTTAAGCGGCGATTGGGATTGGATTTGCCTTTCGCCAAAGAAATACATTCCCCCGCACACATCAATCTATCTGCGGGCCAACGAACTGAAAGTGATAGTACAAAATCCCGGTGACCTGCAATGGGCCGAGAAAAACGCGGCGCTGGTGGGCAAAGATTGTGTCCTTTACCTGCAGCCCGAATGGACCAAAGCAGCCGAAAATATGGAAATGTTGACCACTTACGTTATGGAGAACCCCAAATGGCGGATGTCGTTGCAAGCGCATAAATACATGAGAATTCCTTAGAAAGGAAGACCAAAACTCTGGCTTCAAAAGAACGGATGAAAAGTGAAAGACGCAAAATGGAGGATTGGAAGACCTTCCAGCGTTCATAGAACCTGGAAGAGTCTTGTTAAGAAAAGATGGAAGGATTAACGAATAACAACCAACGGAAAACAGTTAATTAAACAATGAAAAACCTTCTCGCCATACTGACCTTTTTCTATTTCCTGTTTTACGTCAGCACTCTTTCTGCTCAGCAACCTCAGCTTACTACCGACAATAAAAAAGCCCTGAAACGCTTTGAGGCGGCAGAAGTCGCGTACCGGCAAAAGGCATTTTCCGAGGCCATAATTTCTCTTAAAAAAGCCCTTAAATCTGACAACGAATTTACTGAAGCCTGGTTGTTGCTCGGGGATGCTTACGCAGAACTGTCCCGAAAAGAAGAGGCTGTAAGGGCTTATGAAAAAGCTGTTGCTGTTGATTCTGCTTTCTTCCCCGGGCTTTACTATTTTCTTGGTCAGTTGCAATACGAACTGGGAGATTACGGGCAGGCAGTACAATCTTTTCGGAAACTATTGAACTTTCCGGATATCACACCCGGCCGCAGACAAAGGGGGCAGGCAGGACTGGAAAAAGCCTGCTTTGCTTTGCATGCTGTTCAGCATCCGGCAGGCATCCAACCTGAAAATATGGGGGATTCTGTCAACACCACAGCCGACGAGTACATTAATTTTGTAAACGAAACAGCAGACAGGCTGGTTTTAACCCGAAAAATGAACAGGAAAACGGAAGGGGCAGCTGCCCGATTGTTTACCGAAACTTTCTTTCACGCTGAATTGATAAACGGTGAATGGGCGTTGCCCTCACCTTTGGTACTTCCCTGGCAGCAGGGTTTGGATGTGGGCGGAATGAGCCTCTCTGTCGATGGCCGAAAAATGTATTTTACAGGCTGCTACTGGCCTGGTGGCTATGGCAGCTGCGATTTGTACGTTTCTTCCCGCCAGGGACAACAGTGGCTGGAGCCTTCCGGTTTGGGGGCTGCCATCAATTCGCCCTGGTGGGATTCGCAGCCCGTTATTTCTTCGGATGGCAAACAATTGTTTTTTTCCTCTAAAAGAAAAGGGGGAAAGGGTGGTTCCGATATCTGGATGTCAATAAAATTACCCAACGGAAAATGGAGCCCCCCGCTCAATCTCGGCGACAGCATTAACACTTCCGGTGACGAAATGGCACCCTTCCTGCATGCCGACGGCCAAACATTGTTTTTCTCTTCGACAGGCAGGCCGGGCCTGGGCGGTGCCGATTTGTTTGTTTCCAGAAAGAACATGGCCGGACAGTGGTCACAAGCCCAAAACCCGGGTTATCCCCTAAATACCAAAGACAACGAAATCAATATTTTTGTCAGCCTTGATGGCGATCAGGCCTGGATTTCTTCGGACAGGGACGGGGGAAATGGCGGGTTCGACATCTTCAACTTTCAAACCAATGATGAAATCAGGCCCGAAAAAGTACTGTTTGTCAAAGGGGTGGTAATGGATCTGGAAAGCGGTAAATTGCTGGGGGCAAAAGTTGTGCTGACCAATTTGTTGAACAACCGGGTTGAAGACTCGACAAATGCCGACCCTGTTTCGGGGGAATTCTTAATGGTGCTGCATCCGGGGATGGATTATGCGTTTAATATTACGAAGAAGAACTATCTTTTTTACTCTAAGAATCTAAATCTCAGCACGGACGGCGCAGGCGAGCATCTGCAACAAACCTTCAGGTTAACACCCCTCAGGAAAGGTGCGCAAATTACTCTTGAGAATGTTTTCTTCGATTTCAACAGTGCCAGGCTCAAACCGGCCTCTTTTGCAGAATTGAACAAGCTGCTCGAAATGCTCACGCAAAACAAAGATTTGCGCCTGTTGATTGCCGGCCACACCGACAGTATTGGCGATGCCACCTACAACCAAAAATTGTCTGCTGACCGGGCATTCGTTGTGTATAATTTTTTAGTCTCCAGGGGAATCGAAGCAGACCGGCTTGAATACAAAGGCTTTGGCGCTACCCGGCCTGTGGCATCCAACACATCAGAAGAAGGCCGAAAGAAAAACCGGCGGACGGAGGTACGGGTTTTGTGAGCGGAATATCGGCATTCAGAAAAAGTCCTGCTTCCCTTTTCCATCCGAACAATTGAGCCATTAAGCAATCGAACCTTCACTGTTTCACCACCTTCATCCCCTCAATTTCCTTCCCCTCCCAAAATATCACCACATGGTAAATGCCTGCCGGGAGCATATTTCCGTTTTGGTCTTTGCCGTCCCATTTGGTTTGAATACTGCCCATGCCACCGCTGCGGCCGGATTTGAGCACTTTCACGCGCAGCCCGGCGTTGTTGTAGATTTCGATTTGTACATGGCCGGTGAAATCCCATTTGGCGGAAAGGGTAGTGGAAGTGGAAAAGGGGTTGGGTGCGGCTTTCAGCAGTTTAGGCTTTTTGTTTTGGATGGGTTGGTATATGTTTTCGTCAACGCCAACGGTGGGGTTCCATTCGTAAGCGCCCATGTCGATGCTGTCGCCAACAATACGGGGATTTCCGGCGAGATCAAATTCGGGCAGCTCGATAAAATCGGGCAGGTTGGCCAGGGTGCCGGCATCGATGCAGGGCGAGCCGTCGGCAATTTGGTAGGGGTGCTCCCATTTGCCGAGGAAGAGGGGGTCGGTGTCGATGTTGGTTTGGTTATCGTAAAACAGTTCGTTACCCGATGTAATAATTCTAATATCTTCCTCGCCTCCATCGATTAAGGAATTATAGATTTCGAGCCTACTGGATTCTCCTTCAGGGAACTCGTTTGCCAAATAGAATTCTGCCGGATAGTTATTGTAACAAATCGAATTAATGTAGGGCTGGTTGATGTTGTAGAAATAAGAGTGATAATCAGGGCAATGATCAAGTTCAGGATAGAAGCTGGTCATGCCTAAATCAATAATATCAAGTGACGGATTTGCTTCTGAGGGGTCGAAGCGGATTAGGCTGACATTGGTACCCCCCAGTTTTTTGTTGTCGAATTTCAAATGGATGTAGATGTTCATATCGTAAGGGTTGTAAAAAAAGCCTGCTGCTTGTCCTGCTAACCAGCCATCTGCACCATCCCCATCCAAGTCTATTTGTTCAAATTTCAACACACCATTATCGTAGTAGATTTTGTCGATTTGTATCCGGCGGTCTGCACTACAATCAGGATTCCTCTTATCTCTCATGGCAAACAACATATCAAGTTCGGGTGAATAAATGATATCGTTGTAGGATAGCCCTTCATGGGTAATCGTATTGGTTGGGTTTACAAAATCGTATTCATAAAAATCTTCACCAATTACAAATATTTTATCTGCATATTGTGAATTGGTTTCTCCAGAGGACTCATTGGGGCAAATTATTTTTCCGGGAAAAAAGAAGTCGCTTGTAATTGATTGTACATGGGTATTATCAAACCTTACAATCGATCCAGTTCCTGTTCCTTCTCCGGTGGTTAACATTGGCTCATCGTAATTAAACATGCTGTTGGGTACAGAAACATAAGGGTCAAGTGTATATTCTGTCGGATGTATTGTCGCATAAACTTTGTTGTTGGCTGCATTGTAGCAAAACCGGGCCGACCAGTATTCAAAATCATCGGCAAAGGTTCCGGAAAAAGAAATATCTCCATTGTAGTTTTCGATTAATTCATAAGCATCATGAGTTTCCGAATCGTCAGCAGTATCAACGCACACTTTCGGATTTTGAGAACCGCTTTGCATATTGGCCATTATATATAGCTTTTTGTCAGGGCCGATATACATTTCTTTGGGGTATTCTACTCCGGTCGGTAAAGGTATCACCCCCGGACTGCTATTATCCGCATCATCATTGATGATTTTTATATTGTAGGTTCCCGATGCAAAATTGCTCTGGGCCACCAGGAATTGCTTTTTGTATGGATTATAAACCACATCCCCTATCATACCTGTAATATTGTTGAAATCGTTATCATCGGTATTCAGGTTTACGGTTTCCCCGGTTTCAGTATTATGTACAAAAAGGCCGGTATTTTCGCTGTTTTGCTTGTGAAACATATACAACTTGTTTCCAGTGGTGTTGGCCACAATGTTATTGACAGGATAACCTATGTGGATGGTAGCTTCGGGAGTGCTTGCTGCATTAAAACATTCAATCCCGCTTCTGGTTGAATTTACAATAAATGATTTAGAGCCGGTTGACGTTCCTTTGTAGAAGTAGTTTCCTTCGGCTTCAATTATTTCATTATTAATGTAATCACTTCCGTTCCATTGGGTTTTTACCACCTGGTCTTTTTTTGAAACCAGTGCAGTCGTATTATTAACCCTGGTCAATTGAAACGATGCATTCATATCATACTCAGATTTGTTTTCATCTTGATTCGTGACAATTGTATTGCTAAACACAAAATTAGTCCCGTTGAAGTGAAAAACAGCAAGGTCTGTATTATAATTATTTGAATTCATTATTTCATTTGGGTCAGGAGCATAACTCAAAATTAAGTCCTGATTGTAACTTAGATAAACACCATCCATTATTTGCTTGCTTGGCACGTCTACCCAATCATGAGCATGTGTAATGCCATCCAATACCAACATTTTAGGTATAAGGTTAGTTGAGGAAGGATGCCTGAAATCGTTTAATTTCTAAATCAGGTGTAACCACGTATAACTCGTTACTGTACTGGTTATAAGCCATCATGTTTGACGAACCATGTAATTGTTTGTTATAAATGACAGGGTTAAACTTTCCATAATCTTTTTCGGAGAGGGATATCTCTGTGAAAAAAGTATTGGAATTTTCATAGTAAACCTCAATTTTACTGCCTGAATAAACAAATAGATAGCCGTTGGCAACAAGTATATCAGCCGGCATACTGCCACCTCCCAGTGTTGACGGCAGGTTTATTTGCCCGACTTGTGGGACTTGTGGGACGGCATTTTTAAAACTAAACAAACTTAACGCGATGAGCATTAAGATAAAAGATATTTTTTTCGTATAAAGAGTTGATTTTTTTTTCATAATAGTGATTTTAAGTTAAATAAAATGTGAGTTCAGTCAGATAGATCGGTACACTTTAATTTAACTTAAGGCGGGTGGCTACTCCTGTAAGTCAGCAACCCTGCTAACTCGTGTGCTTGTGTGCTTGTGTGCTTGTGTGCAAAACATTTTGTTTGTTGGTTAATGAGGGCTTAAAGTTAAGAAAAAAAGTGCTAAAGTCAAGTAAAACGCTGGGTTTTTGAGGATTCTAAATAGGGGTGGTGTACGGAGTCAAGAATTGAAGAAGCAGGAAAACAATGGAGTTAGTCGTCTGACCACTTCGCAAGTTTTTAGTCCAGTTTTTTTGTAGTTTATCAGTGGTCTGACGACTAAAGGTGATTGTTTCTTTGCAGCAGGGATAGGAGCGGCAGCCGGGCGAAGTGGCGGTGGATGTTGAGCCGGCCGGCGGCGGCTGATCCCGAAGCCTCGGGAAAGACCCCGCAGGACCGCTGCGAAACACCACCGCCACGAGCACGCTAAAGCGGATAGCCCGGCCGCTGCCCCAAAGATATAGGTTGCCTTTGTTTTTCTATACCTCCAACCTCAACCCATCGTGGGCCAGACGAATAAAATCCGGCAGCTCTTTCTCTACTTCTGAATGAAATCCCATCAAATGGCTGATGTGCGTGAGGTAAGCTTTTTCGGGCCGCAGGAACTCAAGAACACGCACCGCCTGCTCCAGGTTGTAATGCGAAACATGTGGTTCTTTCCGCAGGGCATTGAGTACGATGATTTTGCAGTCGAGCAATTGGGCCATTGTTGCAGCGGGAAGATAATTGGTGTCGGTAAGGTAGGCGAAACCGCCAATTCGGAAACCATGCACTTCCATGCTCAGGTGCAGGGCGGGCAGGGGTTGAATGGAAAGGGTGCCAATGTGAAACGGCTCATCAGTGAGCCTGTGCAGCTTAAAAGAAGGCACACCGGGGTAGTTGCTGTTGGAGAAGGCGTAGGAAAATTCTTTTTTAATGGCTTGCTGGTCGCGCGTAGTGGCGTATATATCCATGGGTTTCCGCATCAGGTAATTGAAGGAGCGCACGTCGTCCAACCCGGCGATGTGGTCTTTGTGGTTGTGTGTGATCAGGATACCGTCCAGGCGTGAAACATGCTCCCGCAACAATTGGTAGCGGAAGTCGGGGCCTGCATCAATAGTAAATACCTGCCCGTTTGTTTCGATGAGGAGGGAAGAACGCAGCCGTTTGTCCATTTTGTTTTCGCTGTGGCAAACAGGACACGGACAGGCAATTACAGGTACGCCCTGCGAAGTGCCCGTACCGAGAAAGCGGACTTTTATTTTTGAGTTGTTCAACTGATGAATTTTGGTGTAAATATCTGTCCCGTCAATTTTGTCTCAAAAGTAAATGCTTTCTTTCTATTTTTACATTTTTTACATCAACAATATTCATCCTGCTGTGCCCGAATCCTATAAAAAGAAAGTTCAATTGTTTTTTGCCGGAAAGCAAAAAGTGAGAACACACCTAAGGGGGGTGTTCAACAGCGCTTCCGGGCTGTCAAGGCTGGCGCTGTTTTTTTGCATTCGTACCAAAGGGGAGTTGGAAAGCATCAGGCAGGTTTTGCCACTCAGCCGGGACTCTGGAAGAAGCGTGACCGCTTTTGTTTTTTACGACGGTTTCGACACACCGGATGTGGTGACGGACAAATCTATTTTCTTTTTTAATTTAAATGATTTTACGCTGTTTGGGGCGATGAAGGAAAACCTCAGGAAGAATTTGCAGGAAACGGCCTTCGAACTCCTTATCAGTTTTAGCCAGGCCGACAACCCCATTTGCCGGCAGTTGGTCTCGGAAATAAATGCCGATTTCAAAGCCGGCCCCGATCATCCCGGCTCATCCGATCTGTACGACCTGAAGGTGGATGCCGACGTGCAGCAAACCGGCTTTGTGCAGTTTTACCGACAGCTCAGCCATTATTTAAAGGTGTTAAATATTCAATCCAGGCGCTCTTGAACCTCTTTCTCCGTTTACATCTCGACAGGAATGAGCAGCGTACCTTCCGGCTGCACCTGGCTTACATGGCCATTGAGGGCATTGTCCTGGGCGTGCTTGCGCTGAATGAGTTCGTTTTTATCAAAAGTCTGTCGGGGAGCAACTACCAATTGGGCTTTCTCTTTCAGTTCAGCATGCTGGTTTTTTTGTTTTTGGTACTCATCAACGAATTCATCAAAAGGGTAAAAAACAGGAAACGGATGTTGCGGCTGGTGGCGCTGCTATCGCGTGCCCCTTTGATTTTACTGCTTTTCTTCCCCGGAGAAGCGGATTCAATTACTGCCAACAGCTACTACCACTATCTTTATCTTTCCTTGTTTCTCGTTTACTTTTCCGGAAATATATTCATCTACCCCAACATCAATTTCCTGTTAAAGACCAATTATCGCCACCAGCATTTTGGCAAGCTGTACAGTTACGCCACCACCCTGAACAAAATCATTATGCTGGTGGTTACCTTTGCTTACGGTTACCTGCTCGATTTCGACAACTTTGCTTTCACCCGGATTATTCCGCTCGTTGCCGTTTTGGGCGTGCTTTCCGTTTTTATCCTCTCAAAAATCAATTACCCGGCTGAAAACAAGCCCCTTCCTTCCAAAAGTATTTTACGGTCGGTGAAAGATTCAACAAAGGAAATGAAAGACATTCTTGTCCGGAATGTCCCTTACCGCCACTTCGAGATTGGGTTTATGCTTTATGGCTTTTCGTTTATGATTTCGGTAACGGTTATTACCATTTATTTTTATGACGGTCTGAACCTTAACTATGCCAGCGTGGCTTTTTACCGCAATGCGTACAACATTCTGGCCATCGTCCTGCTCCCGTTTTTCGGGAAACTATTGGGGAATATTGATCCCAGAAAGTTTGCTGCTATCACCTACCTTTCCATCGCCACCTACATCTTTTTTGTGCTGCTAACGGAGTATTTTCCTGCACATTTTGTATTTGCAGGCATGACCATTTACTACACTCTGCTCTTGTATATTTTGTTTCATGGCCTTTTTGCAGCAACGATGGTTTTGCTGTGGAACATCGGTTCGGCCTACTTTTGTGAGCCCCATGAAGCCGGGACTTACCAGTCGCTGCACCTTTCCCTTACCGGTGTTCGGGCTGTTTTCGCACCTTTACTCGGGGTGCTTTTTTACGAGCTTTTTGGGTTTGCCCCTACTTTTCTCATCGCGATAGTTATCTTATTCTTCGCCATCGGGCTGATGATTTGGTCGTACCGGAAAGAGGGGAAAGCCGAACATGTTTAATCTAAGAAGTCGCTGGTTTTCTCATACGCTGATCTGCGCTGATTTGTTATGATTTATCTGCGTTCAGGTCTTCCCTTTTGACAGCGAATATTTCCCCGAATTCCGTTGTTCCTGTCCCGGTAATATTGTAAGGAAGGTAATAAACAGGTGCAATTTCCCCGCTGGCCAGGGTGATGTCGATGGCTACGGTTTCTATGGCGTCTTCCCCTTCGTGCAATTGCACGCCTGCGCTGTAGGTGATGCCGAACCCCCTCATTTTTCCGTTCTTCATTTCCTCCCGACAGTATTTTGTAAGGCCTTCGATGACCTGTCCGTTGGTGGGCATGTTCCTCTTGTCGGTTTCAAATTCCAGCGGGTGGATTTGTCCCCGTCTGTCAAGGTAAGCCCCGAAAGGATAAAACTCACCGGTGTCTTCCAGCAGCTCTTTGGCGTACTCAAAGGAGTGATTGATAATTTCCTGTGTTTCGGTGTTCATGGTTTCTATATTAATTTTTGATTTCCACCTTAGTAACCGTATTTTCCCTTCCACCTTTCTTTTAATTTTTTCCGGTCTTCGTTTTCACGGGCATTGTTACCCGGTTCATAAAATTTTGTCCCTTTTAATTCATCGGGAAGGAATTCCAGTTCCACAAAGTTGTCGGGGTGTTGATGGGCATATTTATAATCTTTTCCATAGCCGATGTCTTTCATCAATTTGGTTGGGGCGTTGCGCAGATGCAGGGGAACAGAGAGGTTGCCGGTTTTCTGAACCAAAGACTGCGCATCTTTAATCGCCATGTAGGATGCATTACTTTTTGGTGAATTGGCCAGGTAGACAGCGGTTTGCGAAAGGATAATCCGTCCTTCCGGCCAGCCGGTTTTGCTGATGGCATCGAAACAGGTGTTGGCCAGCAGCAGGGCATTGGGGTTGGCATTTCCGATGTCTTCCGAGGCGAGGATCAACATGCGGCGGGCGATAAATTTAGGGTCTTCGCCGGCTTCCACCATCCGTGCCAGCCAGTAAACAGCACCGTTAGGATCGCTTCCCCGAAGTGATTTGATAAAAGCGGAAATGATGTCGTAGTGCATCTCACCCTGTTTGTCGTACATGGCAATGTTTTCCTGGATGACTTGTTGTATGGTTTCGTTTGTGATGACGAGCTTCTTCCTGCTCACTTTTTCCTGGTAAACAAACAATTCCAAAGCATTCAACAATTTACGGGCATCCCCACCCGAAATTCTCAGCAGGGCATTGTCTTCTTTGATTTTTATTTTGATGTCGAATTGTTTCTCGAGGGCAGCAACTCCGGTTTGAAGAAGTTTCCGGAGGTGAGTAGTCTCCAGTGGTTTTAAAATGTAAACCTGGCAACGGGAGAGGAGGGGGGAGATGACTTCAAACGAGGGGTTTTCTGTGGTGGCACCAATCAGGGTGATGACCCCTTTTTCCACGGCGTTCAACAGCGAGTCCTGCTGCGACTTGCTGAAACGGTGGATTTCGTCAATAAACAAAATGGCACTTCCGCCAAACATTTTTGCTGAATTGATGACCTGCCGTACATCTTTTACGCCTGAACTCACCGCACTGAGCGTATAGAATTCCCGGTCCAGGGTTTTTGAAATAATATGTGCAAGTGTTGTCTTGCCAACGCCTGGCGGCCCCCATAAAATCATGGAAGGGACATTGCCCGATGCGATGCTTTTTCGTAAAATGGCCTCCCTGCCCACCAGGTGCTCCTGCCCGATGTATTCACTGAGCGCTTGGGGACGGAGTTGTTCGGCAAGGGGAGAGGACATGGGGTGGGTTTTTGATTTAAGATTATTGATTATTGATGTTTGATGTTTGATGTTTGATGTTTGATGTTTGATGTTTGATGTTTGATGTTTGATGTTTTCGTTGGGGCCAGGGGAAAACAAAAATACGTAAAAAGAAAAAGGTCTTCAGGAAAAAGATGTACTTTTGATTGAATGCAGGAAAGTTTAAAAAAGGAAGTCAGTTACCGCACCAGCCGCAGCAGTGGGGCAGGGGGTCAACACGTGAATAAAGTTTCGACGAAAGTAGAACTGTTATTTGATGTGAGTGGGAGCGCTGTTCTTTCTGAGGAGCAGAAAGCCATTGTCCTCGACAAACTCAAAAACAGGATTTCCAAAGAGAGCCTGTTAATCTTGCAATGTGACGAAACCCGCAGTCAGTTGAAAAACAAAGAGATTGTATTCGACAGGTTTCTGGCGTTGATCGAAGATGCACTGAAACCTGTTAAACCAAGAAAACCGACCAAGCCCTCGAGGTCTTCTGTCGAACGGCGGCTGAAAGATAAGAAGTCGCAATCGGAAAAGAAGGGTTTAAGGAAATTCAGGGAGGAAAAAGAATAGCTGAGCATTTGCAGAAAAGAAGAACGGTCTGCCTTCGTGCAGCAATAATTAGTTGAAATATTCTAATACAAACAGATGAAATTATTGATGATTTATTGTTCGCGTTTTGCTTACACACCGCAAATCCGTACACTGTCCGAATTTCCTGAAGTTAAAGATGGCCGGGTTTTTACTGGTGCCCTTGTGGCTTTTATTCATGCCGAAGAGCAGGACGAAGACAAGTTGAAGGCGGTAGAAACGAAGATGCTGAAGAATCTGAAATGGGCAGCGGGTAAGAACCAAACCCGACAACTGGTGCTGCATTCTTTTGCCCACCTGGCAGCCACCAAAGCCGACCCGCAGCTGACCAAAGAATTATTCGACAAAGTAGAAGTGCGTTTGCAAAACGCCGGATACACTTGTGTGCAAACACCTTTTGGTTATTTTCTTGACATTGATGTTCATGCCCCCGGGGTTTCACAAGCCAGGATTTTTAAAAGTATTTGACCCGGATAATTTAATAGAACTCCGTTAAACCCTGAATAGGCCTGCTGTTGCATATTCCGGGTTTAACGGGTCCGCGCGTTATATTTTAAGATGTGCCGGAAGCGCATTATAATTTATCATTGGTATTATTTCAACTCGTCTTCTAAAAAAAATGAAATACCCTTTAACAGACGGCTTAACCCATCTGTTCACTCAAGAAAATGCTTATTTCAATATTAGTAACAGATAAAAAATAAATTGAAACTTCCCGTTTTGTAAAACACAGCATTACAGGCGCTTATATTTTTACCGGTAAAAAGATGAAACTTTTTTTCAATAGGGGGGTACAATCCTGTCAATTTCTGGTACTAATTAATGAACAAAACAAATAACTGTTCAAGAATCTTGGGCTGATTCTTCTCAAAAAGCCCTTAGTTTTATAGATTGGTCAGAAAGAAGGAAACCCCACGGGTTTCCTTCTTTCGTTTCTACCTTGTTTCCAGCAGTTTCTCCAGTTCCTTGTTTTCGTCCCGCAGGCGGGCGGCTTCGATAAAGTCGAGCTCCTTCACGGCCGCCTGCATATCTCTTTTGTTTTTTTCGATGGTTTTCAAAATGGCATCGCGGCTCATGAACTGCACTACCGGGTCGGCGGCGATGCTGGTTTCGAGGCTTTCGGCATAGGCCCTTTCCTTTTGCTGGTTGTCCACCACTACGGTTTGCCCCATGATGGCGTCGGTTGATTTGATGATGGCTTTGGGTGTAATACCGTGTTTCTCGTTATAGTTAAGTTGCTTTTCCCTGCGCCGGTCGGTTTCGTCAATGGTGCGTTGCATCGAATGTGTAATCTTGTCGGCATACATGATGACTTTACTGTTGAGGTTGCGGGCAGCCCTGCCTGCAGTTTGTGTCAGGGATTTTTCAGAGCGCAGGAAGCCCTCTTTGTCGGCATCGAGAATAGCCACCAGCGAAACTTCGGGAAGGTCGAGGCCTTCGCGCAGCAGGTTGACGCCCACCAGCACGTCGAAATTGCCCAGGCGCAGGTCGCGGAGAATTTCCACGCGGTCCAGCGTATCTACATCGGAGTGGATGTAACGGGTCTGAATACCCAGGTTGATGAGGTATTTTGTCAGCTCTTCGGCCATGCGTTTGGTGAGGGTGGTCACCAGCACCCGCTGTTTTTTATCAACAGTGTCTTCGATTTCGTTAAGCAGGTCGTCCACCTGGTTGATGCTGGGACGGACTTCAATGACAGGGTCCAATAGTCCGGTGGGGCGGATGAGTTGCTCAACCACAACACCTTCCGACTTTTGCAGTTCGAAGTCGGCAGGGGTGGCACTCACGTAGATGGTTTGTCCGGTCAGTTGCTCGAACTCGTCGAATTTCAGCGGGCGGTTGTCCATCGCCGAGGGTAACCTGAAACCGTACTCCACCAGGTTTTGCTTGCGCGAACGGTCGCCGCCGTACATGGCTTTGATCTGCGACACCGTCACATGGCTTTCGTCGATGATGGTGATAAAATCTTCGGGAAAATAATCCAGCAGGCAGAAAGGGCGCGAGCCGGGTTTGCGCCCGTCGAAGTAGCGTGAATAATTTTCAATGCCCGAACAGTAGCCCAGTTCGCGCATCATTTCCAGATCGTAAGTAACGCGGTCTTCCAGCCTCTTGGCTTCCAGACGCTTACCAATCTCTTTGTAGTACTCCACCTGTTTTCCCATGTCAAGCTGGATTTCCATCAGGGAAGCTTTCATTTTATCCTGAGAGGTAACAAAAATATTGGCGGGATAAATGGTGATGTTTTGCAGGCTTTCGATACGTTTTCCACTCAGGGGATCAATGGTTTCGAGACTGTCAATTTCATCCCCCCAGAAAACAATGCGGAAAGCCGTATCGGCATAGCCGGGAAACACATCCACCGTGTCGCCTTTCACCCTGAAATTGCCGCGTCCCAGTTCCACCTCGTTTCGTGAGTAGAGCGCATTGACCAGGTCGCGCAGGAATTTGTTGCGGCTGACTTTTTGCCCGGTCAGCAGTGTAAGCACGTTGTTGGTGAAATCGTCCGGGTTTCCGATGCCATAGATGCAGGAAACTGACGAAACCACAATGACATCGCGACGGCCCGAAAGCAGGGAGGACGTGGTGTGCAATCGCAACTTTTCGATTTCTTCGTTGATGGAAAGGTCTTTTTCGATGTAAGTGTTGGTCACCGGGATGTAGGCTTCGGGCTGGTAGTAGTCGTAGTACGAAACAAAGTATTCCACGGCATTTTCCGGAAAGAACTGTTTGAACTCGCCGTAAAGCTGGGCAGCCAGGGTTTTGTTGTGGCTGAGCACCAGGGCCGGACGGTTTACCTGTGCCAGTACATTGGCAATGGTGAAGGTTTTGCCCGAGCCGGTAACCCCCAGCAGTACCTGCGAGCTGTCGCCGCGCTGTAAGCCTTCCACCAATTGGCGGATGGCATCGGGCTGGTCGCCGGTGGGTTTGAAATCGGAGATAAGGCGAAAATTCATGCGGCAAAGGTAAGGGAGTTTTGGACTGTTCCGCAGGCCGGCCGGCGGATAAAAAAATCACCATGAAATACATAGAATATTCGTGCATTCGTGGCTAAACAACTGATTGCAAAAGACAATTTTTATGACTTTGTTTCAGGCTCAACCCTGTAGCCCAGACTTAACCGTTTTCCGGTTTTTTGTACCTTTGGTGAAGATTACCTTTTCGCATCATGGCTTTTGCACAACCATCCATAGAAGTCTTCGGTATCCGGCTTGACGAACCCGTAACCACTATCACCGACCTGATGGTAACGGCAGTTTGCTGGTATGCCTTTGCACGGCTGTCGCGCATCCCCGTAAAAAACAATGTGCACCTGTACCTGAAGTACTATTTTTTAAGCATGGGTCTGGCCACGGCCATCGGCGGACTGATCGGACACGGTTTTTTTTATTTGTTTTCGTTTCCCTGGAAACTGCCGGGCTGGCTCACCAGCATGCTTTCGGTAGCCCTGCTCGAAAGGGCGGTGATCCTGTATGCCCGCAAACTGATTCGCCCGTTTCTCGGTAATCTTTTTGCCTGGCTCAACATCATCGAGCTGATCACCTTTGTGACCATCACTTTCATTACGCTGGATTTCTTTTTCGTGGAGGTGCATGCAGCTTACGGCCTTTTGGTGGTCACTACAGGCTTCAGCCTGATCGTTTACGCGAAGACACGCAACAAGGGCAGCCGTACCTTTTTGGTCGCCGTGGCATTTTCGTCGGTTTCAGCGTTGACCTTTATGAATGAATGGGGCATCGGCCCCTGGTTCAACCATTTCGATATCAGTCACCTGTTTATGACCGCCAGCGCCTGGTTTTTCTACAGGGGTAGCCTGCTGCTGATCAACGATCCCCTGGCGATGACCGAAAAGTTTAAAAGTAACCGGAAACCGGAAAGCAAATAACCGCTTAAGTATTATCCTTTATTTTTGCTGCTTAAACCAAACCCTCTGCAAGATGCTTACCATTATTTCACCGGCCAAAACCCTCGACATGAAGGCTGAGACGAACAGCCAAGTCAAAAGCCAGCCGGCTTTACTTGATAAAAGCCGGAAGCTCATCGCTTTGCTAAAAAAGAAGAAAGCTGAAGAACTGTCCCAATTAATGGGCATCAGCCCCAAACTTGCCCAGCTCAATTTTGAGCGGTTTCAGGAATGGGTTACACCTCATGTTATTGAAAAATCCCGTCCGGCGGTTTTTGCTTTTCGGGGAGAGGTTTTTACCGGATTAAATATCGATACTTTTTCTGAAGTTGATTTAACTTACACGCAAAACCACCTGCGCATCCTATCGGGATTATACGGACTGCTTCGTCCCATGGACAGCATTATGGCTTACCGCCTGGAGATGGGGACAAAACTTTCCGTTGGCCAAAAGAAAAACCTCTATGAATTTTGGGGTGATGAAATCACAGGTCAGTTGAACAAGGCACTGAAGGCTGACAAAAGCGGGATTGTGGTCAACCTGGCCTCCAACGAATATTTTAAAAGCATCCATGCCAAAAAACTCAATGCGTGGATTATTACACCCGTTTTCAAAGACAACAAGAACGGACAATACAAAGTCATCAGTTTCTTCGCCAAAAAAGCCCGCGGACACATGCTGCGTTTCATCCTCAAAAACAAACTTTCCAAGCCCGAAGACCTCAAACATTTCGAAGAAGACGGCTATTATTTTAACGATTCCCTTTCAAACCAAAACACTTTCACCTTTACCAGGGGATAAGTCAAACCTGACGGGTAGTTTTATTCCCGGCGGATTGAGGCCTGCAGTCAAACCATTCAACAGCCCAACAATCCAGCTCTACTGTTTCAAGTCTTAGCGCAGACATTCCGCACGGGCTTTACTTAGGCCTTCATTCAATCATTCAGCCTCGCCGTTTAACTGCAACTTACCCTGTTCAAAACTTTAAACAATATTTTTATTGTTTCTTCACTGAAACAATCTTTGTTTGCCGCCCGGTTCACACCATGTTCTTTTAGTTCATGAATCGAGAAACCGTTGCAAAATGGTTTTTCAGACTGCGAAAAAAAATATTTTTCAGCGTAACTAAATGAAGTTAAGTATCGTAAAAATATTATCAATTTATTTCTAACTATTTTGTTGCAGATGAAAAAAACTTTTTTAATTTTGCAGCCCGTTTCAGCCATAGAATGTTCACGCAAGAAATGCTGAAACGAAAAAGAAGAAAAATCATTTCTTCCGCAAACAAAAAGGAAGAAAACGTTCATAGACATAATGAAACCAAACCAAGTACAGGAAGCACAAAAAGCCCCTGTTTAATGGACTTCACTTTAGGGTGAACGAAGGTTAAACGGGAGTCAATTTTATTGAATTTTTTTGCCAGGAT
>JAKIVD010000024.1 GCA_021647205.1 Bacteroidales bacterium | reverse complement strand
TGGCTTACAAGGTACCGGAAAGGGTCTTCAAACCGGCCGCTTAAGATTTTCCATTCCGCCCAATTGGGCGGAATGGAAATCTAACTTATTTTTGTAGAAAAGTTGTCTAAAGAAGGGGAGTATTTAAAAGAATAAGTATAGTTTAACGTTGCCTCGATATAAAGTAAAGCACTATCTGCCGGCATATCCCCTCCGGATTTCATATTTGGGTTTTCCCGGTAGTATTTCATTTGCTCCCGAAAATCAAGTACGCGCTGTGTTACTTCTTTGGATTTTACATCAATAAGGTTTTGGTCATTGGTTTCAGAAACCGTTTGTTTCTGACAACTGACCGCCACCGTAACGGTAACGGAAAAAAGTGCGGCTACAGTAAGTGCAGCGAGGAAATTTTTGTTTTTCATAATGATTTTGTTTTTGGGCTAAAAAAGTTAAAACTCCTTAATTATTAGTACATGTTTTGTAAACTATTGTACCCCTGACAACTACATTTTACTATGCATCAAAACAATAAATAGGGGGGGGGTAACGGATTGGATACAAGGCTAATAGGAGTTTATTTAAAATAAATATAAATTCATTGTTTGGTAAATCAGCGTCAAGGGAGTTGATACAAAGTATCCTGCCAATAAATGACAGAAGATAAATTTTAAGCGTCCCTAAACGTCTTCTTTGTAAAAATAAATCTCTAATTTTGAGTTTACAGTTTATCCTCCGAAACCCCAAAAACCTCATCCGGTTCTACATTCCCGACGGGTTCGACGTGGACAAGGACATCGTAAACGTTTTTGATTTGGTGTTTTAACTCTCTTTCAACATCCGCACCAATTTGATGTGCATCGTGCAGGGAAAGCATCCCGTCAGCCTCGATATCCAGGGCAATCACGTAGAGGTGCGACATTTTCCTGACCCTGATGCGGTGCGGGTTTGAGGCGCCCTTTACCTGCTTCACCGTTTGAATGATGGTTTTGTAGATTTGTTTGTCTTCCACCCCGTCCATCAATTCGCGGTTGCTTTGCATAAAAATCCTGAAAGCGATGAACATGATGTAAATGCTTACGAGGAAGGCGGTTATTGCATCCAGCACGGGCATTTGCAGCCAGAAGGTGAATGCCAGCCCCAGCAGTACCGAAACCGAAATAACCACGTCGTTTTGCATGTTGCGGGCATTGGCGATGAGCATGGAACTGTCAACGGCCCTGCCTGTTTTTTTCAGGTAAAAAGCCAGCAGGACTTTCCCCAGGATGGAGACCAGGACAACCCAGATTGCCAGGGTGCCGGGAATTTCTTGTTTGAAGGGATGAATGATCTCTCCGATGGTGGAGAGGGCCAGCTGGGCACCGGCAAAAAAGATGATGAAGGCCAGCAGTTTGGTGGCGATGGTGTCGGCTTTGCTGTAACCGTAAGGGTACCTGGTGTCGGGCGGACGGGCAACGATGTGGGCAGTGAAAAGTGTAACGATTGAAGTAATAATATCCGTGGCCGAGTCGATGCCATCGGCGACGACGGCAAAGCTGCCAAAAAGCAGGCCGACCGTAATTTTCAAAACCGACAGCAACGCATTCCCGGCTATTGCAACCCACGAAGCACGAATGATCTTTTTCTCACGCTTGCCGACGGCCATGTTTTAATCTTTCACCAAAAATAAGAAATGCTGCCGAAAAAGGACAGTTTTTTTGTAAACTATTTGAGCAGACTCTTCCAGGTTCTTTGAACGCCGGAAGGTCTTTTGATTACTTACACATGTTCACCAAGGAATCTTTCCGCTTCAATGGCTGCCATGCATCCGGTACCGGCGGCGGTGATGGCCTGACGGAAATGTTTGTCCTGGATATCGCCGGCGGCAAAAATGCCTTCCACGCTGGTGGCTGTCGAATCGGGCTTTGTGATCAGGTAGCCGGTATCATCCATCTCCAGTTTGTCTTTAAAAAGGCCGCTGTTGGGTGTGTGTCCGATGGCCACAAAAAAGCCGTCGATGTCGATTTTAAATTCTTTACCGGTTTTGTTGTTAAACAGGATGGCCCCATTGAGCGCCTTGGTAAAACCCTGCTCTACACCTACGATTTCTTTGACTTCGGTATCCCAAAGCACTTCAATATTGGGTGTGTTCATCACGCGTTTCACCATGACTTTTGAAGCCCGCAATTCATCACGGCGGTGAATCAGGTAAACTTTGTTACAGAGGTTGGCGAGGTAGGTTGCCTCTTCGGCTGCTGTATCCCCGCCACCCACAACGGCAACGTCTTTTCCTTTGTAGAAAAAGCCATCGCAGGTGGCGCAGGCAGAAACCCCGCCCCCCTTGAAACGCTCTTCCGATTCCAGCCCCAAATAGCGTGCGGTAGCACCTGTTGCTACAATAACTGTTTCGGCCAGCAGTTCAGTGCCGTCGTCAATACTTACTTTAAAGGGTCTTTCAGTGGTTTCCACATGGCTGACCATCCCCCACCTGATGTCGGTACCGAAACGTTCGGCTTGTTTTTTCATGTCTTCCATCATTTTCGGACCGTCGATTCCTTCGGGATAGCCCGGAAAGTTATCCACTTCGGTGGTGGTGGTCAATTGTCCCCCCGGCTCCATGCCTTCGTACAATATGGGGTGCAAATCGGCGCGGGCAGCGTAAATGGCTGCAGTATATCCGGCAGGCCCTGAGCCTATAATTAAGCATTTTGTATTTTTCATCCTGGTCAATATTAAGTTTTATTTGTTTCGTCGATGTCAAATTCAATGCCACGGGAAAGCCGAGCGGCAGAAAGTGACATTCTGTCCGACATCAGTTATTGGCTTGTCGGGCTATGAATTCCGGGTTTTAATTTACTGATTTCGTCTTGACGAAAAATGACCTGAAATAGTTTTACTTTTGCACAAAAATAAGAATTACATGAAATCCTCAAATAACCGACAGCAAACCCATCGGTTCAGGCAAGGATAATTCTTTCAAAAATACAAACACATGAAGAACCTGTTTTACTTGTTTGCTTTTGTTGGGTTTGCCCAACTGATTTCCTGCTCCGCAACAAAGAAGACTGCCCCATCGGAAGGACCGATTGGTATGACACAAAAGCATTTCAGCAATGAACAAATTCAAGCAGATGCCCTGGCATTGGCAAATATAAATTGTGAGTGGGGACTGGCAAAATATTATGCCGGATTGCAGGAAAACAACAATAAATTGCAAAGGGAGGAAAAAGCACTCCTGGAACTCAAAACATCTTTTGACCAGAAAATGAAAATCAGGTATATGCAAATTGACGAACTGGAAAAGAAGTTTACCAAAGCACTGGAGAAAGCACAGAAGCGCTTAAGTGCCTGCCAAAAACTGGAAGAGGTTCGTAAAATGGAAGAAGAAAAAGCAAAAGCGGAAAATCAATGAGGACACATCAATTCATTTATCTAGCAACACTGGTTTTGTTGACCGGTTTTTTAACGGCCTGTTCGGGCGGACAGCAAAATACCAACAAGGAAGCGGCAAAGGTTGAAAACCAAAAAATGAGCGGAACGGTAATCCTTCAGGATGCGCACGATTATGCTGATCAACAGTGCGTTTTAAGGAGGCGGGAAGTATTGCTGAAAAACAACCCCAACACCAAAGACCTCGAAATTAAGCTGAAGGAGTTAAACCTTGAAAGAAAGAAACTGAAAAATTACTATTTCAAAAAATACGAGGGCATGCCCGAAGAACGGGCGATGTTTAAAAAAGCCGTCAAGGCTGCGCGTATCGATTCGAAATATTGTAAAGAAATGCCGGTGGAAAAAAGGAAATGAGGCTTGAGTACCGGGGTGATGATGAGGCCTTCCGGCGTCCGTATGAACCTGGAAGAGCCGAAATCAGGTCCAGGTTACGGACCTGATAACCGGTCGGGAAGGCGAAAGCCGGGGAATTTGAAAAATTGCGGACAGAAACTTAAAACGGTTTATTTTTTCTCGTTTTTAAAAGAAAAAGAATTATTTTTGCAGCCTCAAATTTAGTCCGGCCTTTGACCGTAAAGAATGGGCAAAAAGTTCTTAAAAAATAGTTTCTATGAATACATGTCCGCCTTTGCCAAGGCTTCGGCGGACGGAACGGGGTGTGGTGCAGTTGGCTAGCATGCTTGCATGGGGTGCAAGTGGTCGCAGGTTCGAGTCCTGCCACTCCGACACTTAAAAGGTTTAAACAGTCTGACAGACTGTTTAAACCTTTTTTATTTCCCCCTCTCCCCCATAGCGACAGTCTTCCGACCCGGACAGCAGGTGTGCGTGCCTGGGCGGGAAAAAATTATAGCCATACAATACAATGGGCTGGCTTAAAACGGGACCAGGTATTACCGGCTACCGGGATTTCAAAATAACCAGTATTGCTACCAGCCCAAAAAGGCACGTCCGGGCAGGAATGCATCGACCTGTGTAACAAGGCTTGTTTGTAGGTGAAACAAGAAAAGAAAGCAATGAGCAGGCAGAAGATGAGATCATAAATTTCCTGTCCGACAACAAAAAGAAGTACTTTTAGCAAATGGTAAATGAAGCAACGAGCATGGAAGCAGTGTTAAATATGGGTATGAGCACACTAAGTCAAATATAATCATTTCTTCAGTCCACACCCGGAACCAGGTGTTAATTTGCTACGGTTCAATCAAATACTAACAAAACATATCGTTAAGCAATATAGCCTAACCGCATTCTGTTGGCAAACGTAATCCTATTGAAAAACAACCCGCAGACCCCCAGTAATAATGAAACCCCCTTTAAAACAACAGAAAAACTCGTGGAAATCGGATGAGCGGTTCATTGAAGCAGATACGAAGAACTTCAACTTAATTCTTTTCGCCTTTGTAGTGGGGGCAATTTCCGGGGCAGTCGGCTCTGTTTTCAGGCTTGCGCTTGATTACATTAACATTTTCAGGGATCATTTGTATACCGGGGCCGGCAGTTCGGGGCCGGCCAGTTGGATACTGCCAATACTGCTTGCAGTTACGGGCATTGGGGTGGCTTTGTTTTTGGTGAAGCAGTTCGCCCCCGAGGCAGCTGGCAGCGGCGTGCAGGAAATTGAAGGCGCCCTGGATGAAATAAGGCCGCTGCGCTGGAAAAGGGTACTGCCTGTAAAATTTGTGGCCTCCCTGTTCTCGCTGGGTAGCGGTTTGTTATTGGGCCGTGAAGGCCCCACTATCCAGCTTGGCGCAAATGTCGGCAAAATGATTAAAGATATATTCAGACAACCCGACAACGAAAACAACCCCCTGGTCTCGGCAGGTGCCGCTGCCGGGCTCGCCAGTGCTTTTAACGCACCGCTGGCCGGGATAATTTTTGTGATTGAAGAAATGCACGGCCGCTTCAGGTACACTTTTTTTTCGGTGGCGGCAATTATGGTGGCATCGGGCACGGCCGATTTTGTGGTGCGGGTTTTGGTAGGGGCCGACCCGGTGATTAAAATGATGGTTTTCCCCGACCCGCCTTTATCGGGAATCTGGATGTTTATCCTGCTTGGCATGCTGTTTAGCTTTGTGGGCTACCTGTTCAACAAGCTGATAATCCTGTCCCTGGATTTCTTTGGTGATTTATCAAAAACCACAATGGTTCTCAGTGCTGTTGCCGCCGGACTGGTTATCGCCATTGTTGGCATATTTTATCCTAAAATGATAGGCGGCGGGTACAACACCATCAGGATAGTACTTGACCAATCATTTACACTCCGGTTTCTGGTTGTCTTGTTTCTGGGCAGGATGCTGCTGACAATTTTTAGTTATGGCACCGGTGTGCCGGGAGGGATTTTTGCTCCGCTGCTGGCCCTCGGGGTAATATTCGGCATGCTCTTTGGAAGTATCATGCAGCACTATTTTCCTGAACTTGTTGCTTATCCGGGTGTTTTTGCCGTGGCAGGAATGGCCGGTATTTTTGCCTCAACAGTCAGGGCACCACTTACCGGATTGGTACTTGCAGTTGAAATGACCTCAAATTTCGAATTGATATTACCCCTGATAATCACCACCGTGGCAGCTTCCCTGCTGACCGCCCAACTTGGCAACCAACCCATTTACACCACTTTGCTGGAAAGGGCCGAAATAAGGTCAAAATAACCAATATTTTTTTCCCGAGCTTTGCTAACTTTAATTTGTTACTTTTGCAGCGCGAAAAAAATTATCTGTCTTGAAACAAATACTGAACAACCCGTCTTTTTTTAAAAGCATAATTTATTTATTGCTTGTGGGGCAGTTTTGGGTCAATGCGGTTTCGTATTGCGACTGGCTGACAGATACCGAAACGGCACTTATCGAGCTTTACTGTTGCGATGAGCAGGAACTGAGCCTGGAAGACAACAAAAAAGACAAGGTCGATAAATTTCCCATCGATTCGGATTTCGCAAGTTTTATGGCCTCGGAAAAATTAGTTGCCGTTTTAAACTCGGAGGATTTTTCGTCCCGGCACCATCCCGATATTACAACCCCCCCCCCACAGTCTTAAGTTTTTGCTGTCCCGAAATCGTTCCGTGCATTTTACCGCTGCAGGAATATTTCTTAATTTTGGTGCACATCAATCCCCCGAAACAGACAGTTCCGGCTTATAAACACCCTGATTAGTGCACAAGCTTTAGTACAGCATCATTCCTTTTAATCATCAGCAAACACCCAAAAATTTGCCAGGGGCAAAAAGGGTTTCAGCAATTTCTCAGCAGTGGGACAGACCTTCTGCAAAAAAAACATATCAAAATCTAAAAACAGAAAAAATGGATAATTTAAAAACACAAACTCCCAACACACAATCAACAATGAACCCGCAAATGGCGGTAGAAATGCTTCAAAAAGGCAACCATCGGTTTGTACAAGGCAAACCGCTGCCACGCGAATTCGACAAACAAATTGCCCAAACGGCAACAGGACAATACCCTTTCGCCATTGTGTTGAGCTGCATTGACTCGCGCATCCCCACCGAAATTATTTTCGACCAGGGAATTGGCGACATCTTCAACGCGCGTATTGCAGGTAATTTTGTCAACGAAGACATTCTTGGCAGCATGGAATTTGCCTGCAAGTTTGCCGGGTCAAAGCTTGTAGTGGTAATGGGGCATACTTCCTGTGGCGCCGTAAAAGGGGCCTGCGACAGTGTGCAGGCCGGCAATTTAACCCAACTGCTCGAAAAAATTACACCTGCTGTGGAAGGGACCAAAACAAAGCCTAACGAAAAACGAAGTTCTGAAAATGCAGACTTTGTGAACAGGGTTGCCGTAAAGAATGTTGAACTGACCGTTGAAAACATCTGCGGGCAAAGCCCCATCTTGTGCGAAATGTACAAGCAGGGCGAAATCGACATCGTGAAAGCGATGTATGATGTAGCATCCGGAAAGGTTGAGTTTTTAAGATAAAGAGAAGAAGATTTACGAAAACAGAAAAAAATGAAAAAAATATTTGGTTTTGATTTCTCCCATTTCAAAGGGGATATGTTTGGTGGTATTACCGCAGGAATTGTGGCTTTACCGCTGGCGCTTGCCTTCGGTGTGAGCTCCGGATTAGGCCCGAGTGCCGGGCTTTACGGGGCAATTTTTGTTGCATTTTTTGCCGCGCTGTTTGGGGGCACCAATACCCAGATTTCGGGCCCCACTGCACCCATGACGGCAGTGAGCATGGTGGTGATTGCAGGGATTGTGGCCGCTTTCGACGGCAACGTCGGCAAAGCATTGCCTGCTATTTTGACCGTATTTTTACTGGCCGGGTTAATGCAGGTTGGCCTGGGCTTTATCGGCCTGGGAAAATACATCAAGTACATTCCTTATCCCGTTGTTTCCGGTTTTATGACGGCCATCGGGGTCATTATTCTGCTCACTCAAATTCTGCCGGCCATTGGTTACTACCCCAAAGAAGACATTGAGTTTGTCAGCGAGTTTAAACCCCAGGCCGAGGAAATTATTTTGAACAACATTCTGAAAGAAGAAGCTGATGAAGGCATCCTGGTACTGGAAGACTTTAAAGAAACCATTCACCGGGCAGAACACATCACCGACGAACAGGTGTTGAAAGAATCCCAGACCCTTGCAGGCTCCGAAGCTTCGGGGGTTATCGGGGCCATTAAAATATTACCGCGGGCTTTGAGAAATATCAGTTGGCTGGAAGTGCTTCTCGCCGCAGGCACAATTTTTATCATCTACGGTTTTAAGCGCATCACCACCAAGGTGCCCAGTACGCTGGTAGCGCTGGCGGTGATGTCGGGCATTGCTTACGGCTTTGGCCTCGATTACCGGCCCATCGAAGAAATTCCGAGCGGTCTGCCCATTCCCAACCTTGCCATCTTTACGGGCTTTAGTTTCGGCAGTATCACACCCTACATTTTTACCGCTTTAACCCTGGCACTTCTTGGGGCAATTGATTCCCTGCTGACTTCGGTGGTTGCCGACAACATGACCAAAACCAAGCACAATCCCAACAAGGAATTGGTCGGACAGGGCATCGGCAACAGTATTGCCGCTATTTTTGGCGGAATCCCCGGTGCAGGGGCCACCATCCGGACAGTCGTAAACATCAATGCCGGGGGAAAGACCCGCTTGTCCGGAATGATGGCCGGTTTGCTCTTACTCGTTATTTTATTGGCTTTCGGACCGGTTGCATCGCAAATCCCGGCCGCTGTTTTGGCAGGTATCTTAATTACGGTCGGTATTGGTGTAATGGATTACAAAGGCCTGAAAGCCATACCTTATATGCCGCGCCCCGAAGTAATCATCATGCTCATCGTTTTGGTTTTGTCGTCGGTTTGGAATTTGGTTTATGCCGTCGGAATCGGCCTCGTGATTGCCTCACTGATGTTCATGAAAAAAATTGGTGATGTGGTAGCTGAGCGTTCGGAACTCGAATCGTTTGACAGGTCGAAAGCCTGGCCGGATGAAATAAACCTTCCGGAAAGCATCAAAGAAGATATCTTTATCAAACACGTCAGGGGCCCCTTGTTTTTTGGCTCTACAAGTTATTTCCAGCAGTTGGTCAAACAAATTCCCGAGGCAACCTCAACCATTATTATCAGGATGGGAAGAATGCCTTACATCGACCAGTCCGGATTGTATGCGATGGAAGATGTGTTGGTTGATTTGGTGAAGCAGGGAAAAACAGTGTTGCTGGTTTCGGTTTTAAAACAACCCCGTTACATGCTTGAACGGATAGACATCATTCCCGATTTAATCCCGACAGAACATGTTTTCGATAACTTCAAAGACTGCCTGTCCTGGGTGAAAGAAAACGTCAAAGATGAGATTTACAGCAATGGAAAAGCAAAGAAGTCAGATGAAAAAGCTTAACACTTTTTGCAAAAGTTTCTTGTTGCTGCTATTTCTTATTCCGGTTTCCCTTCTTGCACAGCAAGGTGAAACCGGAAACTGGCTCATGTATTTTGGCATGAATAAAGTAAGTGATCAATTGAGTATTCACACCGAAGTCCAGTACCGAAACCACACGCTCGTACCCAATAATATTGAGCAACTGTTGTTGCGTACCGGACTGAACTTCCATTTTTCGGAGAAAGCCTTTGTAACGGCAGGTTATGCCTACATCAGCTCTTATGATTTTGAATCGGGGCAAAAAGCACCCGAGACAACCGAGCACCGTATCTGGCAGCAATTTATTTTAACCAATAACATTGGCCGGGTTAAATTTGAGCACCGTTACCGTGTTGAACAGCGTTGGGTGAATGGGGATTACCGCAACCGCCTGCGTTACCGTTTGATGCTTTTTGTGCCCCTGAACAAACCCAAAATCGAAAAAGGGAGCCTGTTTATCGGGCTTTACGATGAGATTTTTCTGAACACCAAAGAAGTGTTCTTCGACCGTAACCGCTTGTATGGGGCCCTGGGTTATCAGTTTAACAAATCCACCAGCGTACAAGCCGGCATGCTGCACCAGCAGTTGAGTGGCTCCGGTAAGTGGTATTTGCAATTTGCATTGGTTTTCAATCCTGACTTAAGAAACAAAAAATAAAAATAATGATGAAATATTTCCTGGGGAACAGCCCCGACTGGTATAAATACACAATAATAGGATTCCTGATTTTTAATATTTTCTCCTATTTTATCCTGGGCCCGACCATCACGGCCTGGATACTGATTGCCGAATTTATCTTTACCCTTGCAATGGCACTAAAAGCTTACCCCCTGGTATCGGGTGGTTTGCTGGCCATCCAGATTCTCGCTTTACAGCTCACAACTTCAGCAAACGCTTACCACGAGGTGGAACAAAACCTTGAAGTAATTTTATTGCTGATGTTTATGGTGGCTGCCATTTTCTTTATGAAACCCTTGCTGATGTATATTTTTAGCAAAGTTTTTACACGGGTCAAATCGAAAATGGCCTTGTCGCTGTTGTTCGTCATTCTTGCCGCGGCCCTCTCTGCATTTTTGGATGCCCTGACCGTAACAGCAGTCCTGATAAGTGTTGGCGTCGGGTTTTATGGCGTTTACCATAAAATACATTCGAGCGACCTTGATTTGGACGGGAACGGAACTTTTGACCGGAAGCAGTTGAGTGGCGAAACCCTGGAGCAATTCCGGAGTTTTTTACGGAGTTTAATCATGCACGGTGTTGTGGGAACAGCACTGGGAGGCGTGATGACATTGGTGGGTGAACCACAGAACTTGCTGATTGGGGAGAAAATGGACTGGGATTTTATTGAGTTCTTTCTTCAGATGGATGTCATCACAATCCCCGTTTTCTTTGCAGGACTGTTGACAACAGTGGTTCTCGAAAAGTTTAAGCTGTTCGGTTTTGGCGCCAAACTGCCGGATGTAGCCCGTAAAATAATTGAAAACTACACCCTGATTGAAGATGAAAAAAGAAGCAGGAAAGAAAACTACCGGCTTATTGTTCAGGCTGTTGCCATGGTCTTACTCATTATTGGCCTGGCACTGCACCTTGCTCCGGTCGGGTTTATCGGCCTGGGACTGATTGTTTTTCAAACAGCATTCATGGGCATTACCGACGAACACCAGATTGGGCCTGCCTTTGAAGAGGCCCTGCCCTTTACTGCTTTGTTGGTGGTATTTTTTGTAATTGTCGCCATGATCCACGACCAGCACTTGTTCAAGCCGGTCATCGAATGGGCATTGTTGATGGATGCCAGCACGCAACCAACCATGTTTTATATTGCCAACGGTGTACTGTCGGCCATCAGCGACAATGTTTTCGTGGCCACGGTTTACATCAACGAAATCGAAGCAGCTTTTCTTGCCGGGGAGTTGTCGCGTGAGCAGTACGAAAAGCTTGCCATTGCCATCAATACCGGAACCAACCTGCCCAGTGTGGCCACACCCAACGGACAAGCCGCTTTTCTGTTTTTACTCACCTCATCCTTAGCACCTTTAATTAATTTATCTTATGGTAAAATGGTAAAAATGGCTTTCCCTTATGCCATTGTTTTGGGAGGGGTGGGCTTGTGGTGCGTGATGTATTTGTTATAGTAAATTACACATCTTTGGGTATCCTTCTGTTTAAGCCTGCAATGCAGGGGTGCAGAAGGATGCCCGTATTTTTTTAAGTAGGTTTGTCAACTATTTGGAAATTAATCTGTTGTTTTGGCCTTTACAAAAAGATGAAACATCCATTGACTGACGGGTTAACCCGTCGGTTCATTCAAGAGAATGCTTGTTTCAAAAAAAATAAGCGCATGGCTTATTCTGTTTTTGAATTCCTCAAAAAAACAAAGGAAGCAAGGTGCTGCATCTAAACGGGCGCTTTCATACCAAGGAATTTTTTGGAATTGTGGAAAGACTGGCCGGATTCGAGCCCGGAATTTCATCCGACCCAACATAGCTCCCGAATAAAAATATATGTAGCTTTGCACTTTTAAAAAACACACTATTAAAATTAAATCTAAATAAGAATAAATACAATGTTCATTACAAAACACGATGTAACGGATGCGTTGAAGGAGGTCATCTTTTTTGCCGGGCAAAACAATATTGTTGACTTAAACATGGTTGACGATATTGAGATTAAAGGGGACGATGTGAAAGTAACCATCATTTTCCCCAAGCTGGACGACCCAGCCGTTGGAATAATTTACAATTCGGTTGTTAAGACTCTGAAAGACAAGTTCGGGGAGGAGTTGAAAGTGGATGTCAAACCCGTTTCTGAAGCCGATAAAGGAAGAGGCCCGCTGGCCGGTGTCAAAAATATTATCGCCGTCATCTCGGGAAAAGGGGGAGTCGGGAAATCTACCGTCGCGGCAAACCTTGCCGTTGCCCTCAAAAGATCGGGCAACAGTGTGGGCATACTCGACGCTGACATCATGGGGCCATCGGTGCCCATCATGTTTGGTGTGGAAGGCGAACGGCCGGGAATGATGGAAAGAGAAGGAAAATCGGTGATGGTCCCCCTGGAAAATTATGGCATCAAAATACTTTCTCTCGGTTTTTTTATCCAGCCCGACCAGGCGCTCATGTGGCGGGGATCGATGATCAACAATGCTTTCAACCAGTTAATGACCGACTCCGAATGGGGAAATCTCGATTACCTGGTTATCGACATGCCTCCCGGAACCGGCGACATCCAGTTGACGCTGGCCCAATCCTACAACATCCGGGGAACCGTGCTGGTCACCACCCCGCAAAAAATAGCCACCGCCGACGTACGGCGTGCCGCCATGATGTACCGTCAGGAAAAACTGGAAATCCCTTTGCTGGGCATCGTGGAAAACATGGCCTACTTCACGCCGGCAGACATGCCGGAAAAGAAATATTATATTTTCGGTCAGGGCGCAACCGACGAACTGGCCAATGAACTGGACATCCCCGTCTTGGGAAGAATACCAATTGTAGAAAAAATAAGGGAAGCCGGAGACGGTGGTTCCCCGGTTTCGCTCGACGACGAAACGCCGGTAACCCAATCGTTTATCGATATGGCCGCCAATATTCAAAAACAAGTCGCAATGCTTTAAAACAGTAGTAAATTAAATGTTATGGAAGAATACACCAAAGAAGAACTCAACGAGAAGGTACAGAATGTACTCGAACAGTTAAGGCCTTACCTGCAACAGGACGGCGGCGATATTAATTTTGTTGAAATTACCGACGACAACACGGTCAACGTCGAACTCCTTGGCGCCTGCGGCTCCTGTGCCTTTAGCACCATGACACTTAAAAACGGTGTTGAGGCAACACTTAAAAAGGCTTTGCCGCAAATCAAGGAAGTAGTCGCCGTTAATATTTAAAGACCACCCTCTTCCAGGTGCTGCGCACCTGGAAGAGGGTGTCCCCATCGGAATACAACACGCCCATTGCATCTGCACGGATTCAGGAAGGTCTAGCAGTCTCAGGTCTGAGGCCTTTCAGCCTTATGTCTCACAACAAATACCTTGCTACGATGGGCATTCTTCGTCCCATACCGAAAGCTTTTGAAGAAACCCGCAACATGGGTGGTGTCTGGTAGCGTTTGTGCTCGTTGGCATTGACGAGTTTTAAAATACGCTTGACCAGTGCTTCGTCAAACCCCATGGCAACAATTTCCTTCGGCCCCTGCCTGAGTTCAATGTATTGGTAGAGGATTTCATCAAGTATCTCGTAATCGGGCAATGAATCCGAATCCTTCTGACCGGGTCGCAACTCTGCCGATGGAGGTTTGCTGATGATGTTTTCGGGAATGATTTCTTTCTTGCAGTTGATAAAGCGGGCCAGTTCAAAAACCTGCGTTTTATACACATCGCCAATCACTGACAGCCCGCCGTTCATGTCGCCATAAAGTGTTCCATAACCCACGGCAGCTTCGCTTTTGTTACTGGTGTTCAACAAGATGTAACCGAATTTATTGGACAGTGCCATCAAGATTACCCCCCTGGTACGGGCTTGCAGGTTTTCTTCGGCAATGTTAAACGGCAGCCCTTTGAAAAAGGGCTCAAGGGTCTTTTCGAAGACCCTGAAAGCTTCTTCAATGGCGATGGTGTCGCAGGGCATATTCAGGTTCTTCGCCAATTGCACTGCATCATCCACCGAATGGGAACTTGAAAAACGGGAAGGCAGCAAAACACTGTACACATTTTTGGCACCGAGCGCCTTGGCAGCCAGGACAGCCGTAACGGCAGAGTCAATGCCTCCTGACGAACCGAGAATGGCTTTCGTAAAACCCAGTTTCTCAAAGTAGTTCCGGATGCCCATCACCAACGCATCGTGGATGACTTCGATTTCTGAATAAAGTACAGGTTGATAATTCGGGGCAAGCCTGTTGACTTCATCCAAATCGAAAACCCGGAAGTCTTCCTCAAAATAAGTCAACTCGTCCACCAGTTCCCCCCGGCCATTCATCACCAGCGAACCACCGTCAAAAAGCAATTCAGTTTGCGCACCTACGTGGTTGACATAAAACAAAGGCAGGTGATAACGTTCGGCATTTCGCCGCAGCACATCCGTACGAATGGCCGTCTGGCGATAGTTAAAAGGCGATGCGGCAATATTGATCAGCAAATCCGGTTTTTGTCCCATCAATTCATCCACGGGGTTGATGGTGTACAGCGGGTTTTCCTGGACATTCCAGAGGTCTTCGCAAATAGTGAGCGCAATTTTATACCCTTTGAAAGGAATTATATTGAATACGCGGTTGGGTTCAAAATAGCGGTACTCATCAAAAATATCGTAATTGGGCAGCAGGGTTTTGTGGGTGAAATGCTGTACTTTTCCCTGTGCGAGAAAGGCTGCCGAATTGTGCAGGGGTTTTCCTTTTTTGTCGGGGTTTCTGGTGGGCAGCCCGATGATGGCAGCCACCTTTTGGCAATGGGGCGCAATTTCTTCAAGTGCATCAGAACACTGATTGATGAAATCATTGAATTCCAGGAAATCGCGGGGCGGATAGCCCGAAACCGCCAACTCGGCGAACACCACAAGGTCGGCACCGGCTTGTTCGGCATTCCGGATGCCGGTGACAATTTTGGAAACATTGCCGGCAAAGTTCCCGATGTGGTAATTTATTTGTGCCAGGGCTATTTTCACGGCATTTGATTTAAAAAATAACAGCGGCGTTAAACGAAACAAAATTGTTTCTCGCTTTTAAACTCTCTGATTTAACCATGTCAACAAAAGCATTGTTGAATTCAAAGCCGGTTCTTAAATACGTAGATTTGTGGAGGGGGACCTCTACCCCGAGCCCGATGATTACCGCAGACCTTAACAGGGTAAAGCCGTCAAAATCCCCGGTGGACTCTTCCAGTAGCAGGCCTTCGTCCGAAATAAACTTGTGTGCTTGTTTTGCACTGATCAAGAACCCCAGACCATAACCGATTTGCCCGAAGGCCCTGAATCTTTCCCTGATGTTGTTGGTTTTCATAGTCAGTATGACAGGCAACTGAATGTACTTGGTACGGTACTCATCAAAAACGGTTCCTTCAACAGGAATCCAGGGGTCATACGAAGTTGAAGGGAAGGTCATCCCGCCGTTAAGGTACAGCAGATCGAAACCTGTTGTCAACGAATAATTCTCCATCAGGAAAAAATCGGCAACAAACCCCCAGGAGCCACCCAAGGCAACACCATCATTTTTGTAAGCATCGCTGTCCGTTTTAAACCACCCGATATCTGCTCCTCCCTTGAAACCAAACTGAAAAGCTTTGTGCTGTGCTTGCAGCGAAAAAGCAATAAAAAAAAAGGCAATCGGCAACAGTTTTTTCATTATCCGGAAGTTTAGTACGTCTCAGCAAAAGTAGTCATTCAAAATAAATGCTGCCACTTATTCGTTAGGTATTTTATTCGATACCGTATTAAATAGTATTTTTGAAAACTTAAAATCAATCTGAATTTATTATGAAAAAAATCACTTTGTTATTTGCGTCTTTTCTTATTTCAGGCGTCATGTTCGGCCAGCTTCATTTTGGCCCGCAGATTGGGTATTCTGCCTCTAACCTCACACTCGACACAGATTCAATTACCAACGGTCTGAAAAACAACTTTTTAGTTGGTGTGTTTGTTCGCATGGGGAAAAAGATTTATGTACAACCCGAAGTGAACTGGATGACACAGGGAAGCGTGTTTAAGTACCCTTCCATCCAAGGGGGAATTGTCCCGCTTGAGCAGGATATTAAATTAAGTACGATTCAGGTTCCTGTTAACATCGGCTGGCGGATTATCAACCTGGAAGTTGTAAACGTCAGGTTATTTGCCGGAATGGCAGCCAACTTCTTGATGAATGCAAATATCAATACCACAAGTGGAAACCCCGATGATTATGAAAATGCTCTCGTCCCGGACGACTTTAAAAACGTAACCTGGCAATGGGACGCCGGTGTGGGTGTGGATGTATTGATGTTTGCCATCGATATAAAATACATGGGCGGCCTTTCCAACGTGTTGAATGATTTTGCAATTAGTGGAAGCACCGTCACTTCCAAATCCAATTTGTTCGTGGTAACATTGGGCTGGAAAATATTTTAGTGCCTCAATCAATCACACAAACTGGCGCGCGTTTGTAACGCGGGCCTTTGTAAGGCGGGCCTGTTAACAAATGACGATGTTTTTCAATATTAACCGGCTTTTTTTAAAATGAAACCCATCTTCTTTTTTGCTGCCATCGGCATTCTATTCCTCACTGCCTGTGAGAACGGGAAGAAAACATGGTTCCCGGTTGACAAGGAAGAACTACCCGCTGTTGACCTGAAAATCCACCGCTACGGAAAAGCCCTGTTTGAGCTGGACACTTCCGATTTACAAGCAGGATTGGAAATGATTCAAAATGAGTTCCGGCTCTTTCTCGGCACTGATTTTGATGACAGCCTGAATGTCAGGCAGATTTACGATTTTGTAAGTGATACCCAACTCATTACCATCTACAAAAAGACCATCGAAGTATTCCCTGACCTGAATGGGACGGAAGCACAATTATCAGATGCCTTCAGCCGTTACCGCTATTTTTTCCCCGATAAAAACCTGCCTTCCATTTACACTTACATCTCCGATATGTATTTTGAAATGCCCGTATTAAAAACAGATTCGGCATTTATTGTTGCACTTGACATTTACCTCGGGCACGATTTTCCGCTTTACCGGAGATTGGGGCTTCCAAAATATAAAATCAGGTGTATGGGGCCGGCCAACCTGCCGGTGGATATAATGAAGGCCTTGTATTTTAAAGACCTGGCACCCGACTACAAACAACGCACGCTGCTCGACCGCATGATAGACGGCGGCAAATTGTTGTTGTACCTTGATGCCGTTTTGCCACAAATACCTGACAGTTTGAAAATATGTTATCCGGCAAAGAAACTGGAATGGGCACGACAAAATGAAGCAAACATCTGGGCTTTCCTGGTGGGCAACCAATTGCTTTACACCACCGATTACCAGACCCAGTCGAACCTGATACAGGACGGCCCGTTTACGACGGGTTTCTCCAACCAGTCCCCTTCACGGCTGGGTATTTATATCGGATGGCAGATTATGCACAGCTACATCACCCGCCATCCGGATACTTCGCTTGAACAATTGCTCCAACTAAACGATTCGCAAAAGATTTTACACGAATCGGGGTACAAGCCCTGAGGAGGGGGCATGGTTACAGGTTTACAGGGGGCAGGGGGCAGGTTGCTCAGCTATTAACAATTAACCAACAACAACCCCTTCACTATTTCGGTGCTTTTTTCAGAAGGTACAGACCGATAAAAAAGTAAATTATATTGGGAATCCAGGCAGCCAGGGCCGGGTGGAGACTGCCCGAAGCAGAAAATACCGTTGACACCTGCAACAGCAGAATGTAAGAAAACGTCAAAGCAATACCAACCCCAAGGTGCATACCGATGCCCCCGCGCACTTTCCGGCTCGACAGGGCAACACCAATAAAGGTAAGGATAATAACAGCCATTGGGCCGGCCAGCCGTTTGTGCTTCTCAATCTCGTATTTCTTGTAGGCGATTGACCCTTTGCGTTTTTCGGCAGTAATGTATTCGTTCAATTCGTACATATTCATCTCCTCAAAGTCTTCTTTTACTTTGTAGAGGTCCGTTTTTTTTATGACCAGCGAAGTGTCCATTTCGAGGCCTTTGACAATATGTTGCCCACTGCTGTCGAACGTCCTGATATAATAATTCCGCAACCGCCATTTGCTGGTGGCCGTGTCCCAGCTTATGCGGTCGGCCATTAATTTATAAACCAATTGCTGCCCGCTGAATTTTTCGAGAGAAAATTTATACCCGACCTGGTAGTCGCTGTTGTAGGTCTCCACGTAAACAAAAGTACCGGGGGAAATCTGCAGATGGATGTTTTTGTCGTTGTCCTTGGTTAGCTTCTCCATGTAAGTATTCTTGAAAAGCCGGCGGGTATGGTTGGTCTTCGGGATGAGAAAGTTACCGAGATAAAATGAAAAAACCGCAAGTATAATGGCAGCTATCAGATATGGAAACAACAACCTGCGAAAGCTTATCCCACTGCTTAAAATGGCAATGATTTCGGTATCGCCGGCCATCTTGGAAGTAAAGAAGATGACAGAAATAAAGGTGAAAAGATAAATAAAAAGGTTAATAAAATGGGGGATAAAATTCAGGTAGTAATCAAATACGATGGCCCTGAGCGGGGCTTCGTTTTCGATGAAACGATCAATATTTTCCGACACATCGAAAACAATGACAATCATAATCAGCAAACTGATGGCATAGACAAAAGTGCCAAGGAATTTCTTGATGATGTACGTGTCAATTATCTTCATGCTACAACTTCTGTACTTTTCAGTTACAATCGCCGGGCAACATTTTCGACCATCCCGTTTTTCCATTGTGTAAAACTTCCGGAAAGAATCTGATGCCGTGCTTCGCGCACAAGCCACAGGTAAAAGGCCAGGTTATGCTGGCTGGCAATCATGGCCCCCAGCATTTCTTTTGCCACGAACAAATGCCGGAGGTAGGCTTTGCTGTACTGGTGATCAACAAAAGAATCACCTGCTTCATCAATGGGGCTGAAATCGTTTTCCCACTTTTTGTTTTTGATATTGATGATTCCGTTTTTCGTAAAAAGCATGCCGTTTCTTCCGTTTCGTGTCGGCATCACACAGTCGAACATGTCCACCCCGAGCGCGATACTTTCCAGGATGTTGGCCGGTGTGCCCACACCCATTAAATAACGCGGTTTATCCTTTGGGAGTATGCTGCAAACCAATTCGGTCATTTCGTACATCATTTCGTGGGGTTCCCCAACCGACAGGCCGCCGATGGCGTTGCCTTCTGCCCCTTTCGAGGCAATCTCTTCCGCCGACTGCCGGCGCAAATTACGAAAAGTACTGCCCTGGACGATGGGAAAAAGACTTTGGTGATAAGCATATTTTTCAGGCGTTTCCTTAAATCGTTCAATGCACCTTCCGAGCCACTGGTGGGTGTATTCCAGCGACTTTTTGGCATACCCGTATTCGCAGGGATAGGGCGTACACTCGTCAAAGGCCATGACGATGTCGGCACCTATTGCCCGTTGAATATCCATGACACCTTCAGGAGAAAAATGATGCCGCGAACCGTCGATGTGCGACTGAAACAGCACACCGCTTTCATCCAGTTTCCGGCGATGGCTTAGTGAATAAACCTGGTAACCCCCACTGTCGGTTAAAATGGGCCTGTCCCAGCCATTAAATTTATGCAGGCCGCCGGCCCGTTCAATAATTTCAGTACCAGGACGCAAATACAAATGATAAGTATTCCCCAGGATAATATCAGCATTGATGTCATTGCGGACATCTTTAACATGAATGCCTTTGACCGAACCCAGCGTCCCGACTGGCATAAAAATCGGTGTCTCAACTTTACCATGGCCGGTAGTGAGTTCAGCCGCCCGGGCAGCGGATTTGGCGTCTGTTTTTAACAAGCGGAATTGCATGCTGTTTTTTAAATTTCGGCAAAGATAAGGATTAGGTGAACTTAAACCCGGGGCATGGGGGAGAATGACTCCTCCCCAAGGGAAGGGAATCAATCTCTCCAAAAAATTACGGGAATCCCCGGGGCCCGCCCCTCGTGCGCAGTTGTGCCGCGAACAAAAGCTATTTTTATACTGCCGTAAAGGTTCAAGCCCAATCACCGGCTTTTTTAAACAAAAGTACCGGCAGTGTTACATTTAATGGCTTTAACTTTCTACTTTTGCAACCACAAAAAATATGCAACAGTGAACCTTTCCATTCTTCAGTCGCTTACTGTTATTGAGCTGGTTTTACTGGGCTTGTTCACTGTTTCGGCACTCATTCAACTGGTCTATTACTGGCTTATTTTTGGCAGGCTGGCTTTCATCAAAATTCCTGTCTTAAACAACCTTCCCAGGCCACCGGTTTCGGTTATTATTGCTGCGCGGAATGAGTATTACAACCTGCAGGAAAACCTTCCGGCCATACTCGAACAGGATTATCCTGATTTTGAAGTGGTGGTGGTCAACCACGCCTCAACCGACGAATCAGCAGTGCTGTTGAAGGAATACCAGTCGAAATACCCGAAACTGAAGGTGGTACACATCGAAAAGGAACTGAACTTTTTTCATGGCAAAAAGTTCCCCTTGTCCATCGGCATTAAATCGGCCAAAAACGATGTGCTGCTGTTGACCGATGCCGATTGCAAACCATTGAGCAAAAACTGGATACGTGCCATGGCAGGGAACTATGCTGACGATACCGAACTGGTGCTGGGCTACGGCCCTTACATCTCGGAAAAGGGCTTGCTAAACCGGTTCATCCGCTACGACACTTTTGTGGTGGCCATGCAATATCTCTCCTTTGCTTTAATCGGGATGCCGTATATGGGTGTTGGCCGGAATTTGTCCTACAGGCGCAGTATGTTTTTTCGTAACAAAGGCTTTACTTCACACTACCAGATAGCATCCGGAGACGACGACTTGTTTATAAACCAGGTGGCGAATAAACGGAATACAAAAATTGCCCTTCAGAAAGAAAGTTTCTCCTATTCGGCCCCCAAACAAAGCTTTGGCGAATGGATACGACAAAAACGAAGGCATCTGACGACGGGAAAAAACTATAAGTTCAAATTCAAAATATTGTTGGGAACCTTCGGTTTTTCACAATTGCTTTTTTATTTTCTCGGGGCTTTACTTCTTGCTATACAAGTGTTTCCGTGGTTCATTCTCGGCTTGCTCCTTCTCCGTTTTTTTACGCAATCCATTGTTAATAAAAAAATACTTGACAAATTTCAAGAGAAACATTTATACCTATTTTCGCTAGTGTCGGAATTGTTTTACGTGCTTTTAATCCCCATGCTTGTATTTGCAGGGGTATTCAGCAAACAGATTAGATGGAAGTAAGTAGCCAGTTAACAGAAAAGGGACAACGTGATTTTGAGCTGATTAATCGCGCGCTCAAAAGCAGTGATCAGCAGGCCTATGCCGATTTGCTGAGCTTCTACCGTGATTCCCTTTATTTTATGATGTTGAAGATGACACAAAATCCGCATGATGCGGATGACCTGACCATTGAAGCCTTTGGGAAAGCATTTAAAAACCTCGATCAATACACACCGAAATACGCGTTCAGCACCTGGTTGTTTAAGATTGCTTCCAACAACTGCATCGATTTTATGCGGAAGAAAAACAAAGGGCTCCAGTCTGTCAACCCCATTGGTGAGAACAACAACACGGATATTGTCCAGCAGGTACCGGACGGCAACCTCGACCCCGAAGAGGTTTTTATCAGGGAACAGAAAATTGACACCATGCAAAACCTGGTTCACCGCCTCAAACCACATTACAAAAGGCTTATCGAGTTGCGCTATTTCAAAGAATACACGTACGAAGAGATTGTTAACGAGCTGGACATCCCGCTCGGAACTGTCAAAGCCCAGTTGTTCCGCGCCCGCGAGTTTCTCTACAACATACTTCAGGATTCGCGCGAACGAATTTAGCCCGCCCGCTGAAAAAAACCCGTTTTTTATCCTAATTTTGCTTCCCTAATTTAAAGCCATTACCATGGAATTGAATGAGTTTAAGAAAGCCATCCTAACCGGTATCCCGGATGAATTGCCGCTACCTAAACCTTACGATGACAATGTAAGCCATGCGCCCAAGCGAAAAGATATACTGACCAAAACCGAAAAACAACTGGCCATTAAAAATGCACTCAGGTATTTTCCGGAAAAACACCACGAAGTGCTGGCGAAAGAGTTTGCCGGTGAGTTGAAGAAGTTTGGCCGGATTTATATGTACCGTTTCCGTCCCGATTACAAAATGTACGCCCGTCCCATCGGTGATTATCCCCAGCGGTCTGAACAGGCAGCGGCCATTATGCTGATGATACAGAACAACCTGGATTATGCCGTGGCCCAACACCCCCACGAGTTGGTTACTTACGGTGGCAATGGCGCTGTTTTTCAGAACTGGGCGCAATACCTGCTCACCATGCGGTACCTCGCAACAATGACGGATGAACAAACCCTGGCTATGTATTCGGGGCACCCGATGGGATTGTTCCCTTCGCACAAAGATGCCCCCCGGGTGGTCGTGACCAACGGCATGGTCATCCCCAACTATTCGGCCCAGGATGACTGGGAAAGGATGAACGCACTCGGCGTATCGCAATACGGGCAAATGACTGCCGGTTCCTTCATGTACATCGGCCCTCAAGGCATCGTGCACGGGACGACGATTACGGTAATGAATGCGGCAAGGAAAATTGCAAAAGCAGGCGAAAACCCCTTTGAAGGGAAACTGTTTGTTACTTCGGGGCTGGGTGGTATGTCGGGCGCCCAGCCCAAGGCAGCCAACATTGCCGGTGTGATTTCGGTAACGGCCGAGGTAAACCGGGCGGCAACACGCAAACGCCACGAGCAAGGCTGGGTGGATGAGGTAATTAGTGGTTTGGATGAACTGGTCGTCCGTGTGAAACAGGCCAAAGCCAACAAGGAGGTAGTCTCCATTGCCTTCGATGGCAATATTGTGGAGGTATGGGAAAAGTTTGACGAGGAAAACATGCATATTGACCTGGGTTCCGACCAGACTTCCCTACACAATCCCTGGGCCGGTGGTTACTACCCGGCAGGGCTCAGCTACGAAGACTCGAACAAATTGATGGCGGAACAACCCGATTTGTTTAAGGAGAAAGTCCGGGAAAGTTTACGCCGTCATGCCGCTGCCATTAATAAACATACGGCTAAAGGAACCTATTTCTTCGATTATGGAAATGCGTTCCTGTTGGAAGCCTCCAGGGCCGGTGCCGACGTGATGGCAACCGATGGAAAGACCTTTAAGTACCCTTCCTACGTACAGGACATCATGGGGCCCATGTTTTTCGACTTTGGCTTTGGCCCGTTCAGGTGGGTCTGTACTTCCGGAAATCCGGAAGATTTGGAGGTAACGGACAAAATCGCCTCCGATGTGCTTGAAGAACTTAAAAAGGCTTCGCCGAAAAAAATCCAAAGTCAAATGGCCGACAACATCCAGTGGATAAAAGGGGCGCAGGAAAACAAACTGGTCGTCGGTTCGCAGGCACGCATCCTTTATGCCGATTCGGAAGGAAGGATTCGAATTGCCACGGCATTTAACAAGGCTATCCGGGAAGGGAAAATATCTGCACCTATTGTTTTGGGACGCGACCACCATGATGTTTCCGGGACGGATTCCCCCTTTCGGGAAACTTCAAATATTTATGACGGATCTTCGTTTACTGCCGACATGGCCATCCAAAATGTCATCGGGGATGCGTTTCGCGGTGCCACCTGGGTGTCCATTCACAATGGCGGCGGTGTGGGCTGGGGCGAAGTAATCAACGGGGGTTTCGGCATGTTGCTTGACGGCAGTCAAGAAGCAGAACGCCGCTTACAATCCATGCTGTTTTGGGATGTGAACAATGGCATCTCGCGCAGGGGGTGGGCACGTAATGAAGGTGCCATCTTTGCCATTAAAAGGGCCATGGAGCAAAACCCGGCCCTTCAGGTAACCCTTCCTAATTTAGTGAACGGGGATTTGGTTGACGGGATAGAATAAAAAAAGCGCTGTAAACAGCGCGCTTATTATTCATTGGTGAACCAAATTTACCTGAGGCTGATTTTTTGCGTAAACACCTCATTGTTCAACCGGAACCTTACGAAGTAGATGCCTTCGTTTAAACCCGAAACATTCATTCGTATCTTTTGTTGTCCACTGTTCATCTTTCCTTCAAAAAGCGGCAAAACACTTCTTCCCAACATATCGAACAAAGCTATATTAACCATGCTTTCACTATTTAGCCTAAAGTCAATAACGGCATATTGCGTAACAGGGTTGGGATAGACAGAAATATTTTCAATCTCACTAAATTCAGGCACCTCAATTGTGATGTCGTGGGCAAGTTCGGTAATGGCCTTGTCAGTAAATGGTTTACCTGTCCACAGCACATTTGAACTCACATCAAGCATCACATAAATACCACCGTCCAAACCACTGCCGGATGCATCATTCACAGTCAAAGTATAACAGCCGCTTTCGGGGAAAGTAAGTGCGCTAACTTTAAACCCGCCCGATGCGTAAGGGCCGCCTTCGGCAACCACTTCCCCATTATCACCAACAATGCTCCATGTCAGGTCTTCCGGGTTCTCAGGGGTTTCAATTCCAAAATAGCAGTCTGACGGGTAAGTTTGCGAGCCCGGGCTGTTTTTCAGGTAAACGTCATTGCGCGGAAGCTGGTCGGCCTGTCCATTCGGCATTTGGCATTCAATGCTGATTTCATTCTTATCTGTTGCGTCATAGAGATATTCGGGCAGGCTCACCAATTCCGTTTCGTATTGACTGAGTGCACCCGTCCAGGCATATTCAGCAGTTTCCCCACCATTTACGGAATAGATAAAATTTAGGCTGGTCAGTTCAGCAGTACCGTAATTTTTAAGCATTACTTCGGCATTTAAAGCACCTGAACAAGCCGTTTGCGGCACATAGGTAGTGAAGAGGGCGGCATCGTACTCATTTGATTCAACAAGTGTTATCTCAGCCATGTTTCCACTGACCACTTCTTGGTGTGTTTCACTCACATAACCCACAATATCGAGGTCTTCCAAAACCACATCCACACCATTGTAGTCGTCAGGCAGTTCATAGGTAAATGTTTCAGAAAACAACGAGCCTGTCGTGGTTTCATCAATCTCAACACCCCACTGACCTGTCAGAAAATGGCGCAACATGTGTTTGTGGTTGTAATTGTTTCCGGCTCCCCCACCAACTTGCGGCCCTAAAATATTATTCTGGAGAATGGCCACATTCAGGAAATTGGTTTCTTCCGGGGAGTCGCCTGTATAATACACCTCGACATAAACAACCAACTGCCGTGTTGATGTAACAATGGTCGCTTCCAGTTCTATATTCAGGTAACTGGGCTCCCCCATTGTAATATTTGATGTTGTGTTCCACGAACCTCTCGACTGTGCCGTTCCGCCACCCTGAGAATGACCCGGAAAAAAGTGCCTGTTGACAGTTCCCGCAGGATAACCAATCAAATCACTTTGTCCGGCAATTGCATTGCCCCATTGTGTCCTGAAATCAGGTTCCCCGGCATTTGGATCTGCGAAAGGGCCCTGATGGATATTTATCAGCACAACATCATCGGGGTGGGCATCGTAGATTCCCTGTGCTATTGCATGGCCGTCAGGACAGTACACACAATGAATCCCCGTAAATTCTTCAAGCACAACGTTTTTGTTTTCAGGGTCGGTACCCACTATGGTTTGTGCCATTAGGGATACAAACGAAAACAAGATTACCATTAACAAAGAGAATAATTTTTTCATAATATTCGTTTGAATTGATTTATTTGGATAGTGAAATTTACGGTGCAAATATACTTATTCTTTGTTTACACCTGATACAGGTTTGTGGCGCTTATGCCTTTTAAACCAAAACTTTCTGTACGGAAATCGCCATCTCCGTCCGGGGGCCGTAACCGGCCAGTGGATTATCTGGGAAAAACTAATAAATCGCTGATTGAAAACTGTTATTTTTGCATCGCCTGACAAATAGGCTTAACACTAATTTAAAAGATAAGCACCGTGAAAAATATAAGAATCAAATTACTTACTGTAGCAAGCATTTTGCTGACGACAGTTTCCATGAATGCCCAGGAAATGTACCTGAGTTGGGAAGGCGAGACACTTGGGGATACCCTTACCATCTGGGGCAGTCCCGACAGCAGCGAAATTGTTTTTCATGCCGTGGTTCATAATATGACCGTCAACTGGATGGAAATCAAAGTACGCAGGAACCGTCTTGAAATGCCTGACAGCACATCTGGGTATTTTTGCTGGGGGCCCTGCTTTGCCGAACATGTGGAGGAATCACCAGATTCTATTCTTATTCCTTCTGGCGGCTCAAGTGCAGACACCGCATTTTCCGGACATTACATCCCGAACGCTGCGATAGGCACTGCGGTGGTGGAATACACTTTTTACAATGCGGAAAATGAAGATCAGTACGTCAAGCTGCTTGTTAAATATTGGGCATCGCCGGAAGGAATTGCTGAAGACCCTTTAAAAGGGGGAAGCATTTCCAACCTTTATCCCAATCCGGCAACGCGGCTTGTGAGCTTTGATTTTGTCTTTCCGGAAAAAGTCAAAACTGCCGGTATTCGCATTACCAACCTGTTTGGGCGTGTTTTAAAAGAAGTGGATATTGTACATAGCTCCGGCAAACTGACGGTGGATGTGGGCAAACTGGAAAGTGGTGTTTATTTTTATTCACTGCTGCTAAATGGCCATGTTTATGAAACGAAGAAGTTGGTCATTCGCTAAGAAATGTTGAGAACTTGTTGAATAATCAGCTGGGATGGCTGGTTTCTTGTACCATGCACACCACCCTTCAAAGCACTTTTTCTTTCCCCAAAACTTTTCTGAACTTCAGGCAAGCTCGCTGTAACCCTGATTGTCTGTATTTTGAATATTGAGAAAAAATAACAATTCTTTAACCAAAAACCTTTATTTTTGCAGAAATTCTGGAACAGAATTTGCAATGATTTACGAATAAACACCTAAAAAAATAAAGAAATGAAAAAAACACTACTCTCTTTTGCGGCCATTTTGCTGGCTGTATTCTCTTTGAACGCGCAGGACCTGACACTATCCTGGGACGGGGTTCCTTTGGGGGACACCATTGTTACATGGGGAGAACCGGGCAATGCCGAAATTGTTTCACACGTTGTAGTACACAACAATACCTCTAACGGCATAAACATGTTAGTGCGCCGCAAGCGGATTTCGATGGTTGAAGGTTCATCGAGTGCCTTCTGCTGGGGACTTTGTTTCCCGCCCGACACGGAAGAATCCCCTGAACCCAGATTAATTTTACCAGGGGGGCAGAGCACTGACGAAGAATTCTCAGGCCATTATTATCCCAACGGTAAAATAGGAACTTCTGTTGTTGAATACATGTTTTTTAACAAAGACAATGAAGGCCAGAATGTGAAAATTGTGGTTAAGTACTGGGGCTCACCTGCCGGCATTGCAGAAGACGCCATGGTTGGGGGCAGCATCTCCGACATTTACCCGAATCCGGCCACCAATATGGTAAATATTGACTATGAACTAACCCCGGAGGTTGACTTTGCTAAAATCAGAATTGTTAACCTGCTCGGCGCCGTGGTGAAAGAGGCCGTTGTTGAACGCAACAACACCAAACTCACAATGGATATTTCCGACCTGAACGGCGGCATCTATTTTTATTCGGTGCTTGTGAACGGTGATGTTTACAAGACCAAAAAACTGGTTATTCAGAAATAGGTTTTAAAAGCTTACAAAAAAAGCCCGGCCATATTGACCGGGCTTTTTTTGTAAACAGAATTTATTTTACAACCCAAAAGCAAGTTTCACTTTCTCAACATAATCTAGCTTCTCCCAGGTAAACAGCTCTACTTCCACCTCCTTGTCTTCCATGTAATCCGATTTAAATTTCTTCTTCACTACTTTTGGTTCACGTCCCATGTGTCCGTAGGCAGCTGTTTCAAGATAAATCGGATTGCGCAGTTTCAGGCGTTGTTCAATGGCTGCCGGGCGCAGGTCAAACAATTCGTCCACTTTTGCGGCAATTTCAGTATCGGTCAACCCAACATGGGAAGTGCCGTAAGTATTCACAAAAATATTCATGGGTCTCGCTACGCCGATGGCATAAGAAACCTGGACGAGCACCTCGTCGGCAACACCAGCTGCTACAAGGTTCTTGGCAATATGGCGCGAAGCATAAGCTGCTGAGCGGTCAACCTTTGAGGGGTCTTTCCCCGAAAAAGCGCCACCACCGTGAGCACCCTTTCCACCATAAGTATCGACGATAATTTTTCTGCCGGTGAGGCCGGTATCGCCGTGCGGGCCTCCTATAACAAATTTACCGGTCGGGTTTACATGGTAGGTTATTTTGTCGTTGAACAATGACCTGACATTCTCAGGAAGTTGTTTTAAGACCCTTGGTATGAGCAGGGAAATAATGTCCTGCTTTATTGTTTCCTGCATTTGTTTTTCATCGGCAAAATCATCGTGCTGGGTAGAAACAACAATAGTATCGATGCGCACAGGCTTGTTGTTTTCATCGTATTCAACAGTTACCTGTGATTTGGAATCGGGGCGCAGGTACAGCATTTGTTTTCCTTCTTTGCGAATCTGTGCCATTTCGTAAACCAGCAAATGAGACAACTCGAGTGGCAAAGGCATGTAATTGGCTGTTTCGCGCGAGGCATAACCAAACATCATTCCCTGGTCGCCGGCGCCCTGCATGTCAAAATCGCTGCGCTCAACACCCTGCCTGATATCACTCGATTGCTCATGAATGGCCGAAAGGATCCCACACGAATTACCTTCAAACATGTATTCCCCTTTAGTATAACCAATATCATTAATCACTTTTCGGGTAACGGCCTGAACATCGACATAGGTGCTGGAGTGAACCTCGCCCGCAACAATCACCTGCCCGGTTGTAACCATGGTTTCTACAGCAACTTTCGAGTTCTTATCGAAAGCCAGAAAATAATCGAGCATGGCATCAGAAATCTGATCAGCAACCTTATCGGGATGGCCTTCTGAAACAGACTCTGAGGTAAATAAATAGGACATAGTTTTACAAATTTAAGATTTTTAAATTGTTCATTTCCAAGGGAAAAATACTGATTGGCGGGCTAAAATTGTTTTAGCATTTTTTTAGCGTGGTTGCAAGCAATCAAATCCTTCCACAAAACCCGTTTTTAAAACGGAAGCTGCAAAAGTAAATATTTTTGTGAATTGAGAAAAAGGTTTTTGAAATTTGTCGGGGGGATTGGCAAGATACGAGAGTTAAATACTCATGGCCAGGGTGACGGAGTGCAAAAACCACAGCCATGTAACTAATTCTGACGCTTTGTCAGCCGTCTGAATACAGTTTCCATTTTTTGTTCTTCACGAGAAAGTGAAAGCACATTATAGTTGTTGGTAACGGCAAATTGAAAAATGTCCTCACGTATGTCCTTATTGTCTTTCGCTTCGAGCAACCATCCCTTTTCCTGAATCTGTTCTACTTTGTTTACAAATGGTAGCCGGGCCAGCAAACTGCGGGTAAGCTGCTCTTTGAACTCAACTCTGAAGCGCAAGCTTTTCCCAACAATCTTCGACAAGTCGGCAGTTGGTTCATCAGCAACAATTCGGCCCTGATCGATAATAATTACGCGATTGCAAACAGCTTCTACTTCCTGCATAATATGCGTGGAAAGCATGACTGTTTTCTCTTTGCCCAAATCAGTAATAATCTTTCGGATATCCAGCAATTGGTTGGGATCAAGGCCTGATGTTGGCTCATCAAGTATGAGTATCTCCGGATCGTGAACAAGGGCCTGTGCCAGCCCCACCCTTTGGCGGTAGCCCTTGGAGAGCGCCCCGATTTTCTTTGTGTACTCGGGACGCAGCCCGGTGAGGTCAATCACCCGGTTCACTGCAGCTGTGGCATTAGTCGTCTGCTTGTACATTTTGAAGACAAAGGCCAGGTATTCCTTCACGTACATGTCAGGATAAAGCGGGTTGTTTTCCGGCAGGTAACCTATCAGCCGCCTGACTTCAATCGGATTTTCCCGGACATCAATACCGTTGATTAGTGCCGTGCCCGAACTGGGTGGCAGAAAGGATGTCAATACCCGCATCAGTGTTGACTTGCCGGCTCCATTTGGGCCAAGCATTCCAACTATTTCGCCTTTGCTAATTTGCAATTGCACATTGTCCAGGGCTTTTTGCCTGCCATAAAATTTGCTGATGTTTATCGCTTCAATGCTTACCATTACACCTGTTTATCCACAGCTGGCAAAAGTAAGAAAAAGAAGGCTAAGCCTGAAGCGGACATTCTCCACCGCAGGCTTTCGTAACAGGTTTGTCAGCCATTCATTGTGGCAGGCACTTCGCACTTCCAGCGTTTTATCGCCAAAAAACTTGCTTTTCGCTTTCAGATTTACTACTTTTGGGACGATGATAATCAATTTTTAGGGAATCTCTAAACCGTTCATACATGCTCGTTTAAATTGAATCTGAAGAAAACCTGATTAATAAATTCTTTCACTTAAAAATTACCATCATGAAAAAGCTATTCTTCTTTTCAATGTTTACTCTTTTCGGTCTTGGCATTACAAATACCATTTCAGGCCAGACAGAAGTAAAGGGAAGCGGCAACACCGCAGCCACACAATCATTAATCGTCACGAATTCAAATCCTGATACGGCCATGGTCGTCCGTGATGATGGAAAGGTGGGTATTGGAACCGTAAACCCCACCACCAAACTTGAGGTAAACGGTATGGTTTTTTCCGCGACAGGCGGCTTTACTTTTCCTGATGGAACCATACAGACAACCGCTGCAGTTTCCACTGCTTATGCACAAGTGTTTACCGTAGCCCTTTCGGGCGGCGATTTTACTACAATATCGGGGGCCATTGCGGCCTGCGGCGTAACAAGCCCTGCCAATGCCTTTCTGATAAGGGTGATGCCGGGAGTTTATACCGAATCGGTAACTCTTAAAAAATATGTCCACCTGCAGGGAGCAGGAAAATACACAACAATAATTGCAGGTACCGTTACAGGAGCAGACAGTTGTGTTATCAGGGACTTTAACATCAAGCAAGGAATCTTTTGCAATGGTACTTCGCCAACGATTATTCACAATATCATTACAAGCGGTGCAGATGGAAACAATGGCATTCTCATTTCTTCACAAGGCAAACCCTGGATTCAGGAAAACGAAATCGTTGATTGCAATGGCTGGGGTATTTTATGCCAGAACTTTGGTTCTGACGCCTGGATTATCGCCAATAAAATTCTAAGAAATACGCAGGGAGGTATCAAGTGCGAAGAAACCTCCCCGACAATCAGCAACAACCAAATCGACCTGAATAATAAATATGGGATTTATCTCATTGGTTTCGAAGGAATTCCTTCGGAGCCTACAATTGACGACAACGTAATTTCCCATACAGATTACACCGGAGGGGGAAAAGGAATATTCATGACGGGTTATGCCGAACCCCGGATAATTGCCAACGACATTTTTCTCAACGAATGTGGTATCTGGATTGATCCAACAACCCAACCCTCGGTTATCGGCAACAACATCAATTACAATTATGAAGCAGGGATACGCTGTTTTTCAAATGGCTCTTCCAAACCGGTTGTCATCAAGAGCAACCACATACACAGTAATGTTGACCCGACAGGGTTTAATCCGGCCGGGATATGGGTCCAGGATGCGTCACCTATCATCACACACAATAACATCCATAACAATGACCGTACAGGCGGGGCAGGGGCAGACATTGATTACAGTTCATGCACGACATCCTTCCCGATGATATCGATGAATGTTTTTAACAACATTAACAAAAGCGGAACCACCGCAACAGGAAATTATAATGTTACTACTGCCGGCGGCACTATTGCCCCCTAAAACCTAAAACCATTTACTGCTGAAATTACCGGCCGCCAATAATTGCCCATTGTTTTAACGGCTCACATTTGTTTGTTGCCCCATGAACAGAAAGTCGAACGGCAGGCAGAAAATAGCTGCCGGTCAATGGTAAACCTAATGTTTAAACAAGTCTTCTTGCACAGGCTCGGCTTAAAAAACACTCAGCCAGAGAAATATTGTTCATAATTTTGGCTTAATTAAAAAAATGTTTCTATTTTTGCACCCCAATTTTCAGGGCTTTTTATTAAACAGCTTAAGAAACAAATATTTAGATGAATACATTAAGTTATAAAACAATTAGTGCGAACAAGAACACCGTAAACAAAGAGTGGGTGTTGATTGATGCCGAGAACGAAGTGTTGGGAAGAATGGCGTCGAAAGCAGCCAATCTGCTCCGCGGAAAACACAAACCCGACTTCACCCCCCATGTGGATTGCGGTGACAATGTGGTAATTATCAACGCAGATAAGATCAGGTTGACCGGTAACAAATGGGACGCGAAAGAGTACATCCGCCACAGCGGATACCCGGGCGGCCAGCGCTCAACTACTGCACGCGAACTGATGACCAAAAAGCCGACTGCGATGGTAGAAAAAGCCATTAAGGGGATGCTGCCAAAGAACAAACTGGGAAGCAGCCTGTTTCGTAATTTATATGTATATGCCGGCAGCGAACACAATCAGCAAGCACAAAAACCTAAGAAAATCAATTTAAAATCAATCAGATAATTAAGCGATGGAAGTTGTAAACACAATCGGAAGAAGAAAAAAAGCAATTGCAAGAGTGTACCTCAGCGAAGGTGATGGAAAAATTGTAGTGAACAAACGTGATTACAAAACGTTTTTCCCAACAGCAATCCTGCATTACGTTGTTGAACAACCCTTTCAGCTTACTGATACGGTGGGTAAATTCGATATTAAAGCCAACCTTGACGGTGGTGGCACCACTGGTCAGGCCGAAGCCCTGCGCCTCGGTATTGCACGTGCCCTCATCACTGTTGACCCCGAACTGCGCCCGATTTTAAAAGAAAAAGGATTACTCAAAAGAGACCCGCGGATGGTTGAACGGAAGAAGCCGGGTCAGCCCAAAGCACGTAAGAAATTCCAGTTTAGCAAACGCTAAACTTTTCATAAAAGCCGGAATGAGTTTAGTATCCAAATTGCCGAAACTTCTTTGCAGAACTATTCGGTGATTGACAAAGAGAATGTAAACAATTAAATTAAAACGAAATGATGAAAGTAAGTTTTGACAATTTGCTTGATGCCGGTGTGCATTTTGGACACCTCAAGCGCAAATGGAACCCGAACATGGCCCCGTACATTTTTATGGAGCGCAACGGAATCCATATTATTGACCTTTACAAAACAGTTGCAAAACTGGAAGAAGCCCAGAAAGCCCTGAAACAGATTGCCCTTTCGGGCCGCAGGATACTTTTTGTGGCAACAAAAAAACAAGCCAAAGAAATTGTGGCCGAAGCCGTAAAAAAGGTCAACATGCCTTATGTTACCGAGCGCTGGCCCGGTGGTATGCTGACGAATTTCTCGACCATCCGCAAGGCGGTCAGAAAAATGTCGAATATCGACAAGATGGCCAATACCGAAGCATACAAAGCTTTGTCGAAACGTGAACGCCTGCAGGTGAGCCGCGAAAGGGAAAAACTGGAGAAAAACCTCGGCAGCATCTCTGATATGAGCCGTCTGCCCGCTGCTTTGTTCGTTGTGGACATCAACAAAGAAAAAATTGCCGTGGCTGAAGCCCGCAAACTGAACATCCCCATTTTCGGGATTGTTGATACCAACTCCGACCCAACACAAGTTGACTTTGCCATTCCTGCAAATGACGATGCCTCAAAATCCATTGCCATTATTGTCAATGCCGCCGTTATTGCTATTGCCGAAGGATTGAACGAGCGGAAAGCCGCCAGGGATAAACAACAAGCCGAAGAACAGAAAAAAAATATCGAAGAAATCGACATCAAATCCAAATCGGAAAACCTGGCTGCAGCCGAGGAAGAAGCCGATCAGGAAGCAGAAAAAGCGGACAAGTCTGATCCGTCCGTGAAAAAGGCTAAGGCAGACGGCGACGCAAAAAATAAAAGGCCAAGAAAAAGAATTGCCAAGAAATAATTTAGAAACAAGAAAGAAAGAATCATAACATGAAGATTACAGCCCAACAAGTTAACGAACTGCGTAAGCTCACCGGAGCCGGTATGATGGATTGCAAAAAGGCTTTGGTAGAAACCGAAGGCGACATGGAAAAAGCCATCGACGTACTCAGGAAAAAAGGACAGAAGGTTGCTGCCAAACGCGCCGACCGCGATGCCGCCGAAGGTGTGGTTTTAGCAAAAGTAAGCGACGACAAAACATTTGCCGCTGCCATAATGATTAATTGTGAAACAGACTTTGTCGCCAAGAATGCTGATTTTATTGCTTATGTACAGTCAGTTTTAGACCTCGCCGTTGCCAGCAAAGCAAAAGATGCGGATACGCTGAAAGCACTTAAGCTGAATGACTTCTCCGTTGAGGAAACCATCACCAACCAAACAGGTGTTATTGGTGAAAAGATCCAGCTGGGAAATTACAAAGTTGTTGAAGCTGCACAAGCATTTGCCTACATCCACCCCGGAAACCGGATTGCTTCAATTGCCGGTTTCAACAAAACCGGGGATGTTGACCAGGCCGGAAAAGATGTGGTGATGCAAATTGCCGCCATGTCACCAATTGCTTTGAACAAAGAAGCTGTTTCGGAAGAAACCATCGCCCGCGAAATTGAAATCGGAAAAGACCAGGCACGCCAGGAAGGCAAACCCGAAGCCATGCTCGAAAAAATTGCCATGGGCAAACTGAACAAGTTCTTTAAAGAGAATACTTTGCTCAACCAGGCATTTATTAAAGATGGAAAAACCAATGTTCAGCAATACTTACAAAGTGTTGACAAAGAACTGACGGTAACGGCTTTCCACCGCCTTGCCCTGGCATAGGAATTCGGAAAACATCAGATGAGAAGACCGGCCTTTCAGCCGGTCTTTTTTTTGTCCTCGTCTGCGTTCGCAAACGCGGATGTTGTTTTCATAAACTTTCCACCCTCCTTAAAAACGAAGACGAAACGAAATGACGTGCCAGCAAATTAGTTACCCAGTTTCAAAATCAGTCCGCCGTTAAAATCGCCCTGAATAATGGCTGCGTAACTGTTTAAACTAAGGCCGGAGCCACCTGTTCCGGCATAAAAACCCACACCGCCAAAAAACATGGGCAGTAAAAAACGGCCCCGCAACATAATGCCAACATGTTTCGAAAACATAAACTTAACACCCAAACCTGCTGTGATTGAAAACAAGGTAGCATCCTGGTAATCGGCAAAATCGAACCAGGTAGCACCCAGCGAAAAGGAGCCAAAAGGTGTAATTTTCGGGTTTTGTTTCGAAATGGCTTTCACCATTCCGATCTGAAAATAATTGGTGCTCATAACAGTCTGTTTGTCCGTAAACCCGGGAAACCCGGCAAATGCTGTAAATTTACCTTCACTGTCCAGGCGGGTGTAATTGATTTCCAGATCAACAATCTCTCGTATGGGCACAAGTATGGAAGCACCGTAATTCATGCCATCGGTTACTTTGTACTTACCTTCGTAAAAGTTAACGCTACCGCCAAACATATATCCAACAAAAGGGACAATTTCGACTCCCTGGGAGAAAGCCAAAACCGGGAAAAGAAGTGTGATAAAAAGTATTTTAACTTTCTTCATGGTTTTCGTTTTAAAATTTGTAATTGCAAAGAACGCATTTTCTAAAGAGTTCTGATGATTTTTCCACTGTTTGTAAAACTTATTTTGTCTGTAAAAACGATTTCTTTTGGGATTTCGTACCCTGAAAGCCGGCTTTGTACTATTTCCTGTAGTTTCCTTTCTGTTTCCTCCTGCCTTTTGCCTTCCACTACGAGAGCCAGTCTTTCCCCGTATTTTTCATCAGGAATACCTGTCAGGAAGAATCTACTATCAATCTTCCCCTCCAGCTTTTGTTCAATTTCTTCCGGAAAAAGTTTAATCCCCCCGCTAATCACCACATTGTCTTTGCGGCCCAAAATCCGAAAACCTGTTTCGGAAATTTCAACCAGGTCGTTTGTTTTCATCCCAAGAACACCAATGTGGGGTGCATCAATCAGTAAACAACCATCATCTGCCAGGCGAATATTAATACCGGCCAATGGGCTAAACCATTCACTGGCACCAGTTCCGTTCACTTTCCGCAAGGCGATGTGGGTGATGGTTTCCGTCATTCCATAAGTATGCCAGACCGCAGTTTTTAATTTTTGCAACTGCTGTTCCAGTTTTCGCGGGATGAAACTTCCCCCAACAATAAGTTGACGGATGCTATTTAGAAACTGTGTGCCCTTTTCCGTTTCAAACAGGGCGGCAACCTGTGCCGGTGTCATGGCGGCAAAATCAATACCGGGCAATTCGGCCATGGGGGCAACTGTTGGTTCGATACAGTACAAATCGAGCTTCCCCACCAGCGACCTGACAATCATCATTTTTCCGGCAATGTATTTTTCGGGCAAACACAGCAGGGCTTTGTCTCCGGCCTTTAAACCAAAAAAGTTCAAAGTGGCTTTGGCACTGGCTTCCATATGCTGTTTTCTCAGCGCCACCTTTTTTGGCTTACCTGTTGAACCCGAAGTCGTTGCCTGCATGTTTCGCCCTTCCGACAACCAGTCAGTCAGAAAATACAACACCTCTTTCTTCCATTGCCAAATACGTGCTTCCTGCAATAGTTTATCGCTGTATTGCAAAAACCAGGGCAAATCGAAGGCCGAAAAATTCAGTCGCAAAAGGTTTAAGTGGGACTGTTTCATCGCATCAAGTTTAAATCCCAATTTGCTTGGGGATTGTAATACAATTCTGCCTTATCAATATGCAGGGGTGAAGGAATGTTGTTGGTAAAAAGCTGTCCGGTTCCCAGCCCCTGTGGCAAAGGGTTGTTCAGGGTGGCTGTCCACTGGGCGATGGCATTTAGCCCGACGTTGGATTCCAGTGCCGAGGTAACCCACCAGCCGATATTTTGTTTTTCCGCTTCGCGGATGAACATTTCACTTATTGACAAACCGCCCAACAAACCGGGTTTTAAAATGATGTATTGGGGACGGATGCTGGTCAGCATTTTTTGTAATTCTTCTTTAAAACGAATCCCTATCAGCTCCTCATCCAACGCAATGGGGACAGGGGTAGTTTCACACAGCCTGGCCATTGCTTCCCATTGGTTTTGACGGATGGGCTGTTCGATGGAATGCACTTGCAATTCGGCCAGCCGATAAAGTTTTTCCATGGCTCCGTCTGGAGAAAAACCACCGTTGGCATCTACCCGGAGTTCCAGTTCGTCTTCATTGAAATCCTCGCGGATACTTTTTAATAATCTCAGTTCTTCTTCAAAATTGATGGCCCCGATTTTCAGTTTGATACAACGAAACCCCTTTTCAATTTTTTCAGCAATTTGCCTGCGCATGAAATCAACATCCCCCATCCAAATCAGTCCATTGATGGGAATGGTTAGTTTTCCATCGGTAAAACCGGAAGGAAACAACAAGCGTTTACCCCCATTCCCAAGGTCTTTCAAAGCGGTTTCCAGTCCGAAACGAATGGCAGGAAATCGTGCCAGCCCATCCTGTAACCAGTGTTGAAGGTTATTGATGTCATGACAAAGTTCGTCCAGCGCATCCTCAATCTCAGGCCAGGGATCGACACTCAATCCGCGGATGATACTGCATTCACCTATTCCCTGTAATTCCGGAAGGCTTTCCTCCCAAACAAAAATAAACCAGGAATCCTTAGTTTTGAGCACCCCCCGCGAAGTGCCGCCGGGAATTTTAAACCGGAGGGTATGTTTCTGAAAACGGGCTTGCAGCATCACGGATTTTTTGTAAAAATACGAACGATTTTTATACCAGGATTCCAGCCCCCGGAATTTGGTTTAACTTTGCTCAGCTACGATCGACTTCTTTCTAAACCAATGGAAAAGGAAAAACAAACCTCAGAATTTAACTGAAAGAATTAGCCGGCGATTTTTGATTGTGAAAACATAAGCTAAAAAAACATCCATGAGATTACCTTCAATAATGATTCTGATTTTGCTTGGGTTATTATTTGGCAGCTGCGCCAAAGTTGCAAAACTGGCAAAGCAGGGCAGCGTGAATAAAACAAGTTACATTACAGAAATTCCCTTCAACTATTACAATAACTTAATTTTTATCGAAGTTTCAATCAATGGCAAGACCTTCCATTTTTTTCTTGACACCGGAGCCGAGCTGAATGTAATCGACCAGAGTATTGCCAACGAACTTGAATATACTATCATCACAAAATCCAAAGTGTCGGGCACGTCAAAATCCAGGCAAACACTTCAATTGGTAGAAATCCCAAATATCATGATTGCAGATGTCAGCTTCCGAAATACAGGGGCTATTCTTGCAGATTTGACTTCCATTAAAAAGTTTTTTGGTTGCCCGCATATTGACGGGGTTATCGGGAACAATTTGCTGAGGAAAGCCATTTGGCAAATCGACTATCAAAATGAACACATCCTAATAACCGATGAGCTTTCAAAGGTGAAAATATCCGGCCAGGCTCATGTGATTGACATGGAGCCAAAGGAATGGGGAAACGTACATTTGGATGTAAGTTTAAATGGCATCAAATCTAAATACATATTCGACACGGGATTTACGGGAAAATTCGAGACGAACAAACGGCTCTTCAACACATTGGCTACGCAAGATAAAGACCTGGAATACATTACGAAAACCGGGGAACTAAGTGCTGATTTTATAAATAGTAGTACTGGAACCTTTCCCAGCGCACGTATAAAAGCAGTTGAAATAGACGATATCAAACTTGCTGATCAAATCGTGTCGTTCCGACAGAATGCTTCCTCATTGGTGGGCAATGGGTTTTACGAGAACTACACCCTGACCATGGATTGGGGCAATAATAAAATTTTTCTAGACCCGGAAAAAGAAATTCAAGGGGATACGCTAACAGCCTATGAATTAATAATCTCACCAAATTATATGAGCAATGAAATTGAAATCTCTGGTTACTGGGATCATCACCCATTTGCCAGGGATGTCAGCCTTGAAGCCAAATTATTAGCAATTAACGGCAACGATGTTTCAAATCTCTCAACGGAAGCATTATGTGAATTCTGGGAAATAAAATGGAAAGAAATTAAAAAGGAAAAAACGATTGATATTGTTGTTTCTGACAATGGGGAAAAGAGAAACATCACATTGACAAAGAAACAATTACTTCCTAAATAACACCATTGCAACATCCCTCACAACAACAATCCCACTACAAAAAGCAATGCAAAAACCAGGGTTGACAAGGCCAGTCTTTTTAGGAAAGGGTCGAGTTTCTGCTGATTGGTAGTTTTCCAGATTGTTCGAAGATCAATTAACAATGGCACAACAACAATCAAAAACAGTAAATTCCAGGGAGAAGAATAATCTATCCAAACAAAAAGAAGCGCCGCTATTATTGCACCCAACACCAAAAAAGCGTGGTAATATTTAGCATTCCTCAAACCCAATTTTGAAGCCAGTGTATGTTTCCCCGATTGGATGTCGTTGTCAATATCGCGCATGTTGTTCAGGTTTAACATGCCGGTACTGAGCAAGCCCACGGAAGTGGCCGGCAACAACACATCCCAGCTTAACGAAAGGGTGTTCAGGTAGTAAGTCCCCAATACTCCCGCAAGGCCAAAAAACAGAAAAACAAACAGGTCGCCCAAACCCGAATAACCATAAGCATTTTTCCCGACTGTATATTTTATCGCGGCAGCGATGGCAGCCAAGCCGATAACGAGGAACAACAAGGCCGGGCCAACTTGCGCTTTCAGGGCAACAAACAAAAGCCCGACACCCGACAACAACGAAAGTGCAGCAAACACAATGACCGCCGTTTTCATTTGCCGCACACTGATTTCACCACTTTGTACGGCACGCTCCGGCCCCAGCCGGTGGATGTTGTCGGTGCCTTTTTGGAAATCGCCGTAATCGTTGGCGAGGTTGGAAAGTATCTGTAATAAAATGGTGGTAAGTGCCGCCAGAGAAATCACCGTCCAATTGTAGCTCCCCGTAAAAACAGCCAGCCCGCTCCCCATAATGATGCTGGAAAGCGCCAGAGGCAGTGTCCGCAAACGGAAGGCTTTGAGCCAGGAGGAGAGGGATGGGGGATTGGTCATTGGGCGATGGTTCTTTATTGAGCAACTCTTTGCCTACCCGACGCTTCCAGGAGCTACGCACGCCGGAAGGCCGGAACAACAGCTCTCTTTTACGGAAATTTTGGGAACTGATGAAAATCCGGGTCGCGTTTTTCGAGGAAGGCATTTTTCCCTTCCTGGGCCTCGTCCATCATATAATACATCAGGGTGGCATTGCCGGCAAATTCCTGCAGGCCAATTTGTCCGTCCAGTTCGGCATTCATTCCCAACTTGATCATACGCAGGGCCATGGGGCTGCGCTTGTGCATGGTCAGGCACCACTCCACGGTTTCGTCTTCGAGTTTTTCAAGTGGTACGACTTTGTTGACCAATCCCATTTCGAGGGCCTCGGCAGCCGTATATTGTTTGTTGAGAAACCAGATTTCACGGGCTTTCTTTTGTCCGACGATACTGGCCAGAAAAGAGGAGCCCAGTCCCGCATCGAAGCTGCCGACTTTGGGCCCGGTTTGCCCGAAAACAGCATTCTCGCTGGCAATGGTGATGTCGCAAACCACATGTAATACATGCCCCCCGCCAATGGCAAAACCGTTTACCATCGCAATGACGGGTTTGGGCATGGAACGGATTTTACGTTGTACATCCAGCACATTCAAACGGGGAATGCCATCCTTGCCAATGTAGCCGCCCTTTCCCTTTACATTCTGATCGCCACCGCTGCAAAAAGCTTTGTCACCTTCGCCGGTTAAAACGATGGTGTAAATCGTCTGGTCTTCGCGCAGTATCTCCATGGCAGTCGCCATTTCGGTGGTTGTAGTTGGCGTGAAGGCATTGTAAAACCGGGGTCTGTTGATGGTTAGCTTGGCGATGTGGTTCCAGCGTTCCAGTTTGATTTCTTCAAATTTCCGGATGGGTTTCCAGTCTCTTTTGCTCATAATTTTTGGTTTTGTTGCTGCAAGCGAAAGTAGGAAAATAATCTGTTTAGCAAACAACCTTCCAGCGTCCAAAGGACCTGGAAGCGTTGTTGGGTTTAGAGGTTTTATATCAGACCTTCCAGCGTCCAAAGGACCTGGAAGGTCTTCATTTATGGGAAGTCCGTAAAAATTCCATCCACCCCCCAGGTTTTCATCCTTTCTTTATCATCCGGTTTATTTACTGTGTAAACAAAAAGCCGGTAACCTGATGCGTGAACCTTCGCAACATCATTTTTTGTCAGGAAGGCCAGGCCAGCATTAATCGAAAATGCTTTCAAACCGGAAGCGGTTAGGGCAAAGTCTTTGGGTAGTTTCCGAAAAAGCGGGGCTGTTTTTATCGTTGGAAAATGCTTGCTGATGATGAACAGTTCTTCCATCATAAAAGAAGAGATAAGGAGGTCTTCGGGATTAATTTTTCCACTGTCGGTAAATTGACGGACGATTTGACTTACGGGTTCTGCTGTTGATTTGCCCTTGAGTTCAACATTCATCTTCACCTTGCTTCCAATGGTTTCAAATGCTTCTGACAGGCTGGGGATTTTTTGGCCCTTTCCGGCATCCAGCTTTTGCAATTCAGTCAGCGAAGTTTCACTGACAAGTCCAACGCCGTTCGTTGTACGTTCCAGGCTGTCGTCGTGAAAAATGACGACTTCCCCCGATTTACACAAGCGGACATCAAATTCAATCATGTCCACATTCAGGTCAATTGCCTTTTGAAAGGAAAGCAGTGTATTTTCGGGTTCGTATCCGGCTGCGCCGCGGTGGCCGATGATGATCATGTTGAAGGATTTTGGTTTCTCCTGCAAATTTAAAATATATGGAGAAGTTAATCGGTTGGTGAGGACACCAACAGCGGGAGCGGGACAGGATTCGGAAATCCCGAACGCAAAGAGATACAACCTTCCAGAGTTGGAACAACCTGGAAGAGTTGGAACAACCTGGAAGAGTTGGAACAACCTGGAAGAGTTGTTTTGGTCCCCGGCATTCCTCCGGATTCCTGCCCGGCATACAGTCGGGTGCCATCTGGATGCAAGGGTAAAAGATTTGTAATTTTGATAATCGGATTGTCTTTTGGATTGGAATTCGGAATTCCCGAACAACGGAGATACTACTTTTTTCAACCCGCCGGCACATTCTTTATGAAGTGCTGCCAAACAGACAGCATCACCTGTCAAGAATATTGCCCGTCGGGTTTTTCAAGACTCTTCCAGGCCCTCTGGACTCTGGAAGGTCATTTATTCCAGTTTCCGGCTCAGGGTTTTCAACATCAGTTTGGTAGCGGCATCGGGCTTTTCCGTCAACAGCAATGGGGTAATGATGAGCAGGGCATCCTTCACCATGTTCAATGTTCCTGCAACCGTTTCCCCTGATTTGGCGGCAGTCTTTACCATTTTAAAAGCTCCGTCGCCTTTTTTTACCGGATTGACAACGGCGGTTTTTAGTTTTTGCTGGCTGCCATAACGGGCGAGACCGAGAAAATGGGTCAGCAACAATTTCTTGTCGCGGTTGAGGCCGGCAAGAATGGCTATGGTTTCGGCGGCATACTTTCCTCCCCGGCTGACATATTCAAAAAACGCCCTCCGTAAATTGGGGTTGTACACCACGCCATAGAGTCCGTCTGCAAGAATATTGGTGGTTTGTGTACCGAGGTGACGGGTGTCGTAATACTTTTGAACGGCTTTACCAAGCATCTTGGTATCAGAAAAATCTGTCACTGCTGCCAGGTTTTCCCCCAGGTTTTTCACATCGGCAAAAACGGCCGTCATGCCCCCACCGGTTAAGGGATGCCGCATGTTCAGGGCATCGCCGAGAAGTACTGCACCCGCTTTCTTTAACGGCATGGCCGGAAGCCGGTGGTTGGGAAACATCTTAAAGTTTGCTTCTTCAACAGCAAAAACAAAAGCATCCCTGGCGGATGAGGGTATCATCTTTTCAAAAGTTTCCAAAAGGAATTTTTTGAAATCCGGTCCAAATTTGGGGGATTGCTCCCCTTTGAAGTCAACCAAAATACGCCATGTGCCGGAAGTAACCGGGTAAATGACAAAAGGCGGGTGCCCGCCCATAAACAGATGACCGTGATTGGGATAGGGCAATTCGCAATTTTTGAGTAGCAAGCCGAGGAAATGGCCGTTGACTTTTTTAAGCGGGTTCGACAATTGTTCGCGAAAGCGCGACATGGGCCCATCGGTAACAATGGTCAGATCAGCGTTCAGCGTTTCTTCTTCCGTAGTGTGTTTCCTTAGGAAACGTACTCCTGTAATCGTGCTATTTTCTTCGAGCAATTCAGTAACACGCCCTTCGATAACTGTAACATTGGGTTGTGCCAGGATATATTTTCTGATATTTTGTAAAAAAGCACCGTTCCGAAAGCCAAATCCCGTTGGCTCCCCTTTTTGATTGGGATAAGGAATATGGCAGTCCCTACCTTCAAAAACAATGTCATAACCATAAACGGGCTGGGCATCAATGTTGTCGAGGAAGAATTCAAAACCCATTTCAAACAATCGCTGAACGCCACCGGGTTGCAACAACTCGCCAATAATAACATCACGCTCGCCCAGATTGCGTTCGACAATTACAATCTCTTTCCCGCTTTTAGCGAGCTTGGCTGCCATAGTCGCACCGGCTATTCCGGCTCCAACAATACAGACATCAAATTTTTTGCTTGTTATATTCATCAATAAATTGGCTTCAATATTAGTTTCTGATTGTAATTAGGACAAACTTTTTGTTTTCATCCGGATGGCCACTATTTGCTGCCGGGTTTCCTTTGCGTAGGGTGTACCGTTGTCGGCTTTTTTTTCGATGGTGCGCAAAGCCTTCTCAAAATAATTGTTCACATCATTCATCGAAACCGGATAAGTCATCAACTTGGCTGCCAGCCCTTTTCGCACTTTGACCACGCCTTTCATTACCCGTGGGTTGTTGTACAATTTAGCCATTGTGGCGATGGCCATAATTTGCGGGATGGCTGTAAAGCGAAACACCTGTTCATCTTGTATATGGCTGAGGTATTCGAGGCAGGCCGGGATGTGTTGCAGGGCATCGGTTAGCATGTGATTTAAACAGGACAAGGATTGTTTACTTTCCGGTTTGTTGGCAAAATCATCCAGTTTATCAGCATACTGTCCCCAGATTTCTTTGGGCCAGAAGGTGCGGTCAGCATACAAATCTTCGTGGTAATCGCGGATGATGTTTGTTTTTTGAAGAAACAGTCCCATGGCATTGGAATTTTTGCCCCTGTCATTTAACGACAAAGTCTCCAGGTGCGAAGCCACAAACAAACCGCTTAAACCAATACCAACCAATCCGGCAACATAATGACAGTATAAATCGAAGTCGGCAACCGAATCGATTTCTTTTTCAGAAAAATCAGCCATTCCTTTGCCCATCTGCGCTGTAATATCTATTATCGTCCGTTGCGAATCTTCGTTCAGTGTTTTGAACATCCTGACGACTTTGGGATAATGCTCCAGTAAGACCCGGTAATCGTCCTGGTCGCCAACACCCTTTAAAGAAAAATGCTCGTCAACGGTTTTCTCATGAAAAGTCTCCAGTAAAGGCAACTTCTGTTCGAGTGGAAATTGCATGTCGTCTTCGATGGTGTCCAGTGCCCGTAAGACGAGGTAAAAAACACAAACCGCATCTTTGAGGTCTTCGGGCAATTGCTGGATAACGACCGAGAAGGAGCGGGAAACTTTTCCGAGGGCAGCATAACAAAACGCTTTGTCATCAAGTTGCTCCGCCAATTCAGCCAAAGGTTCTTTGGGTGGGGCATAGGCTTTTCCCTTAATCTTAAGCTTTAAAAGTGCTTTAATCTCGATGGGTCGTAAAGCAGATTTATAGAGCGTTAATAACATTATTGAAAAAATTTGCGCAAAGGTAGTTAAATAGTCGGCAGTCAGCAGTCTTCAGTCAGCAGTCGGTATTTGCGATTGATGGTCTTTTGATGGTCGAAAATAAAATACCTTTCAATTTCCACAGCCCTTGAACAGTTGTATGCATTGCAGCAGGGATTGCAGCGGCAGCCTTGTGCAGTGGGGGTGGATGTTGAGCCGGGCGGCGGAGGCTGCCGAAGAAAGCCCACGCACGCCCGATGCGAAACACCACCCCCACAAACAAGCTAAAGCGAAAAGCCCGGCAAGCGACCGTAGTTTTTACGGAGGTGGCCTGGCTGCCCTTAAATTAATCACCTTTGAACTTATTTATTTTGTTCTTTTGCAAATCTATTTTTTAAACTGACAATGGAACAATTTGATGTGATTATTGCCGGTGCCGGGCCTGCCGGACTGACTGCTGCGGTTGAGCTGGGCAGGGATTTTAAGGTGCTGCTGCTTGAAAAACGGAAGCCGGGAACGACCAATGCCACCTGGTACAGTTATGCCGACCGCGCAAAGGAATATGGCCTGGATGAGGCAGTGGCCGTACGAACGGATTACATCAAATTTACTTCGCCTACCGAGACCCATTTCATGCGCGACGATTGCGTTATTTTCGACCATCACAAGGTGATGCAAATCTGGCTTGAACGCGCCCGGGAGAACGGGGTGGATATCAGGCAGGAGGAATTTCTTGACTACAAAAATGCTGCGGGAGGTGTGGAAATCCAAACAGATAAGGGAAGCTATTTTGCCCCTTTGCTGATTGATGCAATGGGCATTAATTCAAAAATTGTCCGGAAAAACGACCTCATTAAAAGAAAGGATGCATGGGTAATTTACGGCGCCCGCCTGAAAAATGTTGATTTTGAAAATCCCCAACAGCTTGAATATTACCCGCTAAACGATGATGCCAATACTTATGTGGGCATTCATCCCATCAGCAATACGGAAACGAATTTTTATTTGTTTAAGGGGGAGAAAAATACCCTGGGCAAGCCGGAAGAGCTGAAAGAGAAGTTTGAGGAAGTACTGAGAAAAACCCAACCCAATGCAGAAAAACTGGAGACGCTGTCCGGGTCGATTGTTTCGGGCTCGTTGAAGAAATATGCGCTTGACCATATTATTTTCTTTGGTTCGTCAGGCATGCTGAACCCCGATGGTTGTGGAATGGGGTTTAATGAAATCTTAAAAAAGCACCGGATTTTTGCAGCCGCAGTCAGCAAGGCATTGAAAAGCCACCGGCTCGATCAGAAATCTCTTGAGAAAGTAGCTGAGAAACTGCGCGATCAGGAGGTGATTCATTTTCAAAAAATTATTGGGGCTTTCTCGTTGTATTTTATAAAAAGTACCAGCAAGTGGGATGGTGGCGTAAAATGGCTGAATGCCATGGGCGAGGACAGCAAAAACTGGATGCGCAACGAAATGGACCTGGATTGGCTGAAAAAGGCCAATATCCGTCTGCACAAATCCATTCCCATCAGCGAAACGGTGAAGATGATTCCGATGGATGAGCTGCCATTTATTATGGGGCAGTTGGTACGCTTTACACACAAAGCGCTGCTTTCGAAGGTGAGGGAGGGGGTGAAGGTTTTGCCGGGGCTGCCCGGATTCCCCGGACTCCCCGGACTGAAGTCCGGGGAAACTGATGAGCATAACTAAATCATCAGTTACCCATACTCAGCATCTAAAAAACACAAGCAGGTTTTCAGTTACCCCATGCTTCAGCAGGGGGATAAGAATAATACTTAGCTTTGTGCGTCAAGCAATACGATCCTTATATGCCTAAAAACAATCCCTTTTGGAGAACCTGGAAACTGAAAACCGAGCGGGGCCGACAGTGGTGGGAATTTGAAATCCCTGAGGAACTGAAAGGAATCGTTGAGTCGGAAAAAGACTGGCAGAAACCCGAAGGAAAATCTTATTTAAAGAAACTGGCCGAAGCTTTTGCCTTTGATAAAAAAGACAACCCGAATACGGGGGATAAAGTGTTTCGCAGCCAGGTAAGGCAAGCCCCGTCTGCAAAACCCAAAATTACATTCCCTTCCCATCTGGAAAGTGAAGCAGCAAAGAACGCTTATGCAGCAGTACACAAAGGGTTCAAGTTTTATGAAACTTTACAAACCGAAGCCGGCAACTGGCCGGGAGATTACGGTGGCCCGATGTTTTTACTGCCGGGACTGGTATTCGCTTCTTACCTGACCAACACCCCTTTTGAAGCTCCCGTTGCAACTTTGATGAAACAGTATTTCTTCAATCACCAAAACGAAGATGGTGGCTGGGGTTTGCACATCGAGGGCGAATCGACTATGTTTGGAACGGTTTTGCAATACGTGAGTCTGCGACTTTTGGGGATTGGGAAAGAAAACGAAGCGGCAGTTAAAGCACGTGACTGGATTCAGCAAAATGGCGGTGCAACAGGAATCCCCCCCTGGGGGAAATTCTATTTGTCGGTTTTGGGTTTGTACGCATGGGAAGGCAACGACAGCCTGCTGCCCGAATTGTGGATCTTGCCACGCTGGTTGCCCATTCATCCCGGCAGGTACTGGCCGCACAGCCGGATGGTTTTCCTGCCGATGAGTTACGCCTACGGAAACCGGATAACTGCACCGGTTAGTCCTTTGATAACAGCCATCAGGGAAGAAATTTATACGGAGGACTTTGCAGCAATCGACTGGAAAAAGACCCGGAAGCTTTGTGCGGTGCCCGACCGCTATCAGCCTTTGACGAGAACCTATCGGGTTTTTAGCGCTTTGGCCAATTTCTACGAAAAATTTCATCTCCGGTTCTTCCGAAAGAGAGCGTTAAAATTTATTGCCAATTACATTGATGCGGAGGACAGTCATACCAAATACATCAATATTGGGCCCGTCAACCAGGTCATCAATTCGATGTGTGTCTGGCATCGGCATGGTAAAGATTCCGCTGAATTTCAAAAGCATGTTGACCGCTGGAAGGACTACCTTTGGGTAGCCGAAGACGGTATCAAAATGAATGGCTACAACGGCTCTCAATTATGGGATACCATTTTTGCCACACAGGCGTTGCTGGAGGCCGGTTTGGAAAACGAGTTCCCGGAACTTACCAAAAAGATGTACGCTTTTATCGATGACTCCCAAATCAAAACCAATCATTTTGAATACAAAAAGTATTTCCGGGACAAAACCCTCGGTGCCTGGCCTTTCTCGACCCGCGACCACGGCTGGACCATCACTGACTGTACGGCTGAAGGTGTAAAGTCATCCCTTCTGCTGAATGAAACAAAGCCCGTCAAATCGGAGGGGGAGCCCGCCATTGACCAGGCCAGGTTGGCACCTGCCATCGACCTGTTGTTGTCGCTTCAAAACCCACAGGGTGGCTGGGCTTCTTACGAAAATATCCGGGGGCCGGCCTGGCTGGAGAAGCTGAACCCTTCGCATATTTTCGGGAATATCATGATTGAATACAATTATGTGGAATGTTCATCAGCCGTGATGCAGGGGCTGAAAAAGTTTCAGGATTCTTATCCAATTCACCGCAAACACGAAATCAAACATGCCATCAAAAGCGGATTGCACTTTATCAAATCCATTCAGCGCGAAGATGGCTCGTGGTACGGCTCGTGGGGGGTGTGTTTTACTTACGGTACCTGGTTTGGCATTGAAGGTTTGGTAAATGGCGGAGAGCAGACCTATGGAAAAGAACCGGTTTCCATTCCATTAAAAAAAGCCTGCGAATTTCTCATCAGCAAACAAAGGAAAGATGGAAGTTGGGGGGAATCCTTCCAATCGTGTGTTCAGAAAGAATACATTGAGCACGAGCAGGGGCAGGTCATCAATACGGCCTGGGCTTTATTGGGTTTGATGGCCGCCCGATACCCCGACAAAAAACCCATCGAGGAGGGTATCAATTATTTAATCTCAAAACAGGATGCAAATGGCGATTGGGAACAGGAAGGAATTTCCGGGGTGTTCAATGGCAATTGCATGGAGGTTTACACTTCGTACAGAAATGTTTTTCCGTTGTGGGCGCTGGGGAGGTTTGCAAACACCACCCATCGACCTTCAACCCAGGCCTGAAGGCCTGGGAAATCCCTCCCTGTTTCAGTGTCTTCACTTGAAAAAATACTTCTCAACCCACCAGGAATAAAACTACCCGCCGGGTTTGTATTCCTAAAAACTCCTGTGATAAATCGAATTGGCCAAATCCAACAGGGGCTGGCGGGCTATTTCGACAATTGATAGTGCATTGAGCGAACGCATGGCCTCCTTGTACAATTCCTCCATCCGGGCGTAAGTTTTTTGGCGCACGCCCAGTTTTTCAAACAGGGCCAGCATGGAAGCGATTTTCTTTTCTTCGTCTTTTTCTTCAAACAAATCGAAAATAGCCTGTCGGTCCTTGTCTCCGGCAATACTTAATGCGGTTACAAGCAGATAGGTTTTCTTGTTCATCAAAATATCGCCACCGATTCGTTTGCCAAAAGTGGCCGCATCACCAAAAGAATCGAGGTAATCATCTTTAATCTGGAAGGCCAGCCCGAGTTTAAGACCGAAATCGTATATCAGCTGTTGGTCTTCTCTTGAGGAGTTACCAATGATGCTTCCCAGGTGAAGGCTGGCCGCCAGCAAGACCGAGGTTTTGTATTCGATCATCTTCATGTATTCCTCCGCTGTGACTTCGGGAAGGTCTTCAAAATCGACATCGTGCTGTTCACCGTCAATCACCTGCATGGCGACTTTATTGTAAACGGGCAGCAATTCAGGAAGTTTTTCAGCAGGTGCTTTTTGCAGGAGGTTGTAGGTGTGAATGAGCATGGCATCGCCGGCAAGGATTGCTTTGTAGGTACCAAATACTTTGTGGACAGTGGGCTGCCCGCGACGGATGTCGGCCTCGTCGATGATGTCGTCGTGCACCAGGCTGAAATTGTGAAAAACTTCGACGGTGGCTGCCGGGCCCATTGCGTTTTGTACATCTCCCCCAAAGGCCTGGCAGGCAGTCAACAATAACATGGGGCGGATGCGTTTTCCTTTAATTTGCAGGATGTGTTTGGTGGGTTGAAGGAGTACTTCCGGGAAACCTTCAAAGGCTTTGTTTTCGAGGTAGTCCTCAAATTGCTGTCTGAGTTGTTCGGATGTGTATTTTAGTTGTTTCATGATTGAATGTTTTCTATTTACTTTCTATGTTTGGTTTTGTCGTGCCTGCCTGCTGCAGGCATAATTTTTGCGAAAAAGCAAAAATCCCGCCAAAACCCCTTTCCCTCTTTTTTTATACCGTGGACAAAGTCCACGGCTATTTATATTGCGTTCCTTCGGGAATCCGGTTCGTCCTCCATCATTAGAATATGTGAATCACTTCAATATCAAATCCCTGAATGCTCGCTTTGGTTTTTTGGAGGTCAGCAGTAAAACCAAGCAGCATTCCGCCACCACCGGAACCACAAAGTTTCAGATGATAGATATTGTTTTCCAATCCTTTTTTCCAAATTTCTTTTACTGTTTCCGGTATCATCTGTTCGAGATTATTGTATGTAAATTCCGAAAGTACTTTTACATTTTCCAGAAACTCGTTGGAGTTACCATCAAGAAAGTTTGAAATACCGGAATTTGTAGCCGGAATAAACTGATTTTGAATGCTGTTTTTAAAACTTGTTTTTTTATATTCGTTTAAAAACCAATGAACAAGGGGCTGGGTTTCCCCGACAGATTTTGTATCTAACAGAAAAACAAAGGCTTTTCCTTCTTTTGTTCTGGCCGGAATTTCAAGCGTTTCCAATTTACCAGATTGGTTGATCAAAACAGCTTTATCGAGGTAGGAAACCAAAGGATCGAGACCCGAGCTTTTTCCGTGGTAAAACGATTCCATTTTTGAGAAAACAGATTTCAGCTCCTCAGGCCCGGTTAAGGGATTCTTCGCGTAAGCATTGTAAATAGAGGCTACAATGGCGCCAGAACTACCCAATCCGTAACTGATCGGTATGTTGGTTTCGAGAAGCAGGCCGTGCTCAATGTCGTAGCTAAATTCATTTAGGTTTAGAAAATCCCCAAAACCTTCCTGCTCAAGAAAATGATGGTATTCAACAAGGTATTTTACAGAATAATGCCGGCTTCTGGTATTTTCGGCCAGCCTGTCAAACGACATTTGCCCGGCGTATTTGGAATAAGGAATACTCAAAGCCATCGAACCGTACATCAGGCTGTATTCGCCAAACAAGAGAATTTTAGAATGGAATTCAGGAAAAGATTCAGCGTTCATTGTTTCCGTTTTTCCGGTCCTTCCCCTACCCTGTCGGCAATCACCCTGCCCTGGTGCAGAAATGGTTTGAGCTCTCCATCAATAAATGCGTTGACTTCAGTGTTCAGCTTTTCGGGATACAATAAATGAATATTCGGACCCGCATCCAGTGTGAAACAAAGGGGTGTCCCGGTGTTTTTTCTGAAATCAAAAATACGTTCAATAATATTGAGCGTATTGGGTTTCATCAGCAAATAATAGGGGTTCGAGGTCATCATCATGGCATGCAGTGTAAGCGCTTCCGACTCGGTGATGTTGATGAATGCATCCATATCGCCGGCTTTCAATACGTCCATTAAACGCCCGATATTTTTCTGTGCCTGTTCAAAACGAGCAGATGAAAAGGGGTTGCTGCTCATCAGTCCGTGGCCGATGCGGCTCGATACTTTTTTCTGGGCGGCATCAACAATTAAAATAGAATCGTTGAAGGTCAGAAAATCAGGATGAACATCTTTTATCTGCTGTGTTCCCCAGAGGTCGGATGTTTCTTCTCTTCCATTCACTTTGCCCCAGCTTACCAGTCCACCATAAAGCGAACGGCAGGCAGAACCGGAACCCAGCCGGGCCAGGTAAGAGGCTTTTTGGAAGAAATCCGCTTCTGAATCCAGGCCGCCAAAATGCTTTTGTTCGATCGAACACAGGCACAAAGCCAGCGCGCTCATACCCGATGCCGAGGAGGCAATGCCCGCTGAATGTGGAAATGTATTACTGGAACGGATGGTAAATTTCAATTGCTTGAGAAAGGGGTAAATATCTCCAATACTTTGAAAGTAGGCACTGATTTTCTCACCAAAAGAGGTATTGATTTCGCCTTCCAGAAAAAACTGAACACCCGGTTCATCTTCCTCAGCCGCAGAATATTCGACCGTTGTTTCCGTATAAGATTTACTCAGGGTAAAGCTGATGGAGGGATTCAGGGGGATTTGCACATCCCTTTTTCCCCAGTATTTTACAAGGGCAATATTTGAAGGGCTGCGCCAACTTATTTTGCCCTGAGGGACTGACTGTTCAAAAATAAGTTCTGGATTATTGTACATTGTTGGTCTCCGATAAATTAATGTATTGGTTGTTTGTTCAATCAGGCCGTAAAAATAGTTAAACAAATGAATGCTTCCGGACAAGTTGGCGTCATTTCAACCCGATTTCAAATATAAGAAGTAATCTTTCAGAATCTGTGCATTCACTTCGGCAGGGGTAAATATTTCAAGCAGGGCGGGTGTTGCATGACTGTCAGTATAAAACTCCGGAAGCCTTTCCGTTAGTTCTGCTAAATCGTTGGCCTTGTAATATTTCACCCCAAAAGCTTCTGCAATTTTCTCCGCTTTCCAATGGTGTTTGGCTACAAAGAATTCTTCCATTTGGGGTGTGGAAGCGGGCCCGTCTAAAAACCGGAAAATCCCCCCTCCCCCATTATTGATGACGACAATTCTCAAGTTCGGAGGCAGATTGTGGTTCATCAAAGCATTGGAATCATAGAAAAACCCCAGGTCGCCGGTGATGAGGGTGTGTAAATGATTGCTTGCGAAAGCAGCCCCGGCAGCCGTTGAAACCTGCCCGTCGATACCACTAACCCCGCGGTTTGAAAGATAGTCGAATCCGGGCATCTGACCAAACAACTGGCTGTAACGCACGGGGGTGCTGTTGCCCAGGTGCAAGGCGGACTGTGCCGGTATTTTATGGAGCAGGGCATCAAAAACCTGCAAATCACAATACGGGATAGTTTTCAAATACTCGTTACGTTTCTTGCGTACTTTTTGTAATTGTTCTTTCCAGCGTTTCGCAAACTGACTCGTTTTCGGATGCAGCCCGGGCTGCATTTCTGCAAAGAAATCTTCAGCTTTCATCCCGATTGTTTCGGTCAAACAAAAATAGGTATCCATTTCTTCCCCGGACGGGGAAATATGCCAGTGCGCCGGAACCTTGCTTTCGCGAAGGAATTTCTTGATCATTTTTGAAACTACCTGTCCACCAAAGGTGATGAGCAAATCAGGATGAAAACTTTCCCGCTCCCCGGCTTCAAATGTAGAAACTACATTGTCGATACAATCCACAAATTGAGTCCCCTGTAAATTAGAAGTCGTTTCCGTTAACACTACAACCCCATTGTTTTCTGTTAGTTCGTTAAGAACCCGATTCAGCTTCTCGTTTTTATCCATTTGTCCGGCCAGGATGAGAATACGTTGGTTTGGGTTCCATTGTTCCCTAAAAAAACGGATTTGATTTGCAGACGGCGGGGGAGTTTCAGTTGTCGTATCAATCACCCGGCCTTCCAGTCGTTCGTCAGCAGTATTGTATAGCGGTTCGCGAAACGGGATGTTGATGTGTACCGGACCGGCTTCCGGAAAGCGTGTTTTGTCGATGGCTTCGTTGATTGTTTTTACGGTGGACTCAAAATTCGATTCATCTATTTTTACCGGCAATTCAAAGCTGGCTTTCACAAAATTTGAAAAAACATCTTTCTGACGAATGGTTTGCCCGTCGCCTTTGTCGATGAGCTCTGGCGGACGGTCCGCCGTCAAAATCAAGAGGGGGATTTTTTGGTAGTAGGCTTCTGCAATGGGCGGTGCGTAATTGAGCACTGCACTTCCCGAGCTACAGGCCAGCGCAACTGCCTTCCCCTTTTGCTGCGCCATGCCGAGGGCAAAAAAACCGGCACTGCGTTCGTCAACAATACTTAGTGCCTTGATTTCAGGTTGGTTGGCAAATGATAAGATAATGGGCGCATTGCGCGAACCGGGAGAAATAACAATATCTGAAAGGCCTTTCTTTACGAAAATATCAGCAAGCAGGGCAATGTTTTTTTTATCGGAGGTCATACAAAATGACGGTTAATGAAGCGAAAATACAATAAGCAAATTTCACAAATTTTTGAGAACTGACAAGAGGGTTTCGGCCTTGTTTTCGGTTTCCTGCCATTCGTCCGCCGCAATCGAAGCCGCTGTGATGCCGCCACCGACAAAAAGCGAAGCCGAATTTTCTTGCAGGCGGGCACAGCGCAGATTTACAAATAAGGCAGATTCGCCCTTGATGTTCCAGGGGCCAAGAAAACCGGTGTACAATTCCCGCTCGTGTTTTTCGGTTTCCCGAATCAGCTCAAAAGCTTCCTCTTTGGGCAGTCCACAAACTGCGGGGGTTGGATGAAGGCGTGCGATGAAACTTCCTGTTTTGCCTTTCAGTTGCTCAACCGAAATCTGGAAAGTTGTTTTCAAATGCGCCAGTTTTCCAGCCTTTAGTGTAAAAGGGCCAAATTTCTGAAAGCCGCTAATTCCTTCGGTAACAAGTGCTTCTTCAATAAAATCCGTCACCATTTGCTGCTCTTCACGTTCTTTATCTGTCCAGTTCATACGCTCAACCGGCATCGTTCCGGCCAGGGCCACTGTTTTGGCAAAGCCATCCCCGACTTTCAAAAGGGTCTCGGGTGTTGCCCCCGTCCATGTTCCCATGCGGGGAAGGTGCATCAAATACACAAAGGCATCCGGGTATTTTTGTTCGAGTTTTGTAAAAAGTTGTCCCTTGTCAACCTTCTCCGCTTCAGCTTGCACGATGCGCGACAAAACCACTTTTTGCAGTTCGCCGGCCTTCAATTTGTCGATGAGATTTTGGACTGTACTCAAATATTCCTCTTCTGACTGAACAACGTCATGCGATGCGGTTAATTCATCAACATCAGGCAATTCCTCCAATTCTTTTAACAAGGTTCCAGAAGGCAGCGAACCTTTCAGCACAATGTCGGGTTTGATGAGGAAAACAGTACCCAATTCCATCTGTGCAAAGCCCGCAACCAAAAAACCTTTCAGGCTTTCCATCTCCTGAACCTTTCTTTCTTCCGGTTTACCCGTTTTCTGTACAACAAGAATAATTTCAGCGGTATTCGGCAATCGGTAAAGCACGAAAGGTAGTCCTTTGCGAATAGAAAGCGTGATAACAGATGTCAGTTTTTCCGGCATGGCGAACGCTACAATGTTCAACATCAAAAGTACGCTATTTTCTGCCTAACTTTGTAGGGAAGAAAACACCAAACACATGATTGAAAATCATTCAAAAGAAAGAACCGTACTTGTTACGGGAGGAACGGGAGCCATTGGCAAGGCCATTGCCCGCCTGATCGCATTGAAGGATAATTACAAAGTTGTTATCCTGGCCAGAAACGCCGAAAAAGCAAAATCAACCGTAGTCGAATTGAAGACGAATACCGGAAACCCGAATATTTCGTTCGTTATTGCTGACCTTTCCAATAAAATGGAAATCCAAAAAGCAGCTCAGGAATGGACTGGCCCCTTGCATGTTTTGATTAACAATGCCGGAACAACTCCCCGTCAACGATTGGAAACAACGACAGGTATTGAAATGCAGTTTGCCACCAACGTTTTGGGTTACTTTTGGATGACGCAGTTTTTTACGCCAATCCTGAAACAGTCGGCTCCTTCGCGCATCATCAATGTGGCTTCGTACTGGGCAGGTAATTTGGAATTGGATGACTTGGAATTTAAACACAGAAACTACGACAACGGGACAGCCTACCGCCAAAGCAAACAAGCCAACCGCATGCTGACCATTGCTTTTGCCGAACGTCTCAAAGCATCGGAAATTTCAGTGAATGCCTGCCATCCGGGCGATGTAAATTCGGTATTGAGCAAGCAGTTGGGTTTTGGCGGACACGAAAGTCCCGGGCAGGGAGCTACCACGCCTGTTTGGCTGGCAACTTCTGATGAGGTTGCAGGAATTACGGGAAGCTATTTTGAACACCTCCATCAAACAAACTGTCAGTTTGGTGGTGATAAAGAAAGTATTGAAACACTCTTCCGGATTTGTGAGAAATATTAATCTATTTACTCTTTCCCCACAATGAAATTGGTAATCCGGCAAATGGAAACCATTCTATCCGATTCGGTTTTGATGTCAATATTCCAGATATGGGTGTTTTTTCCCTTGTGAATGAGGCGTGCTTCGGCCATGACCCATCCCGTGGTTACGGTTCCAACATGATTGGCGCATACCTGGGCACCGCGCACATTGTACTTTGCTAAATCAACCAGTAAAGCAGAACCCAGTCCTGCCACAGTTTCGGCCAGGGCGAGACTGGCACCGCCATGCAGGATGCCGTCAGGTTGAATGGTTTTTTCATTTACGGGCATCTTTGCCTTTAAAAAACCTCCGTCTATTTTAAGGTACTCAATCTGGAGTTGTTCCATCATTGTTCCGTTGTTGAGCTGATTGAGTTGTTCTATTGTGGGTTTATTTTTCATTGTTTAGTCATTATATGTGCTTTTTGTTTGACTCTTCCAGGTGCTTCGCACGCTGGAAGGTCCAGATACCTGACTTTTTAAAAGACTCTTCCAGGTTCTGTGAACGCTGAAAGGTCTTCCGTTTCCCCATTCTTGCATTAATTTAATACCCCCAGCTTTCCCGGTCAAGGCTACGGTACTGAATGGCTTCTGCCAGATGTTCTGTTCCGATGTTTTCAGCTCCTTCTAAATCAGCGATGGTTCGGGAAACTTTAATTATTCTGTCGTAAGCACGGGCAGAAAGACTTAGTTTCGCCATCGCTGTTTTAAGCAGGTTTCTTCCTGTTTCATTCAAATAGCAAAATTGGTCAATATCTTTGGCTGACATTTGGGAATTATTGTAAATATTTTGATGTTCTGCAAAGCGTCTTTCCTGCACCTTCCGGGCCTGCATTACGCGTATTCTTACGTTACTGCTTTTTTCTCCGGGTGGTGATTCTGCCAGGTCGGTGAATGGAACCGGTGTTACTTCCACATGCAAATCAATCCGGTCCATCAGCGGGCCGGAAATACGGTTTAAGTAACTTTTGACCACACCCGGCGAACATACACATTCTTTCTCAGGATGGTTATAATAACCACACGGACACGGGTTCATGGCAGCAATCAACATAAAACTGGCCGGATAGCTTACCGTAACCCTTGCCCGTGAAATAGTAACAATCCGGTCTTCCATGGGTTGTCGCATGACTTCCAGTACCGAGCGTTTGAACTCCGGGAGTTCATCCAGAAAAAGTACACCATTCTGAGCCAGTGATATTTCACCGGGCTGTGGATAAGTACCGCCTCCTACCAAACCGGCATCGCTAATTGTGTGATGCGGTGAACGGTACGGCCTTACCCTTACCAGGGCTTCATCCTCAGGTAACAGGCCAGAAACCGAATGGATTTTTGTCGTTTCCAATGCTTCCTCCAGCGTAAGTGGCGGTAATATTGAAGGGAGCCGTTTGGCCAGCATTGTTTTGCCCGAGCCGGGAGGGCCGATCATAATCACATTATGCCCACCTGCAGCAGCAATCTCTAAAGCTCTTTTAATATTTTCCTGTCCCTTTACGTCTTCAAAATCAAAAATTGAATCCATCCTTTGACCCGAAAGTTGTTCTTCGGTATTTACACTTACGGGTACCCCGATAGTATTTCCCGCCAACATATCGATTACTTCGGTAATATGAGAAAAGCCATACACTTTTATACCATCGACAATGGCAGCTTCGCGCGCATTTTCGATTGGAACTATTAGTGACTGATAGCCTTCTTCCTTTGCCCGCAACGCCATGGGTAGTGCCCCTTTTATAGGGTTCATTTTTCCGTCAAGAGATAACTCCCCCATCATCACATATTCATTCAAGTGTTCATTGCTTATTTGATTTGAAGCAGCAAGAATGGCAATGGCGAGTGGTAAATCATAGGCTGACCCTTCCTTTTTTATATCAGCGGGGGCCATATTGATAATGATGCGACGTCGAGGATATTTGTAACCAATATTTGTGATAGCTGCAACTAAACGGTGCTGACTTTCTTTAACTGCATTATCAGGCAATCCGACCAGGTAGAATTTTTTTCCCTGACTAATATTGACTTCGATGGTTATTAAAACTGCATCAATTCCATAAATCGCACTACCGTATGTTTTGACGAGCATGGGTATCGTAGTTTTGAGTAAAACAAATGTACAAAAAAAGGGCAGCCATATGGCTGCCCTTTTTGTTCAGGTCGGTTATTGTCCGCCGTGCTTAGTCAGTAATGACCACGCGCTTGGTAACAATACCCTCTTCGGTATCAATGCGTATTACATAAACACCCGATTCGTAAGAAGC